>JAZRZY010000154.1:0-3267 GCA_045601605.1 Eubacteriales bacterium
GCTCCAGATCATCGTGATCTTCTACGGTCCCGGACTTGCCGCCACCTGGGCAGAGGGACTCTCCGAGCAAAACGCCCTGACCTCCTGGATCGCCTCGTGGGAGGTGATGGACCGCTTTACGTCCATCATCGTCGCCTTCTCCATCAACTACGCCTGCTACTTCTCCGAGATCTACCGCGGCGGCATTCAGTCCATCCCGCGCGGTCAATACGAGGCCGGTCAGGTGCTCGGTATGACGCGAGGGCAGATCTTCTTCCACGTCGTTTTGATGCAGGTCATCAAGCGAATCACCGCCCCGATGTCCAACGAGTTCATCACCCTCGTCAAGGACACCTCCCTCGCCCGCACCATCGCAGTCTATGAGATCATTTGGGCGGGTCAGCAGTTCATCACGATGCACGGCCTTCTCTGGCCGCTCTTCTACACCGGCGCCTTCTACCTCATCTTCTGCGGTGTGCTGACGCTTGCCTTCGGCGCGCTGGAAAAGAAACTAAGTTACTACAAGGTATAACCATGGCATTTCTCAACGTCCGAAACATCCAAAAGAACTTCGGCGCGACTCGCGTTCTCAAGGGCATCGACCTTGAACTTGAGCGCGGCGAGGTGCTCGTCATCATCGGCTCTTCCGGAAGCGGAAAGACGACGCTTTTGCGTGCGCTCAATTTCCTTGAGCTCCCCGACGACGGCACCATCACACTCAACGGCGAAGTTTTACTGGATGCCTCCGACAAGACGATGCGCTCCGACGAGGAGATCCGCAAAAACCGTCTGCACTTCGGCCTGGTCTTTCAGCAATTCAACCTCTTTCCGCAGTATTCCGTGCTCGACAATCTCACCCTCTCGCCGCGCCTAATGGCAAAGAGCCTGCCGAAAGCCGAGCGAAAAGCAAGGATCCAAGAGATCGAAAAACACGCCGAGGCACTTCTGGAGCGCGTCGGGCTCTCCGAGAAGGCAGGCGCCTATCCCTGCGAGCTTTCCGGCGGTCAGCAGCAGCGCGTCGCCATTGCCCGCGCGCTCGCCCTGTCCCCCGACATTCTCTGCTTCGACGAGCCGACGAGTGCGCTCGACCCCGAATTGACCGGTGAGGTGCTGAAGGTCATCCGTTCCCTGAAGGACGACCGACGCACGATGATCGTCGTCACCCACGAGATGGAGTTTGCGCGCGGCGTGGCCGATCGCGTCATTTTCATGTCCGAGGGAGTCATTGCCGAGCAGGGTACGCCGGAAGAGGTATTCGACCACCCGAAGACCGAAGCCCTGCAACACTTCCTCCTACACTCCAAAGAAGTATAAAAAAAAGACCGCAAACGCGGTCTTTTTTATTGCGTCTCTTTTTGCACGTTCTCCTGCCTGCGCAGACTTCTTCTGACGCGGTTGACGTGCCGTTCGAAATCCCCCTGACTCAGAAGTTCGGCAAGCACGTACTGCACAAAGGTCGGCACCGTGCACGAATAAAAACCGAGCTTCTCACGAAACGCTTGGATCAGGCGCTTCGGCAAAACCATATACCCGACGCGCAGTGAGGAGGATACGGTTTTGGAAAAGGTGTTCAAATAAATGACGTTATCCTCCTGCGAAAGCGAAAACAACGTCTCACGCGGTTTTGCGGAAAGCGAAAACTCCGACTCGAAATCATCTTCGATGATATAGCGCTCGTCTGCCTGTGCCCAACGGATATATTCGTGACGCTTGGAGGCACTTGCGCTCACGCCGCTCGGGTAACTGCGGTAAGGCGTGGTGTGCAAAACGCTCGCCCTTGTAGCGGCCAATGCCGCGCTGTCGATGCCCGCATTTGTCAGCTTGAGCGGATCGAAGATGACTCCTTGCGCCCGATACACCTGTTCGATCTTTTGATACGATGGCGATTCGATGGCATAGACGCGCTCGCGCCCCAACAATTCCACGATCAATCCGTAGAGATATTCCGAACCGGCGCCGATCACGATCTGTTCGCTTGATACGTGCATTCCGCGGTTTCGCGCAAGATAACGGCTGATCGCCTCGCGCAGTTCCAAAAGACCGCATCCGGGCGATTTTTCAAGCAAAAGCTCCCCTCGTTCCGAAAGAACTCTTCTTACCGTCCTCGAAAATACGGAAAGCGGAAAATCCGAAAGGATGCCTTCCGCCTCATCGCACGTTCTTGCCTCCCTGCGCTCCATGGGAGCCAGAAAGCCGTCCGTGCCGCGGAAGATCACGACGAAACCGCTGCGTTCGCGCGCCTCCACATACCCTTCCTCACACAGCAGCGCATAGGCGTGTTCCACGGTCACGGTGCTGACCCCCAGCTGTTCCGCCATACTCCGCTTGGAGGGCAGTTTTGTGTGGTACGGGTAATTCCCTGCGACGATCTCCTCGCGCATCCGTCGGTAAAGCTGCAGGTAGATGGGACTCTTTTCCTGTTTTGTGAGATGCTTCATCTGGTTCTATAAAATACTCCTAAATTGGCGATTGTGATATGGTCAGATATAGTGTACACTCATTTTGCAAATTTGTAAAGGAGTCTTTCAAAATGCAAACACACGTCCGAAAACTGGTAACCTGTGCCTTGATGACGGCACTGGTCTGCGCAGCGACGATGGTCGTCAAGATCCCCTCTCCCTTAAACGGATACCTCAACCTCGGCGACTGCCTCGTTCTGGCGGCCGGATGGACGCTCTCTCCGCTCTACGGCTTTCTCGCCGCAGGACTCGGGAGTGCGCTCGCCGATCTGTTTGCGGGCTACGTGACCTACGCGCCCGCCACGTTCCTCATCAAAGCTCTGATGGCGCTGATCGCCCATTTCGGCGTGCGTCTGCTGAAAAACAACTGCGGCAAGCTGCCCGCCCGCCTTTTCTCCGGCTTTTGCGCTGAGGTCTGGATGGTGGGAGGCTACTACCTCTTCGAGGGTTTGCTTTACGGATTCGTCCCTTCTCTCGTGAACCTTCTCCCCAATTCCGTTCAGGGCACCGTCGGGCTCATTGTCGGTCTCGTTTTTGTCAAACTCTTTGAAAAGCTCAAGTTGTTCCACACTTAAAGAAGCAAAAAGCCGCCCATTCATATGCGGGATGTCCTTAACGGAGAAATATGAAAACCGAATAGGATAGCAGAAATCCACCATAGACTCATTTTGAATCTATGGTGGATTTTATTTGTGACAAATCAAGCAAAAATCAGTTGCAACCCTACAAAATCCGACAAAACCCATTGAAAACAAACGAGATATATGCTATAATGTATTATGCAGAATTGTATTCATAGGAGATATGGAAATGATTACAAAAACAGATA
>JAZRZY010000155.1:0-9423 GCA_045601605.1 Eubacteriales bacterium
GCACTTCTCTCTGACGGTGCGCCGCGGAGACGAGGAGGAGACGCTCTTCTGCGTTTCGACAAATTTCGCACAGGCGCGCCGCCTTTTCCGCAAAATCAGCGAGGGGGAGGTCCACCCCTGTCACTTGTCGGAGATCGTGGAGGATTTGCTTTGTGAGGCAGAATAATTATAGAAAAAGAGTGCATTTTATGCAAAAGCGCGCCGCGGCGCGCTTTTCTTGTGTTCGCGCGCGTTTTGTGTTATCATAGAAAAAACGAAACGGGGAGGATGCGAGATGACGCTGGTGCTTGCGCTGGACAATGCGGGAGGAAGGACCTTTGCCGCTCGCAGGCAAAGCCGAGACGAGGCGCTTTGCCGCGATTTGGTCGAATTCGCCTCGGCCGCGCCGCTCGTGGTGACGCCCGAGACGGCGACGCTCTTTGCCGACGGGGAATGTCTCGTGCGGGAAAAGCTGTTTCCCGCAGAGCGAGGGGAGATCGTCTTTTCCGAATGCGAGGACGTTTCCGAGGTCGCGCACACGGCAGACCGACTGGTGCTTTATTTTTGGAATCGCGCCTACCCCTGTGACAAGCACACGAAGGTCTCCCTCGCAGAGCTGAGCGCGGGGATGACGCTTGAGAGCCGCACCGAGTTTGGCGGCAAGAGCCACGAAACGATCACAAGAGAGGTATATCAAAGATGAAACGCTTGCGTCTTCTTGAGGCGGGGCTTGCCCTCCTTTTCTGCCTTTCGGCCTGCGCGGGGCTTTCGGTCACGGATCCCGTGCCGCAGACGCCCTCCGTCGGCGGCGACGGGGGGGAATTCTCGTTTTCGGACGTGCCCGCCTATGACGGGGAGCCGTACGTGCTTCTCGGCGAGGGAAAGGCTGCGTTTTCCGAGGAGCTGTTTGCCTCCGAATCCTTTGAGACCTATGCGCCGCTCGACGAGCTTGGCCGTTGCGGTACGGCGCTTGCCTGCATCGGGCGGGATCTGATGCCCACCGAGGAGCGCGGCTCCATCGGGCAGGTCAAGCCCACGGGCTGGCAGACGGTGAAATACGACCACGTGGACGGGAAATATCTCTACAACCGCTGTCACCTCATCGGCTTCCAGCTCTCCGGCGAGAACGCCAACGAACGAAACCTCATCACGGGCACGCGCGCCTTCAACGTGGATGGGATGCTTCCCTTTGAAAACATGGTGGCCGACTACGTCAAGGAGACGGACGGGCACGTGCTGTACCGCGTCACCCCGCATTTTGAGGGCGAGGAGCTCGTCGCACGCGGCGTCGTCATTGAGGCCTGCTCGGTGGAGGATGCGGGCGCGGGGATCAATTTCCGCGTCTATTGCTACAACGTTCAGCCGAGGGTGTCCATCGATTACGCCACGGGCGAAAGCCGAGAGAGCGGCGCCGCAGAGAAAGACGCGGCAACAGACGAGGCGCGCACCTACGTGCTGAACCTCTCCTCGCACAAGTTCCATTTGCCCACCTGCGCGGGCGCGGCCGCCATCAAGGCGGAAAACCGTGCACAGCGCACGGCAAAAAGAAGTGAGCTTCTCGCCGAGGGTTACGAACCCTGCGGCAGCTGTAAGCCGTGAGAACTTCTTTCTTTTCGGGAGAAAAGAAAGAAGCAAAGAAAAGCCGAAGCGAAGAAAGCGAAAAAGGCAGCATCGCGCACAAGCGGCGGTCAAGCAACGACCGCCGCTTGCGGCAAAGCTCCCCCTTCTTTTCGGAAGAAAGAGGTGTGATCATCTTTTTTGCATTTAAAAACCGCATCAAAGAAAAGTGACACCTAAAAAGACGGAAACGTCAGCAGAAAATCGCGCCCAAACGACGGGCGCGGCAAGAGGTTTCCGAAAAGACGGCTTTTTGAAAAAGAAAAAAGAAGCACGCATCAGCGTGCTTCCGTTTTTGTTTGGGGGTTATTCGGCCGAGGGGACGGCGTCGGCGGGCGCGGTGTCCTTGGAGGCATCCGCCATTTTGTAGGAGTTGATGAAGTGCCAGAGCTCCTTGATGTAGCGGCGCAGGAGAAAGAGGTAGAGAAGCGAACAGATCACGCCGAGCACCACGGCAAGGACGAGGGAGAGCGGCGCGCTCTCGGAAAAGAGCGCGGGGAAGAAAAAGCCGAGACCCTTCAAAAGCGCTCCCGCCGGAAGCAGGATGGCACAGGCGACGAGCGCGGTCTTGAGAAGCTTCTTCCACGGCATGATCTTGGAAAACGGCACGTGGATCAGGCGGCAGGTTGCGAGAAGCTGTGTCAGATTCATGCACAGCGAGGAGAGGATGGTGGAGAGGGCAAGTCCGACGAAGCCGAGATCCGTGCAGAAGAAGAAAAAGCTGTTGAGCAGAATGTTTGCCAAAAGCGAGCAGCAGGAGGAGAGGAAGATGAATTTCGTGCGGCCGAGCGCGTTGAGGATCATACCGAAGTAAGTCACCTGCATGATGAGAGCCACGCGGAAGATGATAAAGATCGGCACGCAGTCGATGTATTTCTCCGAATAGAGGATGGTCACCACCTGCGGGGCAAAGACCATCAAAACGCCTGCGGCAAAGAAGAGGATGCCGAAGGAAAATTCCACCACGCGCCCCCAGAGGAACACGGCCTCCTCGCTCTTTTTCTCTTTCACCATCCGCACGATCAGCGGCGTGAGCACGCTCGTGATGGCGACGGGGATGACGTAGAAGGGAAGCGAGCGACTGCCGTAGTCGTAAACGGCGAGCGAGGCGGGATCGTGCATGGCACCGACGAAGAGCTTGTCGATCTCGCCGTTGAGGGTGGAGACACTTGCGGCAAGTCCGATGGGCAGGGAGAAGGAGAGCACCTCGCGCAGCTTTTTCCAATCGAGCGAGGGGCGAAGACCTCCTGCGGCGCGGGAGGCGAAGACGTAGCTGATAAGAGAGAAGGCGCCTTCGGCCACGAGATACAAAACGACGTAGATGTAAAACGCGCTCTTGTCAAGGAAAGAAGAGCAAAGCTCGGCGAGCGGGATGATGCCGAGCAGGGCAACGGAGTTTGCCACGCGCATGATCGCAAGCGTCTTGGTGCGGCGATAGGCGATGAGCAAATGATCCGTGGCACCGGAGCCTGAGATGATGTACACCCACGGGCAGAGGAGCAAGAAGAAGGCGTAATGCTCCAGATCGGGGTTGCCGAAGAATTGCACCACCCACGGCAGAGCCAAAAAGAGCGAAAGCCCGATGAGGACGGAGAGGATGGTGGAGAAGGTGTAATAGACCGAGAGAAAACGCTGTTTTTCCTCTTGGGTATCGCTTTTTGCAAGGAAGTAGTTGATGGCGTTCGGCAGACCCATCATCAAGAAGACGGACAGCGTGCGGATGGACATCAGAAGCGCGGTGTAGGTGCCGTAATCGGTCTTCGTGCGCAGGCGCGCCATCAGCATCGAGGAGACGGTACCGATGAGGAGGGTCAGAAATTTAGAGCCGGACAGCGTGATGACGCCGCTGCCGAGAGACGTGGCAGAACGGGCTTTGGCGCTCATAGAGGGAGACCTCCTTTCATCGGGATAAGACAAGCGGGGCTCAGGCGGGTTCCAGATCGGTCAGCGTGCTCTGATTCTTTCGGTAGTGGAAGAGGGTGACGCCGTCGGCGCCCGCCTCGTAGAGGGCGGCAACGTCTGCGTCCACGTCTGAGACGGAGCGGTTTGTTTGGTTGGTATCAGACTCATAGCTTAAGACGGCGGGACGGAAATCAAGCTCGGGAAATTCCTGACGGAGCATCCGCATACACTCGGTGACCCAATGCACGTCTTTGTCGTAATTGCCGGCGTAGAGCATCGGCACGAAGAAATCGAAATATTCGGAGAGGGTGGTAAGATCCTGCCCGTACATCGGGACAAGATCGGCATACTGTGCCATTACGGTGCCCGAGAAGACGAGAGAGGAATTGACGGATTTTGCCGCTGAGGTCATCTGACGCACGAACTCGGTGACGGCAACCTCGCCGCCGCCGCCCTTGGTGGCGCGGAAGAGATCGGCGCGCGTCTCTTCTCCGTCGAATCGGATGTAGTCAAAGTGCAGACCCGCAAGCCCTTCCAGCTCGGCGGCGCGGCGCACCTTTTCCGCCTCGGTGTCAAAGTAGTCCTGCGCGTAGTCCTTGGTTTCGCGGTCGATGGGGGAGACGAACGCGCCCTTGTCCCACAGGCAGATGAGCCACAGATGCACGGAGATCTTGTGTTTTTTCGCCTCGGCGAGGAACTCCTCGATGCCCTCGCGGCTGATTTGGGAGAGCACCTCCTGGTGCAGGAAGATGTGTCCCGCACCCGCTTCCTTCAGCTCTTCAAAATCCAGTGTGTCAAGCGCGGCGGCGCGCACATAGACGCCGCTTCGGTTGATGCGCTCAAGCGCGACGATCTCGGCGGGCAGGAGGCACTCGCGGTAGAAGGAGTCCCCCGCGAAGGAGAAGTTTACCTGATGCGTTCCCGCCGCACACTTCGGCACGAAACGGGCAACGCCCTCCTCGTCGGTGACGGCGGTCTGTTTCGTGACGCCGTGCCCTGCCAGCGTGATCTCCGCGCCTGCCACGGGCAGGTCGTAGCTGTCCTTGAGGCAGACCTCGTAGGTCGCGCCGGGCAGCTCTCCCTTGTCTGTCAGAAGCGTGATGCTTGTCGGACGAAGCAGAAGGGAGGAATCCACGGGATCCTCGTCCGGCCCGTGATCCCTGGTGCAGGAGAACAAGAGAGGACAGACAAGACACAGACAGAGAAAACAGCAGAGTGTTCGGGCGGAAAGCTTCATAAAAACCTCATTTATGATACTTCATGGAGTGAAGAATGGTATAGGCACGGTAAAGCTGTTCGGTGAAGAGCAGTCGGCACAGCTCGTGCGGCAGCGTCATCTTGGAGAGGGAAAGGCGCACGTCACAGGCGGCCTTGACCCGCTCGGACAAGCCGTGGGAGGAGCCGATGAGAAACACGAATTCCCCGTGAGAGAGCATCTGCTCGGAGAGCAGGGAGGCAAACGCCTCGCTCGAAAGCTCTTTTCCCTCCACGCACAGCGCGATCTTGCAGGCGCGGCCGTGTTGCCGCAAGAGGTCGAGGAGCTCGTCGCCTTCTTTTTCCAGCGCCGCATCGATCTCCTTTTGCGAGGGGATGTCGCCGAGGCGGCAGGGGCGCAGCACGGGCCGCTGTGTTTCCCACGCGCCGCGCAGGCGGCGTTCAAAATCTGCACAGAGGGCGTTTACGTGGGCGTCCTTGGTCTCGCCGAGCTGGACAAGGATCACTTTCATGTGCGAATGACCTCGCGCAGAACGCCGTGCACCACGAAGCGGTACGCGGCCTCCTCCGTCGTGGAGACGCAGGTGGAGAGGGTGATGATCTTGTCACTGACCGAGAGGGAGACGTCGGAGTTGGGGAAGAAGGACTGTTCCTTTGTCCAGTTCAAAAAATCCTGCCATTCCGCGTCGGTGAACTCGGTGTAGAAAAACTTGTCCATTTCGTGCGGCTGATGCACGGAATAGACCTCGTAGACGTAGATGCCCTCCGAGGTCATCAGGCGGATCTCGGCGGCGTCGAAATAGGTCTGGTTGTTTAAGTTGTGAAGGGAGTGGAACATCGTTCCGTCCTTCATATTGTGCCCGTAGATGACCGTGTTGCGGTTCTCTGCGGGAGACAGACAGGAGGCGTCGGCAAAGATGGAACCGCTGTTGAGATAGCTTTTGTAAAAACTGCGGCGCAGATAATAGTCGTTGTCCTTTCCGCGCACGACGGGGTAATCCACGTCCGTGCCCGTCACCTTCAGCCAGCCGTAGGTGTCCTCGTTGAGGCTCTTGAGCTTGGAGAGGCGGGCGAGAATGACCTGAAAATTCTCTTCCTCGCCGAGACCTGCGAGCGTGCCGGAGTTTTCGGCATCCGCCGCGGTGGTCTGCATCGAGGAGAGCAGATCGGGCGTGGAGGGCGCGGGCAGGGGCTCTGCCAGATAGTCCGCCGAGGAGGTGGCGGAGTAGAAGATCTCCTTGAGCTCGTCGTATTGCTTCTTGGCCTCCGCATACTCGAGGAGATTGCCTGCAAACTTATAGCCGGAAAAGACGAAGAGTGCGGCACACAGGCCGAAGACGATCCATTGGCCCACGGTGAATCCGCGAGACGTCTTCTTGCGCTTTTTGCGGGTGGTGAAGTCCTCTTCCGTCAAGGCGTCCAGGCTTTGGGTCAAGGGGGTGGAAAGAGGGGCCTTCTCCTTGCGGGACAGGCGTACGCCGTCCTTCGCACGGCGCTGTGCGATCTGTTCGCTCGGGTATTCGGGGGTGCGGTTTTCTTCGGACATCGTACAGGCCTCCTTTCAAAAACGGGGAAACAGCCTTTCGCGGAGATCAGTCAACGGGTTGAGAGCAGTAAGCGCAGAAGCGGCCGGCTTCGTTCGGCTCCAGATCGGGGTAAAGCCCACTCTCGTAGGCGGTGACACAGCGGGGGTTCTTGCACAGGCGCGCCTCGTGAGAGTAGGGGACGCGCTTGGGCGTGTAGGGGCGTTCCAAGAGGCGAAGCATCAGCGCCATACGGATGCTCACACCGCCCTTTGCCTGTGCGAAGTAGAGCGCGCGGGGATCGTCGTCCACCTCGGGCGCGATCTCGTCCACCTTCGGCAGGGGATGGAGCACCAGCATCTCGCGGCGTGCGCGCGCCATCTTGTCTGCCGTCAGGCGCAGGGCGTCGCCCTCCACCGCCTTACTGCCGCGCTCGCGCTGGGTGCGGGTCATATACAGCACGTCGAGGCGGTCGATGCATTCGTTTAAGTCGGAGCATTCGCGGATGCGCGCGCCCGCAAGCAAGAGCGCGGATTTCAAATGCTCAGGGAAGGCAAGAGAGGGCGCGGAGACGAAGTAGAAGGTGCAGCCGCGCCGCGCAAGGCTTTTTGCCAGCGAGTGGACGGTGCGCCCGTTCAGGAGATCTCCGCAGAAGCCGACGGAGAGCCCCGTCAGCGTGCCCGCGCGATGGCGGATGCAGAACAGATCCGTCAGAGTTTGTGTGGGATGCAGGTGACTGCCGTCGCCCGCGTTGATGACGGGCACGGAAGAGAAGAGAGCCGCCGCGTGTGCGCCGCCCTCCAGCGGTGTGCGAAGAGCCATAATGTCACAGTATGAGGAGACGATCTTCACCGTATCCTTCAGCGTCTCGCCCTTGGTGACGGACGAGGAGGAGGGGTCGGAAAATCCGATGACGCGCCCGCCGAGGCGAAGCATCGCCGTCTCAAAGGAAAGGCGGGTGCGGGTGGAGGGCTCGTAGAAGAGAGTGCCGAGGATCTTGCCGCGCAGGGCGTCGGAATACTCCTCCGGCGCGCGGTGGATGTTGCGGGCGAGACCGTACAGGTCTTCCCAATCTGCCTCAGTCAGCACGGATTCGTCTAAAAAATCGGTGGGCAGCATGGCGTTCTCCTTTTCGTGTCGCAGTTACCTAATTTATAATATACCACAATTTTCGCAAAAGAAAAAGGGTCTGCTTGAAAAAAATAGCCCCTTATGCTAAAATATTTGTAATATTTTAAGGAGCAAACTATGGATTTTTTAAAACGCGCCCTCCCGCTGTACGGTGAGGGCGGTACCGAGAGGCTTTCCGAGGCATCGGTGATGGTCTTCGGTCTCGGCGGCGTGGGCGCCGCCTGCGCCGAGGCGCTCGTGCGCGCGGGGGTGGGGAAGCTCATCTTCGTGGACGGCGACAGCTACAGCACGACGAACAAAAATCGCCAGCTTTACGCCACGGAGGAGACCCTCGGCAAAAACAAGGCCGCCGTTGCCGCGCGCCGCGCAAAGGAGATCAATCCCGCCGTGTGCGTCGAGGCGCGGGAATGCTTTTACCGCCCCGAGGACGAGAGCTTTTCCTTTGCAGGCGTGGACTTCGTCTGTGATTGCATAGACGACGTGGAGGCAAAGCTTTCCCTGATGGAGCGCACCGAGGCGCTCGGCGTCCCCCTCGTTTCTGCGATGGGTGCCGGCGGGAAGCTGGATCCCACCCGTTTTCGGGTGGCGCGCCTTTCCCGGACACACACCTGCCCGCTTGCCAAAAAAATACGTACGCTTGCCCGTGCGCGCGGTCTTTCGGACGTGACGGTCGTCTTTTCCGACGAGGTCAGCCGCGCCGTTACCTCGCCGCCCGCCTCCGTTTCCTTTGTGCCGCCCGTAATGGGCTTTGTTATGGCGGGGCACGCGGTGCGAAACCTTCTGCAGATCGAGGACTGATATGCTGTTTTCCAAGTTCAAAAAGAGCGGCGTCGAGTACGTCGTCGCCGCGCTCGACCTGCTCGTCGACGGACGCGCAGAAGAGGCGATGAGCCGCTACAATCAAAAAGCGCGCTGAAGGAACGGTGTTTTGGATGAAACGCATTTTTTCTCTTTGTTTGCTTTTGGCGGTGCTTCTCTTGAGCGCCTGTGCGCCTGCGCCGAATTATTTGTTCGTGGGGTCAAGTGAGTCCTTTGGCGCTTCTTCAGAATTTTCTTCGCTCGGAAAAGAGCTGTTGCTTTGCGAAGTCGGAGAGAATCGCTTGGACGAGGATGTCCCTGCCACTCGGACGCTTCGGTTTTTGGATAAGAATTTTGAGGTAGAGTATCAAAAGACGCGGCGCACGCGCGGCTTTTCTCATACCCTTGACAGTTATGGGATCGCAGGACTGTACGAGTCGGATTTTTACGCGGAGTTTTATCACGAAACGGACACACTCGTCGCGTTTTTCTGCTCGGAAGAATTTGAAGACAAGCCGCGCTTTGCCGAAGCGGTCACGCAGGCGAGCGCAGAGGCGCTCATCGAGACGCTCGTGCCCGAAGGGGTGGATCTCTCTTTGTTTGGGCGCGCTTGTTTTACCGATTATCGCGCCACCTATCAAATCGACGGAAGAACTGAAAAAACGGAGGGTCAGCTCGACGGCTTTTTGACGCACGCGCCGCTTCCTTCGGGAGCAACGCTTCTTTCGGAAGACTTGACCTATCGTTTCCGTTATACCCTGTCGTTCGGGGCGCTTCTCACCGATGCGAAGATCTGTCTTGACATCGATCAAAACGGCTTTGTCACGCGGTTTGACGTCCAGCAGGCAGATCTTTACAGCGACCTTCTCCCCTCCGATTTTTCCGCATCGGGGCTGGAGGCGGCAGCCGAGTCTCTCCTGCGCGCGGCTTGGCAAAACGAAGCTCACACCATCCTTGACGTGACCGTGACTGAGACGTATCTTCAGGTCGATCTGGACGGGATGCCTTATTACGAGGTGTGCGTGAAGCTTGACTGTGAGACCCCTTACATCGGCGCAAACGAAAGACATCTGACGCTCTTTCTTTGCAAGGAGGATCGCTTGCCCGCCGACAAGGCCGAGCGAAAAAAAGAATATGAGGCGCTCTTGAAGGCCGAATCAAAAGAGGAAGAATGATGCTGTTTTCCAAGTTCAAAAAGAGCGGTGTCGAATACGTCGTCGCCGCCCTCGGAAACCCCGGGAAAAAGTATGAGAACACC
>JAZRZY010000156.1:0-1647 GCA_045601605.1 Eubacteriales bacterium
CTGGTGGCAGAAATTCGTGCAGGAGAACCCCTACAACGTGGGGCTCGACTCCGCGATCCTGATGAACCCGCAGACCTGGGTCGCCTCCGGTCACCTTGCAGGCTTCTCCGATCCCTTGATGGACTGCCGCGAGTGCCACGAGCGCTTCCGCGCAGACAAGCTCATCGAGGATTGGTGTGCCGAGACAGGCTACACCCTTGAAAAGCCCATCGACGCCTTCACCCACGAGGAAATGAAGAATTTCGTCGAAGAGAAAAACATTCTCTGCCCGACCTGCAAAAAGCACAACTTCACCGACATCCGTCAGTTCAACCTGATGTTTAAGACCTTCCAGGGCGTCACCGAGGATGCGAAGAACACCGTGTATCTGCGTCCCGAGACCGCACAGGGCATCTTCGTCAACTTTGCAAACGTCGCCCGCACCACCCGCAAGAAGCTGCCGTTCGGCATCGGTCAGATCGGCAAATCCTTCCGCAACGAGATCACCCCCGGCAACTTCATCTTCCGCGTGCGCGAGTTTGAGCAGATGGAACTTGAGTTCTTCTGCAAGCCCGGCACCGACCTTGAATGGTTCGCCTACTGGCGCGAATTCTGCAAGAATTGGCTCCTGTCCATCGGCCTCAAGGAGGAGAACATCCGCCTGCGTGACCACGATCCGGAGGAGCTCTGCTTCTACTCCAAGGCAACCACCCACTTTGAGTTCCTCTTCCCCTTCGGATGGGGCGAGGTCTGGGGCGTGGCGGATCGCACCGATTACGACCTCACCCAACACCAGAACACCTCCGGCAAAGATCTGACCTACTTCGATCCCGAGACGAACGAGCACTATATCCCCTACGTCATCGAGCCCTCTCTGGGTGTGGAGCGCACGGTGCTTGCCGTCCTCTCCGACGCCTACGACGAAGAGGTGGTGGATGCCGAGAAAAACGACGTGCGCGTCGTGCTTCGCCTCTCCCCCGCCCTCGCACCCTTCAAGGCCGCCGTGCTCCCCCTCTCGAAGAAGCTTTCCGAAAAGGCGCTGGAGCTGCACGCCTCTCTTGCGCGCGAGTTTATGTGTGACTTCGACGACGCGGGCTCCATCGGCAAGCGTTACCGCCGCGAGGATGAGATCGGCACGCCGTTTTGCATCACCTACGATTTCGACACCGAAACCGACGGCTGCGTGACCGTCCGTGAGCGCGACACGATGGAGCAGGTGCGTCTGCCGATCGCGGAAGTTGCCTCCTACATCAAAGAAAAGATCCGCTTCTGAAACAGCAAAAAAAGAAGCAAGCCACATGGCTTGCTTCTTTTTTTGCTTCTTTACAGCTCCTCGATCTTTTGGGAAAGCTCGTCGAGCCATTCTCCCTCGTAAAGCTCGATGGAGCCGGCGTCGCTTGCGGCGGCGAGCTTGCGGTCGATCGGGATACGGCAGACCACGTCAATGCCGTGCGTCTCGGCGAGCGCGCCGACGTGGCTTTCGCCGTAGATGGAATGGCGGCTCTTACAGTCGGGGCACTCGAAGTAGGAGTAGTTCTCAACGAGGCCGACGATCGGCACGTTCATCATTTCCGCCATCTTGACCGCCTTTTCGACGATGTTTCCGACAAGCTGCTGAGGGCTCGTGACGATGACGATGCCGTCCACGGGGAGAGACTGGAACACGGT
>JAZRZY010000157.1:0-4480 GCA_045601605.1 Eubacteriales bacterium
ACGACATGGCTACGATCCGACTTTCTTCTTCCTTTTCGCGGGAAGGACTACCCCGTTTCCGCCTTCGTCATTTCTGCGGTACGTGCCGCACTAGATGAATCGGAAGAAGGTGCATAAGAAAAAAACCGACCTTTCAACAGGTCGGTTTTCTTACGGATCGAAAAAGCTGTTCGGGCACCTTTACAGCAGGTGGAATTTGTCGCTCTCCTGCAAATCGAGCAGAGAGATCGCGCGGGCAAAGGTCTGCTGCGCCGTCTCGAAAAAGGCGGTAAAGTGAGCGTCGCTTCCGAGGTAGAACTTGCACCCGCAGTCCTTGGCGGTGGCAAAAAGACGCAGGATCTGCTCCCCCTCCGCCTCGGTAAAGGTGAAATCACGGGTGTTGATCTCGATGCCGACGCCGAGTGCGGCAGCGCGGCGGAAAATATCATAAAGCTCCGCTTGCGGCAAGAGCGAAAGCGTATGTAAATACTCCTCACGCCAATCGCGGGAAATGAGCGGGCAGGCAAGGTGTGCAAGTCCGACCTTGTGAAAGGGCAGATCCATCTCCAAGACGGCGCGCACACGGCGGATCCACGCGCGTGCCTTAGTCACGGCATTCTCCGCCTCCTCCTCGAACAGTGTAAACCCCACCTTGTGGAAGTGCGTCACGGGAATGACGATGAAATCGAAGCTTTCCATACGCTCCTCGGAGAGCCCGAGGGTCAGATGCCGATCCAGCTCCGTCTCGCAGCCGAACAAAAAGCGCACCCCCGTCTCCTGCGGCAGGGGCAGGGCACGCGTAACGTGCCGAAAATCCTGTGCCTTATACCACTCGTTTGCGCCCGCAACCGTCTCGTCCCAAAAATGATTGGTGAGGCAGACGGTGGAAAGCCCGTACTCACGGGCGTAACGCAAGATGCGCTCGGGCGTCTGCTCCTCGTCGCGGGAGCAGGTGGACAGATGCGAGTGGATGTGCAAATCGTGGTCGATCGTATATTGCATCGGCAGTTTCACCTCTTTTCCCGTATTATAGCACAGACGCAAAAAAACTGCAAATCCAAAGAGCCTTGCAATCGCCCGAAGAATGTGATAAAATTTTGAAAACGTTACAGAAAAGGAGCATCCGTTATGTCGAAGTTCTGTCAAACCTGTCAAGCAGAAGCTGCAGACGACCATTTGTTCTGTTCTGTCTGCGGCACAAAGTTTCCGGAGAAGGCTTCTCCCGCCGAAACGATAAACGCCGCCGAGCCCGCACGCGAGGTTCTGCCCATCCATCAGTCCCCCTACGTTCCGCCGACGCCCCCCGTGTATCAGGCAAGCGCACCGGCGGCTATGCCTGAGCCCGAAAGCACCCGCGGCCGCGGCCTCGGCATTGCCTCTCTGATCCTCGGCATCATCGGCATCGTCTTTTCGTTCATCGTCTATTTCATAACGTTAACCTTTGATTACTTTTCCCCCGGAGCGCTCCTTTGCACCACGCTCTTCTCTTTCTTCCCCACGATTTCCCTCGCCTTCGCCATCGTTTCCAAAGCGTGCGGCTATCGCGGAGGACAAGCCACGGCAGGCCTCGTCACCTCCATCATCGGCTCCGCCTTTATCTTCCTTTCTTTTTTTATCAACATCACGTACCTCTTTTAAGCAAATATAAAACAGGCGCCCGAAACTCGGGCGGGTGTTTTCATTCCATGCCGAAAAGCTCTGTTAAGGAAAGCTCGTACTTTTGGTCGATGAGCGCGACGGGCACCCCGTTTTCCCGCGCAAGACGCAGGATCCTTTCGTTGTCCCGAAGAAGATCCTCCTTCACAGGCTTGTCACACAGGCGCCGTTCAATGACCGAAGCGTATTTCTCCACGTCGGAAAAATGCTCTTCAAGGTAACGTTCACTCATCACAAGGCACACACAGCGAATGTGTGCAAGGTACTCTTTTTCAAAATCCTTTGCGTAATCCGGCGGGATATATATGCCCTCCACGATGAGACTCTGTCCGTTTTCGACGGCAGTCTTGATCATCTCGCGCACGATCGGCCAAAGGTAGGGGATGAGCGCCTCGTCGTCCTGCGGTGTGAGTTGGGTCTGCCCGCTTCGGATGAGTCCCATCTTTAGGTGATCACAGGACAGATACGGAATGTGACTCACCTCCATCAGCCGCTGGGCAAGTGCCGTCTTTCCCGTATGGGATGCGCCCGCGATCAAATAGATCATCGCTTTCTCCTCTCTGTTTTGCATCAAAAGATCCCGAAGGATGTTCGAGACCTTTTCTTACAGTTCAACGGTACAGGAAAGGTTCTCAATGAGGATCTTGTGCGTGCCGCGGTTTTTGACGGTCTTCATCTTCTCGTCGATGTAGGTGAAATCCTCGTCGGAGAGCGTAAAGGAGACGCGCTTCGCCTCACCGGGGGCGAGGTGGACCTTCTTGAATTTACGCAGCTTCTTCACAAAGGGCGTGATCGGGCAGTAGAGCATCTTCACGAAGAGCAAAACGTTCTCCCCGATCTCGTAGTCGCCCGCATTCTCCACGGTGACTTCGACCTTGACGTTGCCGTCGGGGAGCACCTCGGCCGAGAGGTCGGAGTAGTTCACCGTCGTATACGAGAGACCGTAGCCGAAGGGATACCACGCATCGGGTGAAGCGAGAACGTAGTCACGCCCCGGCGCCTCATAGCTTCCCGGACGCTTGTAAAAGCCGCGCGCGGAGACCTTATGATTGTAGTAGCAGGGCAGGTGCCCCGTGGTCTGCGGCATCGAGTAAGAAAGCTTCGCAGACGGCGTCTTGTCGCCGAAGATGAGGTTGGCAAACGCCGTGCCGCTCTGTTCGCCGCCGCCCCAGGAGAAGAGATAGCCCGAGACGCACTCCACCTCATCCTTGACGGTGAAGGGGTGTCCCGCATAGAGGACGAGGACGGTGGGCTTGCCGAGCTTTGCGATCTCGTCAAACAGACGCTTCTGCGAGGGCAAAAAGGACAGGTCGTGCGTGTCGTAGCCCTCGCCGAAGGTGATCTCGTCATTTAAGAACGCACCGCCGCCGACGCCGCCGCCCGTGTCGGTGCTGTCACCGAGCACGAGGAAGACCACATCTGCCCGCCGCGCCGTCTCGACCGCCTCGGCGATCATCTCGTCGGTGCAGGTGATGTGCGAGCAACCGCGCGCGTAAAGCACGCGCTCTTCGCCGAGTCTTTCCGCCATTCCTGTGTAGAAGTCGATGCAATGTCTCGTCTTGCCGACGTAGTCGCCGAGGAAGCTGTCTTTCGCGTTGTTGCCGATGACGGCAACCTTCCCGAGCTTCTTCTCATCCAGCGGCAAAATGCCGTCGTTTTTCAAAAGCAGGATCGCCTCTTCGTCGAGTTTGAGGGCGAGGTCACGGGCAGAAGCCTCGTGCATACGCGCCCGCGCATCAGCGTCGGCGTAAGGATCTTCAAACAGGCCGAGACGGAACTTAAGCTCGAGCACGCGAAGCACGGCTTCGTCGATGAGCGCGACGTCGATCTCGCCCGACTCCACCGCGCGGCGGAACTCCTCGCCGTAGCACTGCGGCGTGGGGGCTTCGATGTCGACACCTGCTTCCACCGCCATTTTTCCGGCGGTAAAGTAATCCTTTGCCACGCGCTGAAAACTCGAGAGCATGTGCACCGCGCCCCAGTCGGAGATCGTGGTGCCGGAAAAGCCCAGTTCGTCGCGCAGAATGTCGCGCAGAAGCTTCTTTGAGGCATGCACCGCCTCGCCGTCCACCTCGTTGTAGGCGGGCATCACGGAAAAAACGCCTGCGTCGATGCATTTTCGGAAGGGCTCCAGGTACAGCTCGCGGATCTCGCGCTCGCCGACGTGGGCGGGCGCAAGGTTGGGTCCGCCCTCGGGCAGACCGTACGCCACATAATGCTTGGCGGTGGCGGCAACGCCCTCCTCCTGCACGCCGCGCACGTACGCGGCACCCATCTCGCCGACGAGATAGGGATCCTCGCTGTACGCCTCCTGCGTTCTGCCCCAGCGGAGGTCGCGGGGCACGTCCACGTTCGGGGCAAAGACCTGTCGCACGCCGATTGCACGGCTCTCGCGGCCGATGACGCGCGCCATCTCACGGATCGCCTCCGTATCAAAGGTGCCGCCGAGTCCGGCGCACTGCGGGAAGACGGTCGCGTCCTTGTGATAAAAACCGTGCAGGGACTCAAACGCCATGATGAGCGGGATCCCGTGGCGGTCGTGTTCGAGAAAATACTTCTGGATCTTGTCGAGCGCTTCCCCGTCCTCAAGATTGCCGAGGTTCCCGAAGGTGCCTGCGCGGCACGCGAGCTCCTTGCCCTCAACGACGTCGTCGTAAAGCGCGTTCAGTTTCTCGTAAAAGACCATCTGGTCGATCTTCTCGTCAAGCGTCATCCTTGCGAGAAGGTCTTTGGCGCGAGTCTCGGGGGAAAGCGTCCTGTCCTTGTACATAAGTCACCTCAAATACGCGCCGCTCGGCGCGTTTCTCTGCGCCCATTATACCACAACTTACCCGAATTTCAACCA
>JAZRZY010000158.1:0-73696 GCA_045601605.1 Eubacteriales bacterium
TTGTCTTCCTAAGCCCGCTTGGCCTCCGACTTTCTTCTACGGCCGCGCGGGTGGCGTTGAGAGCATCCTCGATGCGGAGCTTTTTCTCCTTCATTTCCGCTTCGGTAGCGGCACCGACCTTGATCACGGCAACGCCGCCGGCAAGCTTCGCAAGGCGTTCCTGAAGCTTTTCGCGGTCAAAATCGGAGGTGGCGACGTCCATAGCCGCGCGAATCTGTGCCACGCGATCGGAAATGGCGTCTTTTTCGCCCATACCGCCGACGATGGTGGTGGTCTCCTTGTCGATCTTCTCCTGACGGGCACGACCAAGCATCGCGGGCGTGGCTTCCTTGAGATCGAGACCGAGCTCTTCGGAGATGACTTCGCCGCCGGTGAGGATGGCGATGTCGCGCAGCATTTCTTTTCTGCGATCACCGAATCCGGGGGCTTTGACGGCAACGCAGGTGAAGGTGCCGCGCAGTTTGTTGACGAGCAGGGTAGAGAGCGCTTCGCCTTCGATGTCTTCTGCGATGATCACAAGCTTCTTGCCGGATTGAACGATCTGCTCGAGAAGGGGCAGGATCTCCTGAATGTTGGAGATCTTCTTGTCGGTGATGAGAACGAGCGCGTCGTCGATCACAGCTTCCATCTTGTTGGTGTCGGTGACCATATAGGGGGAGAGGTAGCCGCGATCAAACTGCATACCTTCCACGACTTCGCAATAGGTGTCGGCAGATTTGGATTCTTCGACGGTGATCACGCCGTCGGAGGTGACCTTTTCCATCGCGTCGGCGATCAGTTTGCCGATGGTTTCGTCGCCGGCGGAAACCGCTCCGATGCGGACGATATCGTCGGTGCCTTTGACACCGGTAGAGTTCTTCTTGATGCATTCGATGGCAAGCTCTGTGGCCTTCTGGATGCCGCGACGGACGATCATCGGGTTGGCACCGGCGGCGACGTTTTTCATACCTTCGCGGACAAAGCCCTGCGCCAGAATGGTGGCGGTGGTGGTACCGTCGCCGGCGGCGTCGTTGGTCTTGACGGAAACTTCCTTCACGAGCTGGGCGCCCATGTTTTCAAAGGCTTCGCCAAGTTCGATCTCTTTGGCGATGGTCACGCCGTCGTTGGTGATGAGGGGAGCGCCGTACTTCTTGTCGAGCATGACGTTTCGGCCCTTCGGACCGAGGGTGATCTTTACGGTGTCGGCAAGCTTGTTGACACCTTCCATCAGTTTGTTGCGGGCTTCAATGCCGTAAATGATTTCTTTGGCCATAGGTATTTACCTCCTTATTCCACAACGGCGAGGATGTCGGCCTGACGGACGATCACGTAATCGACGCCGTCGATCTTGACTTCCGTGCCGGAATACTTGCTAGTGATGACTTTGTCACCGACTTTCACAGTCATTACAACTTCTTTGCCGTCCACATTTCCGCCGGGGCCGACTTCGATGACGTCGAAGACGGAGGGCTTTTCTTTTGCGGCGCTGGCAAGAATGATACCACCCTTGGTGGTTTCTTCTGCTTCTACGGTTTTTAAGACGACTCGGTCAAGTAAGGGTTTGAGTTTCATCTTATAAGTTCCTCCTGAGCGGTTTTGGCACTCTGTATTTGTGAGTGCTAATTCATGCTCTTATTTTACCATTTTATTTGGAAAAATCAAGAGGAAAAACCAATGTTCACATAAATTTCACAAATGTTTTTTCATTGATTCCTTTCGGTGATTGTCCCTGACTTTCTTGACACGTCGGAAACAAAGAAGCTATAATAAAAACGAGGAATACAATCTGTTGGAGGTGTTTATGACTCGTCGCGTGTTTTGCATACTTCTTTCGTTTTTGATGTTGACGTTAAGTGCGTGTTCATCCGCTTTTCCAAGCGAGGATTCGAGCGGGGGAGAGCCGGGAGCAAGTGTACATATTTCGGATGCTGTGAGCGATGCATTTTATACTGATTCCAAGTGCGTTGCACAGTGTGCCGTTGATTCATTGCGTGAAGATATTACCGGAGCCAAATGGTTTTCTGCCGATGTTTTGGGGGAGTGTACGGATCCCGCCCAAATGCAGGGGGAACGTCGCCTGAATCTGGTGTTGGAACAGACGTCCGATCTCACGTCCGTTTCCGTTCGTTGGTATCAGGGCGGCGCGGATGCAAATGACATACGCGCCGAAAAAGGCCGCACCTATCTTTTTTACATTGAAGTATCGAGTGATGCAAAGGAATGGAAGTGCATTTATCCTTCCGATTTTGATTTGACACGCACCTATGCCCGTTCCTCGACGGGGGCGGAATACGAGGAATATCCTTGTGAAGCGAAAGGGGTGAATTACGTCAGGATCGTCGGTGCCGGCTGCGAGGATCCGCAGGATTCTGCAAACAATCGCTATTTTGCGGTGCGCTCCGTGCGTCTTGGCGGCACAATGTCGGGCGAGGGAGGCGGGGATCCGGCGAAGGTTTCCGTTCCGCTCTACGCTCATCCGTATCACGCTGCTCTCACAAAGGAACTTTACTCTGAAAACAAACTGACCGTATACTTTGTTCGCCACGGGAAGAGCGATTATACCATTTCTACCAATCAAACGGCATCTCTCAACGATCTCGGCAAAAGTCAGGCACAGGCTATCTCCGATTATTTTTCAGACCGTCACATTTCGCTTGATGCGGTGTATACGAGTCCGTATCAAAGATGCGTGGAAACCGCCGCGCCGCTTGCGGAGGCACATTCCCTCAAAGCGGAGACCGTTCCGCAGCTCTTTGAGCGAACCATTGCTACCGGGATCGAGACGATTCCGACGGGTTTCGCCGAACAGCAGTGGCAGGATTATGAGTACTGCTTGGAGGGTGGTGAATCCTTGGCGGAGGTAGAAGCCAGAATGATCGAGGGGCTTCACACCATCTTTGACCGAAGCTCGGAAAACGGCGATGAAGTGATTGCGGTTTCTACGCATGCCATGGCGCTTTCGGTGCTTTTAAATACGTATCATGCGCAGAACTTCCGCGAAAGTCAGGGACAGGCGTATTACAGCCGTATTCTTTCGTTACAGACACCCTGTGTCAAATGTGTATTTGAGGAAGATCGGCTGATTTATATGCAGTTTATCGACATTCCCCTGTGATTCTTGCAATTTTTGCTTGGAAATGCTATACTTTGTCCGTATTTTGGAAATGCTTGAGGTGTACTGATGCAGAAAATCGATGTTTTAACCATTCAGGATATTTCCTGTGTCGGGCAGTGCTCGTTGACTGTGGCACTCCCCGTCATTTCCGCTTGCGGGCTGGAGGCGGCTGTTTTGCCCTCTGCCGTTTTATCGACGCATACGGGTGGGTTTACGGGTTTTACCTTCCGAGATCTTTCCGATGATATGCCCTCCATTCGAGATCATTGGATCCGGCAAAAGATTTCCTTCGGAGCGATTTATACGGGGTATCTCGGAAGTGCGAAACAGATCGATTATGTGCTTTCGGTCAGGGATACTTGCCTTGCGGAGGGTGGAAAACTGATCGTTGACCCTGCAATGGCGGATAACGGGAAGCTTTATTCGGGGTTTGATATGGACTATGTCAGCGAGATGCGCAAGCTTTGTGCCGAAGCAGACGTTCTCCTGCCGAATTTGACGGAGGCATCGCTTTTGTCGGGGGTGGAGTATTGCGCCCGTGGTTATGATGAGGCCTATATTTTCAAGATCTGCAAAGCCTTGGCAGACCTTGGTGCAAAAGCGATCGTGCTCACCGGTGTCGGGTATTCCGACGAAAAGCTCGGGGTTGCCGTGTACGAAAACGGGGAACTTTCGTATTATTTTCACGAGAGACTTCCTGAGGGGAGTCACGGTACGGGGGATGTTTATGCCTCTGCGTTTACCGGCGCTGTGTTGCGCGGAAAGAGACTTCTTGAAGCCGCACAAATTGCAGCAGATTTCACGGTGGAGTGCATTCGCATCACCAAGCGCGATGAAACCCATTGGTACGGTGTGAAGTTTGAAAAGGTGCTTGACCGCCTTATTTCGGCACTTGCTTAATGCTGAAGGAGAATATATGAGTAAGGTTTATTTTTCAAAAGCAATTTCTCCCGAGATCTTATTGAAGCTTTATGATTTGCTCGGGCGTGAGCTTGGCGGCAAGGTTGCCGTCAAGCTCTCAAGCGGTGAGCCGGGCGGGCGGCACTTTTTGTCCCCTGCGTTGATCCAACCGCTTGTCAAGCGCGTGGACGGCACGATCGTCGAATGCAACACGGCATACAAGGGACGCCGTTATCGTACGGAGGATCATTACCGCACGATGGAAGAACACGGTTTTGCCGCGATTGCGCCCTGTGAGATTTTGGACGGCGAAGGGGAAATGGCGTTGCCTGTGAAGGGCGGCCGTCATCTGAAGGAAAACATCGTCGGGAAAGCATTGGCTGATTATCGCTCTATGCTGGTTCTTTCTCATTTTAAGGGTCATCCGATGGGCGGCTTCGGCGGTGCGATCAAGAACATTGCCATCGGTGTTGCCTCAGGCTTCGGAAAGAAGGTAGTGCACGGTGCCGGTGATCCGGAACTTCTCTGGGATGCGGATCACGACTCGTTTTTGGAATCCATGGCAGAGGCAACTTCGTCGGTCTTGGATTATCTCGGGAAAGAGAATTTCGCATACATCAGCGTTGCAAATTTGTTGTCCGTAGATTGTGATTGTCTTTCCGATCCGGCGGCGCCGCAAATGGAGGATATCGGTGTTTTCGCCTCGCTTGATCCGGTTGCGCTCGACCGCGCTTGTGTCGATGCGGTTTATGCCTCTGCGGATGAAGGGAAGAAGTATCTGATCGAACGGATCGAATCGAGAAACGGGCTCCATACGTTGGAGACGGCAGAGGCGCTTGGTCTTGGAACCCAATCGTACGAAATCGTTGAAATCGGTTGAAGTTATCCACATTACATAACGCCCCAAACGTGTCGTTAGGGACGTTTTTTTAGGAAAAAACGGTGGTTAATCGTCCGTCAGAAGGCTTTTTGCGTGGGAAAACGGTGAAGGAAGGTCAAGATGATGGAGGACGGTTGCCGCCACGTCGGAGAAGGTGTTGCGTGTGCCGAGATTCTTTCCCGCAATGCCTGCTTGATAGACAAGGCAAGGAACGTATTCGCGCGAGTGATCCGTGGAGGGTGTTTGGGGATCGCAACCGTGATCGGCGGTGACGATCAGCAGATCTTCTTTGCCGAGCTTCGGCAGAAAATCGGAGAGCCAGCGGTCAAAGGTTTGCAGCGCCGCGGCGTATCCGACGGCATCGTTTCGGTGACCGTAGATCATGTCGAAGTCAACGAGGTTGCAGAAGGTAAGACCGTGGAAGCCGCGGGTTAGAAGCGTGTCAAGCGTTCGCATGCCTTCCTCGTTTGAGGCGGTCGGGAAATGCTCGGTGATTCCGCAACCTGCAAAAATATCATAGATCTTGCCGATTGCAAGCGTGTCGAGACCCTTTTGACGGAGGACGTCGAGCATTGTGTTGTGCGGCGGTTTGAGGGAAAAGTCGTGGCGATGCTCGGTTCGCACAAAGTTGGGGAATGTGCCGCGAAAAGGACGCGCGATGACGCGGCCTACGCCGTGTGCCCCCTTGAGCAGTTCGCGGGCGATTTGACACGCCTCATAGAGCTTTTCAAGCGGTATGATTTCTTCGTGTGCCGCAATTTGAAAGACGCTGTCTGCGGAGGTATATACGATCCAATCGCCGCTTTTCCGGTGTTCTTCACCGTAGTCGTGAATGACTTCCGTTCCTGAGTATGGTCGATTGCAAAGAACGCCGCGCCCCGTCGATTCGCAAAATGCGCGGATGATCTCCTCGGGAAAGCCGTTCGGGTAGGTTGGCAGAGGGCGTTTGCTTACAACTCCCGCAAGCTCCCAGTGACCGAGCGTAGTGTCTTTTCCTGCACTTTGTTCGGTTAGCCGTGCCACGCGCGCAAAGGGGGGAGCGAAAGGCGTTGAAGAAGGAAGATCGGGTGTTCCGTCAATGCAAAACAGACCCAATTTTTCAAGTGTCGGAAGTCCCCCGAGGCAGAAGGGAAGGATAGCGGCAAGTGTGTTACTGCCTTCGTCGTTGTAGCCCTTGGCATCCGCCATCTCGCCGATGCCGAGCGAGTCAAGGACAATGAGAAACACGCGCTTCATTTGCAAAGCTCCACAAGGGCACTTGCGCCGATGCGATCCGCGCCGGCGTGGATGAGTTCATTTGCAAACTCAAAACTGCGAATGCCGCCCGAAGCTTTCACGCTCAATTGCGGGCACGTTGCTTTGAACAGGCGAATGTCCTCGACACAGGCGCCCCCTTTCGCGAAACCGGTGGAGGTTTTGATGAAATCCGCACCGCAGTCTGCGACGATATGGGTGATTGCTTTCTTTTCATCGTCGGTCAGCAGGCAGGTCTCCACGATGACCTTTAAAACGCGATCCGCGCAAATTGATCGGATCGTGCGAATTTCCTCGGAGATCGATTTGTGGTTTGCTGCCTTCAGTTCGCCGATGGGGATGACCATATCGATCTCTTGTGCGCCGTTTTGTATGGAGTCTTCCGCTTCACAGGCTTTGGTGCGAAGGGACTGATACCCCAGCGGAAATCCTATGACGGTACAGACGGGAAGTTGGTCTTTTAAAAAATCGTATGCTGTTTTTACAAAGCGGGGCGGGATGCAGACGGAAGCGGTCGAAAAACGCACGGCGTCTGCACAAAGCGCAAGGATTTCCTCAGTCGTAGTATCTTGTTTTAACAGCGTGTGGTCGGTTTTTGCAAGAATTTCAGTTTGGGAGAGCATCAGGCAAGATCCTTTCCGATCAGTTCTTTGAGAGCGTAAATGGCAGTACGGATAGCCGCATCTGTGTCGTGTACATCGGGATCAATGATTCCGAGATCTCGTCGCGTTTGGTTCCATACAGTATTTAGCACACAGCCGCATCGTACACCGAGTGATGCGGCAACGCAGTAGAGCGCGGCACACTCCATTTCACTGGCAAGCACCCCGAGACGCTTATAGGCATTCCATTTTTGCAAAAGCGTGTCGGAAATCGGCATTCTTTCCGGCGCGTGTTGCCCGTAAAAGGAATCTTTTGCTTGGACCACACCGACGTGGTGGGGCAGCGAAAGAGAGGCGGCTGCATTTCTCAGGGCTTCGGTGACGGCGAAATCGGCGGTCGCGGGATAGCCTTCGGGGGCATACTCATAGCTGGTTCCGTCTTGCCGCACGGCAGACAACGCAATGACGAGATCTCCCGCTTTGACGGTTTGGCAAATTCCGCCGCAGGTTCCGACGCGAAGGAAGGTGTCAGCCCCGCAGGCAACCAATTCTTCCATGGCGATTGCGGCAGAGGGGCCTCCGATTCCCGTGGAACAAACCGCAACGCGTTCTCCGAGAAGCGTTCCGGTATAGATGTTATATTCGCGGTGGGTGGAAAGGTGCGCGGGAGAATCAAAATATGCGGCGATCTTTTCGCATCTGCCGGGATCGCCCGGCAAAATAACGTATCTGCCGATCTCGCCTTTTTTGATGTGGAGATGATATTGAGCCATAGTTCACCTGCTTTTGGATATAGGTTGCCCCCGCTGAAAAGCGGGGGCAATGTGTTTTATTCTTCTTCCGAGCAGCAGTCGCAATCGCAGTCGTCGTCGCAACAATCACAGTAGTCATCGTCGCAGTCACAGCAATCGCAGTCGTCGCCGTAAATGGCCTCTTCGAGATCGCCGAGATCGTAATCAAGCTCTTCGATGTATTCGTTGAGGGTGTCGGCATCCTGACGCAGAGTGTCGAGTTCTTCGGCCATCTCGCTCAAGATGTCAGCCATGGATTTGATCAGACGGACTTCGTCGGAATCTTGCAGTTTCAGACCTTCCATCAAACCTTTGAGATAAGCAACTTTTTCGCCGATAGACATAACGGTCTCCTTTCGATTAAACGCGTTCTAAGTATTCGCCGGTGCGGGTGTCGATCTTCAGGATGTCACCTTCGTTGATGAAAAGGGGAACTTTGATCTCGGCACCGGTTTCAAGCGTTGCGGGCTTAGAGGCACCGGTGGCGGTGTCGCCCTTGACGCCGGGCTCGGTAGCGGTGACTTCGAGCTCCACGAACATCGGAGGCTCCACACCGAAGACGTTGCCCTTATAGGAGAGCACACGGACGTTCATGCTTTCCTTGACAAAACGGAAGGCATTGCCGATGACGTCGGATCCGAGGGGGATCTGCTCGTAAGTGTCGTTGTCCATCACGTAGTAAAGGCCGCTGTCCTCATAGAGGTACTGCATGTCTTTTCGTTCGACAAATGCGGATTCAAATTTTTCGGTGGGGCTGAAGGTTTTTTCAACCACAGCACCGGAGATGACGTTGCGAAGCTTGGTGCGAACAAAGGCTGCGCCCTTGCCGGGTTTGACGTGCTGGAATTCAATGACCTGCATGACGTTTCCGTCCATTTCAAAGGTCACGCCGTTTCTGAAATCGCCTGCTGTTACCATAGTAGTTTCCTCGGAAAGTATAGTACGGATGTATTATATACTATTTTTTTACAGATTGCAAGAAAAATTACAGTTCTATGAGTTCTTTTTTCGCGTGGGTCAGATTTTCATAGCCGTTTTCGCGCACACAGACGATGTCTTCGATGCGAACGCCGAATTTTCCGGCTAAATAGACACCGGGCTCCACGCTTAAGACCGCATCCGCAGGGATGGGGGTGAGTCCTCTTTGGTTGAAATTCGGGCTTTCGTGAATTTCAAGGCCGAGAGAGTGGCCGGTTCCGTGGTCAAAGCATCCCTCAAATCCCGCGCGATAGATGAGATCGCGTGCGGCAGAGTCCACTTCTTTTCCGGTTACTCCGGCACGGATGCATGCAAAAGAGGCGTTTTGTGCATCTTGAACCAATCGATAGATCTCGCGCATTTCATCGTTCGCGTGGCCAAAGACGACCGTGCGGGTCATATCAGAGCAGTAACCGTCCACTTTTGCGCCGAAATCCATGGTGACAAAGCCGTTTTTCGTCAAAAGCTCACCCTCGGGTTTTCCGTGGGGGAGGGATGTGCGCGCGCCGGAGACCAGGATGGTTTCAAAGGCGTTTTCTGCGCCGTGGCGACGGAAATAACAGTCGATCTCTGCGGCGAGATCCAGATCGGTGACGGTGGGAGAGAAGCAGGAGAGTACGTGCAAAAACGCTTCTTCTGTCAAGGATTGCGCCGCGCGGATTTTGGCGAGTTCTTCCGGCGTTTTGGACACGCGGAGAAGTTCCACGCGATCGCCGAGGGCGTCGAACTCCAATTCGGGAAGTGCGTCTTCCAAATCGGAGAGATCCGCACAGGTCATACGCCGATCTTCAAAGTACAGCTTTTTTACGGCGTGAGCGGTGAGCACTTTCTTCAGGTTTTCGTGAGATGCGGCATCTTCCAGTCGGAAAACGGCGGGAATTGTGCCTTTTCGGAGAGCTACTTCGCCCATTTCACGATAGCGGAAGTCGAGGAAGAGATGGGCGCTTTCGCAAGTGACGAGAACGGCGCCCGCAGAAGAAGCGAAGCGCGTCAGATAGTAACGGTTGACGTCGCTTGTGATCAGAACGGCTTCCCCCTGTTGGGTTTGTTCGATGAGTTTTTCGATGGCTTTCATGTCAGTTGTCCTTCTGTGAATTGATTTGCTCGACGCTGTGAAAATAGGATCTTAAAATCGGCTTTTCGATGGCGCGTTTGGCGTAAAAGAAAGGATTTTCAAAAGGGGAGATCGGTTGAACCAACACGGAGAAAACGCCCCATTTTTTGCAGAGGGCAACGTCCGTCAACAATTGATCTCCGACAAATGCCACGTGCGCCGGGCACACGTTGAAGTTTTCAAAAAAAGAAGAAAGGGCGCGCCGAGAGGGTTTTTTGGCATTCCAAATTGCATAGAGGGGTGCAGGCAGGGATTCGTTGAAGGTAGTTACGCGGTCTTCTCCGGCGTTGGAGATCAACGAAAGGACGATTCCGGCATCGCTGAGGGTCTTGAACAGCTCGCAGACCTCCTTGGTTGCGTGCGGCACCTTGTGCGCCACCAGAGTGTCATCTATGTCAAAAATGACGTGCGTAATTTCTCTCGAATGAAAAAATTCTGCCGAGAGTTCATTGATACTGTGAAAATAGATGTCCGGATAAAGGTGTTTCATAATACCTCCGCTCCTACTATAACACAGTTTTTGTGAAAAAGAAAGAGTTAAGAGCTCAAGAGTTTTTGACGCAGTTTTTGCAGAATTCTTTTTTCCAGCCTTGAGATATACGATTGCGAAATCCCAAGTGTATCTGCTACCTCCTTTTGGGTGTATTCGCGTGTGGTTCCGAGACCGAAACGCATCATGACGATGGTGCGGTCTCGCTCATCCAAGGAACGTACGGCCTTGAGAATGAAGGAGCGCTCTTCCTGCGCTTCGAGCTGTTCTTCGATTTCCTGACCATCTGTGCCGAGAATGTCGGCGAGAGACAATTCATTTCCGTCCCAATCGACGTTCATCGGTTCTTCGATGGATACCTCGCGACGCATGGAGGCGGTTTTGCGCAGAAACATCAAGATCTCATTTTCGATGCATTTGGAAGCGTAGGTTGCAAGCTTGATGTTCTTGGACGCGTCGAAGCTGCTGACGGCCTTCATAAGCCCGATCGTGCCGATAGAGACCAAATCCTCGGTGCCGACTCCCGTGTTATCGAATTTTTTGGCAATGAAGACCACGAGGCGCAGATTGTGCTCGATCAATTTGTTCCTCGCGGCTTGAATGTCGCCGTTTTCTGAGGAAAGCGCAGAGGTGAGCGCTTTTTCTTCCTCGGGGGTCAAGGGCGCGGGCAGTTCATCTGCACCGTTGATGTACAGGAGATTTGCAGCTTCTTCCTTTCCGAAAAACAGCGTGCGAAGAAAGATGAGAAATTGATTTATGGATTGCATAAGCACCTCACGTAAGCGGGAGAACGGATGGGGAAATGATCAGATCGCATCCGCCGTAATTGTGACAAGAGCGGTCCAGCGCAAGAAAAAAAGGCTGAATTCGTTTTCGTTTTCCGCCGCGGTAAACGTAAGCTTCCTCAGCTATGAAACCGTAGAGATTCTTTTGCCCCGCGGGCGTAATGAGGGTAATTTTGTTATTTTCATCCTGTGCTTCATCGAGCGCCTTTGCCCGTTCCGGCGTGAAAAAGAAGCGGGCGGCTTCCTCTGTGATGAGTGCTACACTGAGCCCGCTTTCGGGATGGATCAGCAAGTTTCCGCTGTCAACCAATGCGCTCGCATAGCAGAACTTTCCGTCGATGACCAGACAAACGTCTTGAATGTTTCGGCGAAATCTGCGCTGTGCAAGGACGAACAGCAAGACGATGCCGCCGAGTAAAACAGCTACGACGAGTGTGTACCAGAGCTCGAATTTTTGGCTCGAAACGGAAATGCCGAGTAGTGTGCCGATCGCGCAAAGCGCACCGCCGAGCAAGAAAAGCGAGAGCAGAAACAGTGCGTAGCAACGCATGAAATGGGGGAGACTGTGCGGCACAAAAACGAGTGCGGTGGAAAAAAGAGACATTGCAAAGAAAAGCAAGGCGATCGTGATGTTGTCAATGGGGTATAGAGCGGTGATGGCGGCGCAAAGCCCTCCGAGCGCTGAGGCGGTCAAAAGCCGAAGGAGGCGGATGTGTTGCGGAAGAATACGACTGACGGCAAAAAAGCAGACCGCATCAAGCGCGGCGTTTAAGAAAAAGTATATATCTATGTAAAAAATTTCGTTCATACCGGCCTCCTGCGTCCATCATATCAAGCAGGAAGGCAGAGAATTGTCAAAGAAAGGCGAGCGTATAAACGCGAGGGGGCAAAACGCGGTAAATTCTACTCCTTTTCGTTGACTTTTATTCCCATAATTGTTATAATATAACGTCTGATTCGACAAAATATTCTTTCGATTTCGGAGATGTGCCTTGAAACGACTGCTCAGCCTCTTTTGTGTGATTGCAATGCTTTTTTTGAGCGTTGCGGTCGTTTGCGCGCAATCGGAGGAGGAAGCAACGGAACTTTCTCGGCAGGTAACCGTGACCGATCTTTCGTCCGACGAGTGGAACAAGTTTACGGATCATAGTTACCAAACCTACATTTCGTTTTCCGAACAGCGCAGCTTTACCATTACCTCGGAAGAGCCGATCGCCGCCCTTTATCTTGTGTTTGACCGCAATCCCGCCGAGTGGATTCTCAAAAACGGTGAAACGAGCGTAAAGTGCGGAGACAACCATTTTCTCCACGAGTTTGTGGATGTGAAAGAGGCTTTTGGAAGCGCGCAAAAAACGCTTGCGATCGCTTTCCCCGCAGGGATCTCTCTTGCCGACGTCTATGTTTATACCGACGGGCAATTGCCGCAGACCGTTCAGCAATGGCGTCCTGCGGAGGGCTCCTGCGATCTTCTTTTGTTTGCCACCCATTCCGATGATGACCAGTTGTTTTTCGCCGGTCTGCTGCCGACCTACAACTCCAGAGGGATGGAGGTGCAGGTTGCCTATTTCGTGCATCATCTGTCTACCCACGATCGCCCGCACGAGTTGCTCAACGGTCTTTGGCACACGGGTCTCACGCGGTATCCCGTTATTTCGGATTTTCCGGACGCATATTCGGAAAGCTCTTGGGAGGCGGAACAAAATCTTGCGGCATCGGGCTTTGATCGAGAAGCTGTTTTGATCTGGCAAACGGACCTGCTTCGCCGTTTTCGCCCGCTGGTTGCGGTCGGTCACGACCTGGAGGGGGAGTACGGACATGGTCAACATCGGTACAACGCCGAGACTTTGACTGATGCGATCGCACTTGCAAACGATCCGAATTTTGATACGCCTTCTCTTTCGGAAAAGGGCGTTTGGGATACGCCTCGCCTTTATTTGCATTTGTATCAGGACAATGCGGTGGTATGTGACTACGATACGCCGCTGGATGCCTTTGACGGGAAGACTGCGTTCGAAGTGTCCAAAGAAGCGTTCGAGTATCATAAATCTCAGCATTGGACCTGGTTTTATGACTGGATCAACGTTTCGAGCGCAAAAGACATTCGTCAGTATTCGCCTTGCCGATTCGGCCTTTATTACGCGGCTGACGGAAGTTATCCGACCGGTGGAGATTTTTTCGAGGGTCTTGAGACCTATGCGGAGCGTGCCGCGCGCCTGGAGGCAGAAATGAAGGCGGAACTTGAGGCGCAAAAGGCCGAGACGGAAACGCAGTTGGAAAAATCGGAGGCGGAACTGGAAGGCTTAAATCAGGAGATTTCAGAGATCCGTTCAAACTATGAAAACGTCACGCTTTGGCTGATCGTTTTGTCGTCAGTTTTTCTTTTCCTTGTGTTTCTTTTGGTTGTAATGACCGTTTTTCGTAAACATAAGCGAAATGCATCCATCAAAAAGGAAGGTTAAAATGAAGAATTTTGTCATTTTGATCCCCAGTTATAAGCCGGACGAACATTTGCTCGGCGTCGTTCGCGAGATAAAAAGTGCAGGGTTTGAGCGCTTTGTGATTGTGGATGACGGCGGCGGAGAACCGTATGCCCCGATCTTTGATGAGCTTTCTCACCAAGACGGCGTTGAGGTTTTGACGCATTCAAAAAATTGCGGCAAAGGTGCTGCGTTGAAAACGGGACTTTCCCACGTCTACTCGACCTATCCCGATGCGACGCACGTGTTGACTGTGGACGCCGACGGACAGCATCGCGCAGAGGACGTGACCAAGTTGGCGCTTGCTGCCGGAGAGCATCCGCAAAAAGTCGTGCTCGGGTCGCGCAATTTCAAACTACCGAACATTCCGTTCCGCAGTCGAATGGGAAATCGCTTGACCTGTTTGATCTTCCGAATGATCGCCGGAACAAAACTGAGTGATACACAGACGGGGTTGCGCTCCATTCCCGTCGCGGAAATCCCGTGGATGTTAAAAATTGCGGGCGATCGTTACGAGTATGAGATGAACGTTCTTTTGTATCTCAAGGAGTTCGGGGTGCGCGCTCATGAAGTGGAGATCGAGACGATCTATATTGAAGAAAACGCCTCCTCCCATTTCAACCCTTTGATTGATTCCGCGCGTATTTATGCGCTGATCTTCCGTTTTTGGCTGCATTCACTCTGGAAGGTTTTAAAGTTTTCCGCAAGCAGCCTCATCTGCACGGCGGTGGATATTTTGCTGTTTTACGTCTTGCATCTTTTGTTTGCCGAGCAGTTCGGAGTGCTTGCGGAGGCCATTTGTCAGGCCTTGGCGCGCGTGGTTTCGTCCGTTTTGAATTTCACGTTGAACCGTACGGTCGTGTTTGCGAAACGAAAGGGAAACTCCTTGAAGCTGCTTCTCCGTTACTATGCAGTCTCCATCCCGCAGTTGATCGTTTCGGCGACGGTCTTGAACGGCTTGACCGTGTCTCTGTCGATGCAATCCAGCCACTGGATTACGTTGTTGAAACTCGGGGTCGATTTGATTTTGTTTTTGATCAGTTATCGCCTGCAACGCGATTGGGTATTTCGAAAGGAGCATTCCGATGTCGAAGGATTCGAGTATGAAAAATAAGGCTTGTGTCAAATGGAAAACGTACCTCAAGCGTACCGGGATTTGTGTTTTATCCGCTCTGTTGTTTACCGTTGGTGCGGTTTATGTGTTTTTGTTTTCGGTCGTCAACGGCCCGAGTCCCTCCTTCCGCGATCGACTGGTGCTTTCCGCCTTGGAGGGGAGCGCGACCAAGTGGCTTCCGAACTTGTTTTTGAGTCAAGAGACCATTGATGCAATTTCTGCGGAAAGTCGATCCATCGCAACGGACACGTTGTCTATGGATGATTATGTTTCCGGTGATGCCGGCGCGGAGGAAACGGTCGACGAGTGGGCGGATTTTCCGGACGGCATCCGCATTGATACCGTCACCAAATCCACCTTTACGGCGTATGTTATGTTGGTTCAAGATCCTTCGCGCGTGTATCTTGGCCCCACCTATCATTATGCGAGTGCCTCCAGCGGCAAGCAGATCTTCCAGGCCGTGGAGATGGAAGGCGCGGTTGCCGCGATCAATGGCGGCGAGTTTTCCGATCTCGGCGGCGGCGGAAGCGGAGCACAGCCGATGGGGTTGACTTATTCAAAGGGCGCCTGTGTTTGGAACGACGGATATTACAGCACCTTTATGGGCTTTGATAAAGGCAACCGTTTCATCGTGAAAAACGGCATGACGAAAGAAGAAGCCGATCGTCTCGGTGTGCGCGACGGTTGCTCGTTTTGGGGACAGGAAGGCGATAATATTCTCATCAGCAATGAAAACGGTGAGATCAGCTTCCATTATGCTACGGGAGATACTGCGGTTGCACAGCGTACCGCCATCGGTCAGCGTGCCGACGGTACGGTGATTATGGTGGTGACGGACGGACGCAGCGCTTCTTCCCTCGGCGCGACCCGAAACGACCTTGTCGATCTGTTCCGCGAATACGGAGCGGTAGTGGCGGGACGTCTTGACGGGGGCTCTTCCTCTATGATGTATCTGAAGGATTACGCCGAAAAGTATCATTTAGACGAGGAGTCTTTGAACAATACGCAAAAGGAGGGTATGGTCAATAATTACAAAGCCTTTACCGGATACCGTTATATCCCCACTTACTTTATGGTTCGACCCGAGGAGGCCGCCAAATGAGACGTGCAAAGAGAACAATGGATGAATTAAAAGCTTCTCGCACTTGCGAAGCGGAGCTGCAGACGGCAAATGCAGAGCAGGATGCGCCGATCGATGCATGTGCTGGGACGGGGAGACTTTCCGGGCGAAATGTGTTTTGGCGTGTGTATGCAATCGTGCTTGCCGCTTTTTGCGTTTTGCTTCTGGCAGCCATCTTGGTGACTCAATCGGCACTTGCCGATTATGAATCCGCAAGACCCAATTATGTGGCCGAACGCGTTTTTGAAGAGTATTTCGAGGAAGAGGATAGTGCCGCGCTTCTGGAAAAAGCTGATTTTTCCCTGAGTGAAGTGGAAGACGCGGAGGATTTTGCGCGTTTTTGGAAAGAGCAAACGCAGGGAGACGTTACTTTTGTGCGCGTTTCTGCGGATAACGGAGGCGAGAGCGTTCGTTACAACGTTCGCTCCGGTGATAAGACGTTTGCGGCATTTGAACTTGCTCTTTCGCAAGAAAAGACGACGTGGGGAAATCCGCTTTACGAGCTCTCCAAGATCGAACTCGGCATCGGAGCAAAGCATAAAGCGCGTGTTTCCGCTCCTTCCGGCTCCACGGTTTTTGTCAACGGCGTCAAACTTTCGGAGAAGTACGTTGTGTCTGCGGATGAAACGACGGAGAGTTGTGCACATATGCCCGAGGGCGTTTCGGGAATTACTTACGATACGTATGAAGTGAAGGGCTTGCTGTTTGAAGCGGAGATTAGCGTTCAAAACGCCAACGGACAAGAACATAAGCTTGTGTTTGACAAGGCTATCCAAGCACACCGTGCCGTCATTGTTTACGATGAAGAGCTGCGCGAGGAAATGAGTGATTTCGTCATTCAGGCCGCGCAAACGTATGCGGCCAGTATGCAGAACGATCGACCGAAGTCGCAGGCTTTGTCTTATATTGAGCCCAATACGATGCTCTACGATCAAACGATCAACGTTTCCACCGCTTGGGTTTCCGCACACAGCGGATACCGCTTTGAGAACGTCAAGGCAAGCGAATTCTACGCCTATGACGAAAACACGTTCTCTTGTCGCGTTTCCTTCGTCCACGTTCTGACGGGCGGCACCACCCGCTTTGATGAAAACGGCGAAAATCGCGAAAAGGTTGATATCACTTGGTATTATCGAAAAGTGGGCGACAAGTATCTTATCTACGATCGCGAAAACAACTGATCTTGCAAATTAAAAAAGCACCCCATCGCGTTTGCGATGGGGTGCTTTCTTGTTTGATTATCGTTTCATTGCGATTGCTTCGTGTGCCTTTTTGACGATGGTTTCGGCATCCAGTCCGTAAATGGGAAGCAGATCTTTTGCAGGGCCGGAGGCTCCGAAGGTATCGCAGACGCCGACGCGGCAGAGGGGAACTGCGCATTTCTCGCAGACAGCCTCGGCGACGGCGCTTCCGAGCCCGCCGATGATGCTGTGCTCCTCAGCCGTCACCAACGCACCGGTCTCCCGTGCGGCTTTTTCGATCAATTCAACGTCGAGTGGCTTGATCGTGTGGATGTTGATGACGCGGGCGTTGATGCCTTCGGATGCGAGCATTTCCTTGGCCTTCAGGGCGGCTTCGACCATCATGCCGGTGGCGATTAGGGTGACGATGTCATTGTCGCTTTCCTTGAGGACTTCGCCCTTTCCGAGTACGAATTCATATTCGTCTTCGTCGTGGATGACAGGAACGGCCAAGCGTCCGAAACGCAGATAGACGGGGCCGTCGTGCACGATGGCCGCGCGCACGGCGGCGCGGGCTTCAGCGGCATCGGAGGGGTTGATGACGCACATTCCGGGGATGACGCGCATCAGGGCGAGGTCTTCATTGCATTGGTGCGTAGCACCGTCTTCGCCGACCGTGATGCCGGCGTGGGTTGCGCCGATCTTTACGTTTAGATGCGGGTAACCGACGCTGTTGCGCACTTGTTCAAAGGCGCGGCCTGCGGCAAACATCGCAAACGAGGATGCAAATGGAATTTTTCCCGTGGAGGCAAGACCCGCCGCAATACCGATCATATTGGCTTCTGCAATGCCGCAGTTGATATGGCGATCGGGAAATGCTTTCTGGAAGGTTGCGGTTTTTGTTGATTTGGAGAGGTCGGCATCAAGAACAACGAGGGGGAATTCGGCGCCGAATTCTGCCAAAGCATCGCCGTACGCTTCGCGGGTTGCGATTTTTGCACCAAGTTCATATTTCTTGTTGAGTTTCATCGCTGTCACCTCCGTTTAGAGCGTCGCGGAGAGTTCCGCGATTGCCTGTTCGTACTGTTCGTCACTCGGGGCGTTTCCGTGCCACTCGTAGCGGTTTTCCATGAAGGAAACGCCGCGGCCTTTGATGCATTTTGCAAGAATGACGGTGGGCTTATCGCTTTTTTTCGCTTTGGCAAAAGCAGCTTCGATCTCGTCAAAGTCGTGACCGTTGATCTCGAGAACTTCAAATCCAAAGGCGCGGTATTTTTCATCTAAAGGAGTGGGGTTGAGTACATCGGTGATGTTTCCGTCAATCTGCAAACCGTTGTAATCGACGATTACGCACAAGTTGTCGAGTTTGTGATGTGCTGCGAACATTGCCGCTTCCCAAACCTCGCCTTCTTCCTGTTCGCCGTCGCCCATAATGGTGTAAACGCGGTAATTTTCGCCGGAAAGCTTGGCGGAAAGAGCAATGCCGCAGGCGGCGGAAACCCCTTGCCCCAGAGAACCGGTGGACATATCCACGCCGGGGATGTATTTCATATCGGGGTGTCCTTGCAGAATGCTTCCGATGTGACGGAAGGTCTTAAGCAGTTCCGCATCAAAGAAACCTCGTTCGGCAAGCGCAGCATAGAGCGCGGGGCAGGTGTGACCCTTGGAAAGCACGAAACGATCTCGTTTGGGATCCTTCGGATTTTGGGGATCTACGTTCATTTCTTTAAAATACAGATACGCAAGAAGCTCTGCAATGGACAGAGAACCGCCGGGGTGACCGGATCTGGCAGAGTGAACTGCGGTTAGAGCACCCATGCGAATTTTGGTTGCAAGTGTTTGCAGGGATTTCTTTTCTTCGGGTTTCATAAGATCATTCCTCCTTCGGAGTGTTCGATTTTCTCAATCAAATCGGCGATGGCGCCGAGATCGCAGTCGCAGAGATGGACGTCAGCTTTTTTTAAAACCTTGTCAATGGCATTGGCGGGACAACAGGCGCAATCGGCGTTTTCCAAGAGCTGCAGATCGTTTTCGTGGTCACCGACGCCGTATGCGTAGGAGAGACGCGGATCGTGCCGCTTGAGCATTTGCATACGGTTTCCCTTAGTGCCCTCGCGATCCAGTACTTCAAACAGGACTGAGCAGGAGAAATAGCAGGTAAATTCGCTTAGATCATACTGCAAAATATCGTCGCGCAAAGCGTCTAAATGGGGCTTTTGACCGTAGAATACCGCCTTGTAGAGCGTAACGTCGTTCGGGATCTTGTGGAGAGGAATCTCTTCCGTCACATCCAGAAAATTCCTCAAGTCGTGCCTGAGTCCGTCCGTTAGGTGCGGCGTCAGAAAACGATCGGCGGTGGAAAAGCGGAGTGCAATTTCGGGGTGGCGTGCCAAAAGATCGTCGAAAACGGGGAAGATCAGCTCGCGCTTGAGCGGGTGCTCGTCCAGAGGCTTCTTTTTTGCAAAGTCATAGACGTAGGCACCGTTTGTGACGATGCAAGGGAAGTTTGCGATCTCATCCGCGCGATCCACCACGCGAAGGAGTGCGTGCGGGTCGCGGCCGGTTGCAAATGCAAATTTGCCTCCGTTTGCTTTGAAGCGTTGGATGGCGTCCAGGTTTTCGGGTACCACACGAGAGCGTGCACCGAGAAACGTGTTGTCGAGATCGGATAAGATGAGGATGTGTTCAAAGGAGTTCATGAGGGTTCTTTCTCAACTTTTCATAGAACTTTTGCATGTGTTCCGGCATAGGAGCATCGAAACAAAGGGATTGTCCTGTGAGGGGGTGGATGAAGCCGATGTGAGCGGCATGCAAAAGCTGTCCGTTTTGCCCCAGCGCGTCGCGCCCTGCGGCATAAAGCGCATCCCCTACCACGGGATGCCCGAGGGAGGCGGCGTGCACGCGGATTTGATGCGTGCGGCCGGTATGGAGCGTAAACTCCACCAGGGAAAATCGGCGAAATTGCTCGATGACACGGTATTCGGTGACGGCATTTTTTGCGCCGTCCGTATCCAAGGGGTAAGAGCACATCTTTTTGCGATCGGTCTTGGAACGCCCGATCGCAGACTCAATGCGTCCGGTGTCATCTTTCGGTGTGCCCCACAAAAACGCGAGGTACCGTCTGGAAAATGAGTGTTCTTTGATCTGGGCGGAAAGGGCTGCGTGCGCTTCGTCTGTTTTGGCAACTATGAGAAGCCCGGAGGTGTCTTTGTCAATGCGGTGCACAATGCCGGGGCGAAGAACTCCACCGATGCCGGAAAGCGAGTCGCGGCAATGGAACAAAAGGGCGTTGACGAGTGTGTGCTCGTAATTGCCCGCGGCGGGATGCACAACCATCCCTTGTGCTTTGTTGACCACAAGCAGACATTCGTCTTCGTAGAGAATGTCGAGGGGAATGTTCTCCGGCTCGCAGGAGAGATCCACAGGCGGAGGAACAAAAAGCGTCAGCGGTCTTCCGTCTGCGCGATCGCTTTTCTTCAATTGTGTTTCGTCGCAAAAAGCACAGCCCTTTTCGATGAGAGCAGAGATGCGTGATCGAGAAAGGGTGGAATGCTCGCGAAAAACTGCATCAACGCGCGCACCGATTTCGGGTTTTTCAACGCAAATGACGTCGTAAGATTCGTCGAAATCGGAAACGTTCATGCCAATCCTGCTTTTTTCTTTTCATTTTTCCAATCGTCAATGAGATAAAAGATGACGAAGAGGAAGGTGCCGACACAGACGCAGGAATCGGCAAGGTTGAACAAGGGGAAGTTGATGAGTCGAAAGTCCACGAAATCAACTACATAGCCCACAAAGATCCGATCGATCATATTGCCGATCCCGCCGCCGCAAATGAGGGCGAGTGCCCATTGAGAACCGCGCGGCTTGTTCTTGGCAAAAATCAAATAGGCCAAAATACCGAGAACAGCAAGCGTGGAGACGATCATAAAGACCCAGCGGGCATCCTTGAGCATCCCCCAGGCGGCTCCGGTGTTTTCGGTGTAGGAGAAGTGCAGAACATCCTGAATGATCGGGAAGGTCTTATCCGGCTTCAGCCATTCGGTCATAAGGTACTTGGTGAGTTGATCGAGACCGACGACCACTGCAATCAGAAGATAAACCACAGATTACAGTCCCAAAACTTCGCGGCAACGCTTGCAAAGCACGTCGCCGTCATCGGTAGTTTCGGTATCGGCGGTAAACATCCAACAACGGCAGCATTTTTCGCCGTCTGCGCTCACAACGCTGACGGAAATGTTGCTTTCGGTCTCGTTGAATGCATCGGCGGGAGCGTCATCGTAGCAGAGTTCTGCGCCGGAAACGATGAAGAGGTCTGCCAGTTCTTTCGCGGAAAAGCCGGAGAAGATCTGCATGGCGTGATTGTCCTTCGCGCCATAAATAAGGACCTTGGCTTCGAGCGATTTGCCGATCTTCTTGTCAGCACGGGCAAGCTCCAACGCCTTCATTACGTCATCGCGGTATGCAAAGAGATGATTGTAGGTTTCAAGTGCTTCGTTATCGATGAGCGCGGGGTCTGCATCGGGCAACGGATTTAAGAAGACGCTTTCACAGCGGTCTTCGGGAAGGTGTGCAAAGAATTCCCAGGCTTCCTCTGCGGTGAACGAGAGCAGGGGTGCGATCAAGCGCGTCAAACCGTGCAAAATGCGATACATCGTGCTTTGGACAGCGCGACGGGTTTTGGCATCCTTCTGTTCCACGTAGAGGCGATCCTTGGTGATGTCAACGTACTGCTTGGAGAGGTCAATGGTGCAGAAGTTGTGTACGTCGTGATAGATCAGGTGGAACGCATAAGAATCATAGGCCTTGCGTACGCGTGCGACCAACTCCTCAAAGCGAGAGATGGCCCAACGGTCCAAAGGCTCGGTTTCGCTGACGGGCAAAAGATCGCGACAGGGGTCGAAGTCGGCGGTGTCGCGGAGGTTTGCCATCAAGATGCGCAGTGTGTTTCGGATCTTGCGGTAGATCTCGGAGAGTTGCTTCAAGATCTCGGGGGAGATGCGTACGTCGCCCGTGTAATCGGAACTGGAGACCCACAGGCGCAGGATATCGGCGCCGTACTGCTTGGCAACGTCCATGGGATCCACACCGTTGCCGAGGGACTTGGACATTTTCTTGCCTTCGCCGTCCACGACCATGCCGTGGGTGATGACGGTCTTGTAGGGGGCGGTGCCGCGCGTGGCTACGCTGGTGAGCAGCGAGGATTGGAACCAACCGCGATACTGGTCGTTTCCTTCGAGATAAAGATCGGCGGGGAAGGTTTGACCGGCGCGTTCCAGAACGGAAGCGTAAGAGGAACCGGAATCGAACCAGACGTCCATAATATCGGTACCTTTTTCCCAGTCGCTGCAACCGCATTCACAGGTGTGCGCTCCGATGAGTTCTTCGACGCTGTGGGAATACCAAGCATCGGAACCCTCTTTTGCAAACCAATCGACGATCTTGGCAATGGTATCTTCGTTCAGCAGGGCTTTTCCGCATTTTTTGCAGTAAAAAATCGGGATCGGAACGCCCCAGATGCGCTGACGAGAAATACACCAGTCGGCGCGGTCGGCAACCATTGACTCGATTCGTGCTTCGCCCCACTCGGGAATCCAATTGACGTTGTGAACGGCATCGACGGCTTCTTTCTTGAAGTCCTCGACAGAGCAGAACCACTGCTTGGTTGCACGGAACAGCACGGGGTGCTTGCAACGCCAGCAGTGCGGATATTGGTGCACGATTTCTTCTTTGGCGATCAACGCGCCGGAAGCTTCCATATCGGCGAGAATGGCGGTGTTCGCATCCTCTGTTTTCAAACCGCAGTATTTGCCCGCTTCTTCGGTCATACGGCCATGCTCGTCCACGGGGACGGGATAGCCATCTTTGAGTTCTTTGTAATTCATACAGACGATGTAGTCATCGTGGCCGTGGCCGGGTGCGGTATGGACGCAGCCGGTACCGGATTCCAAGGTGACGTGGTCGCCGTTGATGACGAGGGATTCACGATCCAAGAAGGGGTGGGCCGCTTTCATGTATTCGAGTTCGTGTCCGGCAAATTCGGCGAGAACGACGCCGTCGGAAAGCCCTGCGGCACGTTCAAAGGTTTCTTTGAGATCCGCTGCAATGAAGTAGGCGGCGTTCGCGTAGCGAACCAGTTGATATTGAAAGTCGGGGCCGAGGCAGATGGCCGTGTTGGCGGGAAGCGTCCAGGGCGTAGTGGTCCAAATGACGAAGGCGACGGTTTCGGGGAGATTGTCGATTTCGGAGAGAATGCCGCGATCGTCCGTTACGACGAAACGCACGTAGATGGAGGTGCAAGGATCATCTGCATATTCGATTTCGGCTTCGGCGAGGGCGGTCTCATCGTGCGGGCACCAGTAAACCGGTTTTTTGCCTTGATAGATATAACCCTTTTGAGCCATTTTGCCGAAAATTTCAATTTGCTTGGCTTCGAAGTCGTGCTGAAGCGTGAGATAGGGATTGTCAAAGTCGCAGATCACACCGAGACGGCGGATTTGCTCTTTCTGACGATCCACGTTTTCGCGCGCAAAGGCTTCGCAAAGAGCGCGAAATGCGATCGGATTCATTTCTTTGCGGTTGACCTTGTGCTTTTTGAGCATTTGCAGTTCGATGGGGAGGCCGTGAGTATCCCATCCGGGGATGTACGCGACCTGATAACCGCTCATCGTTTTATACTTCAAAATAAAATCCTTGAGCAGTTTGTTGAGTGCGTGCCCGATGTGCATATCTCTGTTTGCGTAGGGAGGACCGTCGTGGAAAATAAATTTTTCACGACCCTCAGCCGAAGCAACAAGCGTTTCGTAGAGTTTCTCCTCGCGCCATTTTTCGATGCGTGCGGGCTCCTTCGTGGGAAGAGAGGCCTTCATGGAAAATTCGGTTTGGGGCAGGTTGAGAGTTTTGGAATAATCGACTGCAGACATGTTTTTACCTCGGTAATTTTGGTGTTGGAAAACGGGCAATGCAGTGGTGTGTCCACTGCGTTGCCCGTGCCGTTTATTCTTTGTTGTCTTTTTTGTTGGAATCGGACGCGAAGTCAGTGTCGTTTTCGCCGCTGACGGCGTCTTCGACACTCATTTCATATGCTTCTGCAAGCAGGTCGTCTTCCGAATCGTCTTCCGTGGACTCTTCATCGTCCACGCTGCTTTGCAAAATTTCATCCGTGAGTTGACCGAGCGTGCGTTTGCCCTCGCGGCGTGCGCGCTTGACGGCTTCTTTTTCCTCGCGGGTCATATGCTTTTTCGACGGGCGAACAAAACGCTTGAAATCTTCCAGCTCGGGGTTGTCGGTAGTGGCAATGACGGCTTCTTCGATGCTTTCGTCGGGAATCAGCGCATCCATTGCTTGGGTGAGGATTTGATCGCGGGAGGGGAATTCGGCCTGCGCCTCCTCGGGCGAGGGAATATCGGTCTCGCGAAGAGATTTCAAGTATCCCGTATATTCGTTTAAGAGCATTTGCTTGAATTGTGCGGCGGAAAGGCGCAGTTCGGAAAGCTTGATTTGTTCGGCTTCCACTTTGATCTGAGCATCTTCGATGATGTTCTCGCAACGCACCTTGACTTTTTCGGTGATCTCATCCGCTTTTCGCTCGGCAGCAAGAATCATCGATTCGGAAAGCTTTTGTGCCTGACTGACAGCCTTTCGGATGCTTTCTTCATCGTTTGCGAGCTCTTCGTATTTGCCGCTGACGATGTGCAACCTTTTTTCAAGCTCAGCATTTTCGCGGTGAAGCTGCTCGTATTTTGCCATGAGGAACTGGATGTAATCATCCACTTCAATGGGGTTGTATCCACGCACGGTGCGTGAAAAATTTTTGTTTTTCAGATCTTCGGGCGGGATCATGGCAGCTCCTTTCTGTGAATGATGGGATCAAAAATGGATTTCCGGTAAGAATGCCCCGATCAGCATCAATAAGATCATGGCAACAAGGGATGAGGCATCAATGGGAAGATCTCGCAAAAGCGGGATCCGCTCCAAAATTGCGCGAAGCGGTGCAAGAAGCGGTTCGGTCATAAAATAGAGAAAGTTCATAAAGGCACTTTCTTCATCAATCGGGAACCAAGAGGTGATTGCGCGAATCATAATCAGCAGTTGCAACGCGGTGATTGCTACGGTGACAACGCCGGTTATGATTTGTATGATCGCCTGCACGCCGAAACCTCCCTTATCAACGGAATAGAGTACGCTCCGGGAAAACCCGAAGCGTACCCCAAATAATTCGTTCAGTTAGTGGGAATACTTAAATGTTTTCAGCAGGCTTTTCCTGTGCATCGTGAAGCTGCTCGCCGCTCACTTCCACGTTGGAGGGGGTGATGACGTAGGTGTTGTTGGCAACCTTCTTCAGGGTGCCGCTGATCGCGTAAGCAACGCCGTTGAGGAAGTCGATGAGACGGCGGGAAGTCTCTTTGTTGGTCTCTTCGAGGTTGAGAAGAATCGTTTTGCGGGCGAGAAGATGATCGGCGATCTGAGAGACGCTTTCCAGTTTCTCGGGCTTGACGACCTTCATTTCGATGGAAGAGCCGGAAGAGATGCCAAACTGGTTGCCGGGGCGAGCGGGAGCTTGCTCGGCTTCAACCTGTTCGTAGCCTTCTTCGGTGCCGTCGACGTATTCGTCGGTTTCCACATCGTTGTCCTTGCCATACATCAGATCGGAAAGTTTCTTGGTCCAACTCATTTTTTTGTCCTCCGTTTTATGTAAAGATTTTAAAGTGACATTGAATAATTCCGTGCGCCGAAAAGAGCGCTGCCGATGCGAACCATGTTTGCGCCGGCGGCGATGGCGGCGGGGAAATCTTCGCTCATGCCGAATGATGCGATTTGCATACTACTATTATCTATATTTTGGGTACAATTGTCAATAAAAATTTTCATAAATTTTTCGGAATTTGCAAATTGTTCATCCCAATTGTGTGAAATTGGGGCGACAGCCATCAAACCGCATAGGCGCAAATGGGGCAATTTGCGAATTTCTTCCAAAAGCGCAGGCAACGCTTGGGGCGAAACACCGCTTTTTTGTGCTTCTCCGAGGTTGACCTCGCAGAGGATATCCATGATTTTGTTGTGCTTTTTTGCCTGCCGTTCAATTTCAAACGCCAACTCCGGTCGATCGACGGAGTGGATTAGAGAAACTTTGTCGATGATATATTTGACCTTGTTAGTTTGCAGGGCGCCGATGAAATGGATTTCAAGGGAAGGGTCAAGCTCATCGTATTTTTCACGCAGTTCCTGTACGCGGTTTTCTCCGATGATCTTTAAGCCGAGTGACGCCATGTAGTTGATCTCTTCGGGCGTTCTGGTCTTGGAAGCGGCTACCAAGGTGACGTCTTGTTTTGTCGGGCTCATTTCTCGGGCTTTTGCAATGGCAGCCGTGACGGTTTCATAGCCGAGACGGAGTTCTTCTTTACGCTTTTCACTGAGTGCCATCAGTCCACCACCTTGCCGACGTATAGGTTCTTGCCGCGCACGATCACGGAATCATAAAGCTTGAGATAACTGTAATAGTCGGGATCGGTTGCCTCAACGATCTCCACGAGGTAATAGCCTTCATTTTCGTGGATGCGGCGCACCTTTTTGTACCCGACGGTGCCGCCCTGAAGAATGTACACGCCTTCCTCGCCGTCGATGCGGCGCAGAGCGCTTTTGACGATCTGAAGCCCCGTATAACTCTTCAAGATGATTTGTATGGTCTGTGAGCGGGTAAAATTAAATTCTTGCGGGATCTCGTTGGTAGAAAAGACCAAGATTACGGTATCTCGGTCGGTTTGCATGACTTTCTTGGAAAGCTTCGCCGTGATTCGCGTGTCGGAGGAATAGGGGAAGGCTAAGTTGTACTGTTTTCCTTCGGTGAAGCTTGCGGCTTGACTGCGATCGATCGGACAGAGCAGATTCCAAGTGAAATCCTTGACGATTTTGCCAACCGTCTTGTCGGTGACCTTGCTCGGTTCTTTTGACAGAAGCTCGTCAAAGCTGTTGACGGTCAACGTATCGAGGGCGTTTTTTGTGAAGATGGTTTCATAGCCGTCAACGTCTGAGGAAAAATAGCCGGAGCTGGGGGTCTTGATGTTTTCCAAGGCGTTTGTCAATGAAGCGGTCAGCGATTTTTTGCGTGCATTGAGTTCTTTGATCCGATCGGAAAAGTCTTCTACCTTGCCGACGATCAGTTGACGTTTATTGAGTGAGACCAAAAGATCGGATTTGCTTTGAATGGCGAGGTTGTACTTGGATTTTTCTGCCATATCGCGGTTTTTTTGCAACGTAGAGTAGATCAAACTGTCCTGCTTCGAGACGGTGGCGGTCGCATAATTGGTATCGATGACGCTTGCCTCAAGTACGGACAACTGCTCATTGATTCGTTGGATCTCCGCCTGCACCTGACTTGCCGTGTCGCTCGCATAGACTGTGGCAATGGTCTGTGATTTGGCAACGCGGGCACCTTCTGTAAGCGTGCTGTGTACAACTCCGTCCTTCTTCGCCTTGAGAACTGTCTCGTCGCGCAGAATGTAACCGGTTACTTCGATTTTGTCTTCGATCGTGTTTTTTCCGGCATATTCGGTCACGATCTCCGTGGAAAGCGCGGTGGAGATTTGGATGACGATATAAACGAGAACCAAGGCGCACAGAAGCGCCGCGGCGGTTCTGCGAAGAATCTTATTTAACATGGCGCTCCTTTCAGGAACCGTTTTGTGTGACGTTTTGCGATTTCAATTGAATCGCTTTCGCCTGCGGCAAGCGGGATGGCTTCCATTTTGGAAAACCATGTGATCTGTCGCTTGGCGTAATTGCGAGTGCGACGTTTTACGATTTCGACGGCTTCCTCAAGCGTACTCTCCTGCTTCAGGTAACCGAGGAATTCTTTGTAACCGATCGCCTGAGAAGCAGTCGGGGAAAGTGCAAGCCCGTTTTCCATCAGGGAACGCACCTCATCCGTCAGCCCTGCCTCGATCATTTGGTCAACGCGTTCGTTGCAGGCTCGGTACAGATCTTCGCGGTTTGCAAAGTTAAGGTAGAAAGCAAGGAAGTCAAATTCCTTGTTGGGCTCTTTTTTTTGTACTTTGGACGGTGCCTCCCCCGTGGAATAGTAGATCTCTAAGGCACGAACGATGCGTTTTTCATCGTTTGCGTGAATCTTTGCGGCGCGTGTAGCATCGATTTTTGCAAGCAGCCGATGCAGCGCTTCCGCCCCCTCTGCCTTGAGACGCTCGTGGAGTTTTGCGCGGATTTCTTCGCTCGTGGGAGTGTTTCCGTAGCTCGGGGTATTGATGAGAGCGTCGAAGTAAAGCCCGGTGCCGCCCGCAACGATCGGCAATTTATTCTTTCGGTGGATGGAGCGAATTGCTTCGATGGCATCCTGCCTGTATTTTGCGGCCGAGTAGCTGTCACAGATGTCGCAGACGTCAATGAGGTGATGGGGGATTTCGGCGCGTTCCTGTGCCGTCGCTTTTGCGGTGCCGATGTCCATTGCGCGATAGATCTGCATGGAATCCGCGCTGATGATTTCGCCGTCGAAGGCTCGGGCGAGCTCTAAGGACAGCGACGTTTTTCCGCTTGCCGTCGGGCCGAATACGAGAATGACGGGCTTCATGGCAAAAAGAGAGCGGCATCGCCGAAGGAGAAGAAGCGATAGCGTTCCTCTACGGCGTGGCGATAGGCGCGCATGGTGTCTTCATAACCCCAAAAGGCGCAGACCAACATCAAAAGCGTGCTCTCGGGGAGGTGGAAGTTTGTGATGAGCCCGTCAATGACGTGAAATGTTTTGCCTGGGTACAAAAACAGATCCGTGCTGTTTCGCCCCGCTTTTATCATTTGGCTTTCTGCATCATAGGCGGCTTCCAACGTGCGGCAAGAGGTTGTGCCGACGCTGATGATGCGGCGTCCTTGTGCTTTTGCGCGGTTGATGCAGGCGGCGCTCTCTTCGGAAATTTCATAAATTTCCGTGTGCATCGGGTGATCGAGGATGTTGTCCTCCTTGACCGGACGGAAGGTGCCGAGCCCGATGTTAAGGGTGACGGGACAAAATTCGACTCCCATCTGCTTGATTTTTTCGATGAGTTCTTCGGTGAAATGAAAACCGGCGGTCGGGGCGGCGGCACTGCCGGGGGTTTTGGCATATACGGTTTGATACCGAGACGGATCTTCGCACTTTTCGCGAATGTAAGGGGGAAGCGGCATTTCACCGACCTCATTCAGCAAGGCGAGAAACTCGGCGCTTTTTGGGTACGTAAAGCGGATCTTGCGGTTGCCGTTTCTCAGAACAGCGAGCACGGTTGACTCAAGATTTTCTCCGAAGGAAAAGCGTGCATTTTCGCGCGCTTTCTTGCCGGGACGCGTCAGGCATTCCCAGGTGTCTTCTTCGCCTTCTACGCGGTTTAAGAGGAGAAATTCCACCGTTCGGTCTGCCACGTCGATTGAATGACCGTAAAGGCGAACCGGCAGAACCTTGGTTTGGTTGATGACGAGCACGTCGCCCGCCTTCAGATATTCGCAGATGTCAGAAAAACGGCGATCGGAAAACCTGCGGTTTTCCTCACACACCAAAAGGCGACTTTCGTCGCGAACCTTGGCCGGATGTTGGGCGATCAGTTCTTCGGGAAGGTCGTAGAAATAACTGGATTTCAAATGATAGAAATTAGGGGTGTTTTCGCACATAAAAAACAATTGACATCCTTTGAAATGAGTGTTAAAATAAACGCAAGATAGAGGCGCTTTTGCGAAGAGTACTCCTGTTTCGGCAGTCCGTGCCTCGGACCGGAGAAAAGGCGTAAGAGCCGAAGAGCACAAGGCGGACGCTTGTGACTCTGGGCGTCAACCGAACAGGTTGCCGACTGTCACCGAAGGATCGGTGAAGGGCTATCTATGCGTAGCGGAAAGGCGAGGCTTTTGTCTTTCTCTTATTATAGCGCATAGGGGGCCGGTTTTCAACCGGTTTTTTGTTTTTTTGAAATTCTTTGCATTTTCCTTGTGTATGCTTTTTGCATAGACTGTTTGAGTAGCCCCTCGCGGGGCATTTCGTAGGTTAAATTTATTTTTCATACAAAGGAGACAAGCATGAAAAAGACCCCGATTTTCCGTGGAGCAGGCACCGCGATCATCACCCCCTTTCAGAACGGTGAGATCGATTATGCAGCCTTTGCTCAAATCGTTGAGGATCAGATCGCAGCCGGGATCGACGCCATTGTCGTGTGCGGAACCACGGGTGAGGGAAGCACCCTCTCGGATGAGGAACACCGCGCCCTCATTGAGTTTTGCGTGGAGAAGGTCGGCGGCCGTACTTGCGTGATTGCAGGTACCGGTTCCAATGATACCCGCTACGCCGTGGATCTTACGAAGTTTGCCTGCAGTGCGGGAGTGGACGGCGTGCTCGTCGTGACTCCGTACTACAACAAAACCTCTCAGCTGGGTCTTATCAAGCATTACAATATGGTTGCAGACGCTTCCAGTAAACCGCTTTTGGTGTACAGTGTGCCTTCCCGAACCGGTTTGACAATCACGCCTGAAACGTATCGCGAACTTTCCAAACACCCGAACATTTGCGGTGTGAAGGAAGCCAATCCTGACGTTTGCCAAATCACGCGCACTGCCGCGCTCTGCGGAGAGGATCTCTTGCTTTATGCAGGCAACGACGATATGATCCTGCCCATTCTTTCCTTGGGCGGTCAGGGCGTCATCTCCGTGCTTTCCAACATCATCCCGAAGGAAACACACGATATTTGCTATAAGTTTTTTGAGGGTGATATCGAGGGGAGCCGCCGTCTGCAGTTGAAGTATTTGGATTTCATCAGTTCGCTGTTCTGCGAGGTGAATCCGATCCCTGCCAAAAACGCGATGCATTTGCTCGGCAAGTGTACGGCAGATGTTCGTATGCCGCTTTGCGAAATGGAGCCGCACAATCTTGAACGGTTGAAGAAAGCGATGCGTTCGGTCGGTCTGCTCTGAAAGGAAGAATAAGGATGTTGAAAGTCTTGATGCACGGTGCTTGCGGTAAAATGGGCCGTATGATTGCACAGTGTGCACACTCATTTGAAGATCTCGCGATCGTTTGCGGCGTGGACAGCAGAAGCGAGGCTTTGGAATTCCCTCTGTATCAGAGCTTTTCCGAAGTTCGTGAAAATGTTGATGTTATCATTGATTTTTCTCACGCTTCCGCCTTGGAAAAGCTTCTTTCCTATGCCGTGGAAAAGTGCATCCCTTGCGTGATAGCATCCACGGGGCATTCCTCCGAACAAAAGAAAATGATCGAAGAAGCCGCCTCGAAGATCCCTGTTTTTTACAGCGCCAATTTTTCGCTCGGGGTAAACGTGTTGCTCTCCGTTTGCCGCAGAGCGGCGGCGGCTTTGGGCGAGAGCTTTGACATTGAAATTGTGGAAAAGCATCACAACCAGAAGGTGGATGCACCGAGCGGAACTGCGCTGATGCTTGCGGACGGCATTTCTTCCGTGCTGGAAGAGGCGCCCGAGTATGTCTATGAGCGCCGTAGCCGGCATGAAGCTCGTCAAAAACGGGAGATCGGCATTTCCGCCGTGCGCGGCGGAACGATCGTCGGTGAACACGACGTGATTTTTGCAGGGGCACAAGAGGTCGTCACGTTGAGTCACACCGCCTATTCACGCGAGATTTTTGCAAACGGTGCTTTGCGCGCGGCGGCCTTTTTGGCAGAACGTCCGAACGGACTCTATGATATGGAAAGCATGATCGAGGAGCGTTTGAAATGACGGATGATCTCTGCCGAAGACTTGAGTTTTTCCTTGAGACGGATCGGATGAAATACGTCATCCGTCGCACGCCTGTGGGCAACATCAGTCGCAAGGAGAATGATGCGGAGCACTCTTTTTCCCTTGCGTTGCTTGCGATGGTGCTTTCGGATTATGCGGATGAGTCTGTCAATGTGGATCGCGTGATCCGTATGGCTTTGGTGCACGATTTGATCGAGATTTACGCAGGGGATACCTACGTGTACGATGAGGCCGCAATGCAGACGAAGGCTGCGCGTGAAGATGCGGCGGCCGAAAAGCTCTTTGGGATGCTGCCGAAAGAGCAGGGCGGGGAATATGAGGCGCTTTGGCGTGAATTCGATGCGGAGGAAACACCCGATGCGCGCTTTGCCGCTTGCCTTGATCATTTTCAGCCTCTTTTGATGAATTATTATACCGGCGGTGTCTCTTGGATGGAGCACGACGTATGTGTAGAACAAGTGAGAAAGAGAATGCAAATCATCTCCGAGGTTTCCGAACAGTTGGATGAACTTGTGCAGGCGATGCTTGCGGATGCCGTGCAAAAGGGATGGCTGAAAGAATGAATTTCGGACTGTGCTTGCACAGTCCTTTTTCGTTGATTTTCGCACGGAGATGTGCTATAATTTACACAATGAACAGAAATTTGGAGGACATATGTTTTTAGCCGATTATCATCTGCACTGCGTATATTCATTCGATTATGATAAATCGGCGGATTGCAGTCCGATGTCTGTCTGCCGCCATGCACTTGCAAGCGGGCTCAGCGAGATCGCCTTTACGGATCATTACTGCGTGAATGCCATTACGGACGGCTCTTTGCCCGACGTGGATCTTGTTGCACGCAGAAAGGATATTTTGGAGGCAAAAGAGGCGTTTTCCGGAAAACTTAATGTTCTTTGCGGGATCGAACTCGGTCAACCGACCCAACGTATGGAAGTGGCGGAAAAGATCCTGCGTGAAAACGAGTTTGATTTTGTCATCGGTTCTCTGCACAACAATGACGGTTTTCCTGATTTTTATTATTTGGATTACAAGAGTTTTTCGCCATATGAAATCAATTCTCTTTGGGACACGTATCTTTCGGAGACGATGGCGCATATCCGCTACGGCAACGGAAAGTTTCATTCGCTTGGACATTTGAACTATTTGGAACGGTACATCCATCGTGATGGTATGAAGTGCTGTATCGATATCGATTCCAGACTTGAGGTTTATCGTGAGATCTTTCGACTTTTGATCGATTACGGCATTGCATTGGAACTGAACACCTCCGGCCTTTCAAAGGGGCTGGGCGATACGGTTCCTTGCGGAAAGCTTGCCAAGCTTTATCACGATGTCGGCGGTCGCTTATTTACCGTCGGCAGCGATGCACATACACCGACGATGGTCGGTAGCTTTGTTCGGGAGACCTATCGTTTTCTGGAATCCATCGGCGTTTGCGAGATCGCAACGTATGAAAAGGGTGAGCTTTGTCTAAAGCGATTTCTTTGAATTTGAAACGAGTCGAGGGATACACACAGACGACGGCAGGCGTGTATTCTATTTTGTGTACGGTCAAGATCGGTGTGTATCCTTTTTTTAGAATTCGTTAGAAGGAAGCACCGATTGCCGCAGCAAACGCTGCGGCACGTTTTTGGAGGTGAGGAATGAATGTATCGCGCCAAATTTGAAATATGGCTTTCGCTCTTGAATGCGGGAAAATTGCAAACGCTTTCACGAGAGCTTTTGCAGATCAACGCTGCAGATATCGCGGAATTTTTGGAGGAGACAACTCCCGCGCAGACGGCTTTGCTTTTTCGCTTGTTCTCAAAAGATCAGGCGGCGGAGGTGTTTTCGTTTTTGGAGCCCGATCGCCGTGAGGCTCTTGTAGCGTCTTTTGCAGACTCTGATTTGAAGGTGATGATCGAAGAACTCGCCCTCGACGATGCGGTCGATTTGGTGGAAGAATTGCCTGCGGGTCTTGTCAAGCGTATCCTTCGTGTCGCATCCCCAAAAACGCGAGAAAACATCAATCGTTATCTCAATTATCCGGACGACTCGGCAGGGAGTATTATGACGGCCGAGTTCATTGATCTGCGTGAGAATATGACGGTTTCTGAAGCGTTGGAGCGCGTTCGAAAACGAGCCCTTGAGAGTGAGACTGCGTTTGTCTGTTATTGCACGGATGAGACGCGCCACTTGATCGGTGTCGTCGGCCTGTTGGATTTGCTGTATGCGTCTGCATCGGCAACGGTCGGTGAGATCATGGACCGAAACGTCATTTTTGCACACACTCTTGACGACCGCGAAACAGTCGCGGAAATGATATCCAAGTATGACTTTTTGGCTTTGCCGATCGCGGATGCGGAAAACAGATTGGTCGGAATTGTCACCTTCGACGATGCCCTCGACGTTGTAAAAGAAGAGGCTACGGAAGACATTGAACGTATGGCGGCATTGTTGCCATCGGATACGCCGTATTTGAAAACGGGCGTTTTCTCGATGTATAAAAACCGTATTTTCTGGCTTCTGTTTCTGATGTTTTCGGGGATGATTTCAGGATTCATTCTCGGGAGTTTTGAGGCCGTACTTGCAGCCGTTCCGCTTCTCGTCACGTTTACGCCGATGCTTACGGGAACGGGCGGAAATGCGGGTGCGCAGAGTGCAACGTTGGTGATACGCGGTATGTCGCTTGGGGAGATTTCGGCAAAGGATTGGTTGAGAGTGCTTTTCAAGGAGCTTTGCGTCGGTTTGCTCATCGGTGCAACGCTCGGAGCGTTCAATTATCTGCGCGTTCTGATCTTTTATCCCGGAGAAGAGTATGTGCACGCTGTGGCGCTGACGCTTGGGATCAGTATGCTTATTACCGTCATTCTTTCCAAATCGGTGGGGTGTCTGTTGCCCATCGCGGCCAAAAGACTGGGCGCAGATCCTGCCGTGATGGCTTCTCCGCTTGTTACGACCATCGTGGACAGCGTGTCGCTGGCGATCTTTTTGACGGTGGCAAAGTTTTGGATTTTATAGGAAAAGACCCGCGTTTGCGGGTCTTTTTTTATTTGAGATATTCGGTGGGATCTACGCAGACGTCGTCTTCGCGGATCTCGAAATGAAGATGGCTTTCCTCAGCGCATTCGATCAGTGCCGTGTCGCCGACCGCGCCGATCAGATCACCGGCGTGTACTTCGGTGCCCGCCAAGATCCCTTCGGGAATTTCCAAGGATAAATTTTGATAAACGGATTTCAGACCGCCGCCGTGGTTGAGTACGATCGTTTGACCCATCAAGGGGTCTGCGTGGATGCTTTCTACAACGCCGTCCGTCAGAGCGCATACGGCATCGCCCACATTACAGGCATAGTCGATTCCCGTGTGTGTGCGGTAGTCGTTCATCGTGGTTGAATAAACCAACTCTTCCACAGTGAATCCCTTGAGGATCTCCTCGCTGTTCACGGGCGCCATATAGATGCGAGGCGTGTCTTGCGGGGCGGCAGAAGTATCTTTATCCGCTGTGTCTTTCTCCGGGGTTTCGCTTTCGGCAGGATCGTCTTCCGGTTCGTCTTCTTCGCTCGGAGGTGTTTGAACGGGAATTTCGTCTTCCGACTCATTGTTTTCGAGATCGACGGATTCGTTCAGATCCGTCAGGGGTGTATCGAGGATTTCGGGAGCCTTCGTCTGTTCGTAGAACAGTTCGTTGACTGCGGAATATGCACCGATCGCCACTACTGCAAGAACACACAGAGAAAGTGCGATATAAAGCCAAGAGGCATATAAAGGTTTTTTCGTTTGATTGGCCATGGTTTTTCCTTTCCTTGCGATGGTTTCGCAGTTAGTATTTGTGAAAAATTCGCGGTTATGCGAAGAGAAGAAAATATGCCTTTATTTTTTTCTTGTGTGACTTCTAAAATTGTGATATAATAAAGTCGGAAAGAGACTTCTTTCCAAAACACGCGAAAGGAGCAAGAAAATGAAAACCACTTATGTTGTGAAAAAAGGAAACCTTTCGGACACTCAGCGCAGAAAGATCGAAAAGAAATTGGTACGCCTCGATCGCTTCTTTGCAGCGGATACGGAGATTGCACTCAAAGTTGCCGCTGAAAAGAATGAAACTCGCCTTGAGATGACTGTGTTTGACGGTGGTATGATTTACCGCGCGGAGATCAAAGACGCACCGGACGTGCTTTCTGCCGCGGATGACGCGGTGGATGTGATCGAAGGACAGCTTCGTAAGTATAAAACCAAACTGGAAAAGCGGCTGCGCGCGGGTGCCTACGAGCCTGCGTGGGAGGAGCGTGAAGAACCTACGCTCAAAATCACAAATACCAAGAGCTTTTTGTATGATTCGATGAGCCCCGAAGAAGCGGTGCTGCAGATGAATCTCCTCGGACATCAATTTTATATTTTTAAGAACGAAGAAGCTCAAGACCGCGTCTGCGTCGTTTATCGCAGAAAAGACGGAAGCTACGGAATGATCGAGCCGATTGCATAAAGAACGGCCCCGCTTACCGGCGGGGCCTGGTTTTTGCAAAAGTTATCCACATTATAAAACCAAAAAACGCGCCGATTTGGCGCGTTTTTTGGTTTGAATCGTCGTTATTCGCCTTTGACTGCGGCTTCGATGGCTTCCTCGAAGACGTCGAGGCCTTCAATGAGAGCTTCTTCATCGATGGTGAGCGGAGGAGTCACCTTAATGGTGGCACCGCTGCCGACGGGGGCGAAGAAGAGCAGACCGCGTTCCACGGAGTTGCGGCACACGTCGTGCGCAAAGTCGTTGTCGGTCTCCTTGGTGCCGGGCTTGGTGAAGACGATGGCCCAAGCCAGACCGGTGCCGGAGACAAAGCCCATCTGCGGATATTTGGCTTGCATCGCAGTCAGCTTCTCGCGGCAGATTTCGCCGAGTTTGAGGGCGCGATCGGTCAGGTTGTTGTCCACGATATAGTTGAGGTTTGCGAGAGCGGCGGCGCAGGAAACGGGGTTGCCGGTATGGGTGCTGGTCATTTCGTTGGGGCCGTACTGATCCATCACTTCCTTGGAGCCGAGCACGCAGGAGAGAGGCAGGGAGGAGGAGATGCCCTTGCCGCAACAGACGAGGTCAGCCTTCACGTCGTAGTGCTGATAGGCAAAGAATTTACCGCTGCGGCCGTAGCCTGCCTGAACTTCGTCAAAGCAGAGGAGAATGCCGTTTTCGTCGCAGAACTTGCGCAGAAGCTTCACAAAGCCCTTCGGCATAAGCTGGACCCAACCACCCTGGAAGGTTTCGGGCATAAAGCCGGCGATTTCCTCGGGTTTGGCAACGGCATCCAGATACTTCTTCCACTCTGCGAAGCATTTTTCGTCGGAGTAGTCCTCACGGGTCTCGTCAGCCCACTCGTAGTAGAAGCGGTTCGGGAAGGGAACGTTGTGCATATCGGGATCGTGGTTGACGATCCAAGCTTTGCCGCCCTTGGCACCGCCGGCCATCTGGGCACCCATGGTGCGGCCGTGGAAGTCGTTTTCGCAGGTGATGATCTTGATTTTCTTTACGCCGGGTTTTGCGTGGTTGGCCCCCCAGGTACGCATCAGCTTGATGGCGCACTCGGTGGACTCGCCGCCGGTGGTGAGCAGGAAGCATTTTTCGAGATAGTCGGGAGTGTTCTTGATGATGGCTTCCACGAGCTTGGAACGGATCTCGGAGGGGAAGCAGTAGTTGTGCATCAAGCCATGATCGACGATGTCAAGGACGGCTTTCTTCACTTCGGGGTTGGAGTGACCTGCGTTGGTGACCAGAACGCCGGAGGAGAAGTCGATCCACTTGTTGCCGAATTTGTCATACACGTTGAAGTTCTCTGCGCGATCCCAGATCACGAGGGGCTGACCGCTCATAGAGCGGGGCTCATACTTGCGAAGGCGCTCGACGATCTCGGCGGATTCCGGCACGGGAAGGTCGGTGACGATCTTGCGATACTTGGTTTCGATGCGCTGGGTTTTGCGGGGGATCATGTCAAAACTTTTCTTTTCCATGATGGTGTCTCCTTGTATGTTTTTTGTTTTGGGTTTACTTGTTCATATCGGGGTAGTTTGCGAAGTAGAGGTATTCCAGGGGTTCATCGGAAATGCAGGTCATACGGTGCGGCGTGTTGCGAGGAACATAGACCACGTGACCTTTTTCCAATTCGTGAAGGGTGTCACCGAGCATAAGTCTGGCGCGACCGGTCAAAACGACGTAGCCTTCTTCTTCATCGTCGTGCAGTCCGATGTCGGTGGATTCGCCCGGCTGCAGAGCAACGTAGCCGATGGCGATAGTTTCCGCTTCGGGCAGGTCGAGCAGCATGCGCTCGCGCTGGAAGGGGGGGATGGAATCATCCCAAATCTTGCGAATGATCATACTTTCTCCTTTATGCAATGGAAGTGAGTATCAGTTGCAGAACGGTGAGTGTGATGAGGGATAATAAAGTGGAAATGCCGATTGCGCTTGCAGAGAATTCGTGGTCGGCATCCATTTCAACTGCCAAGACGTAACTGGATACGGAAACGGGAGTTCCGCAGAGCAGGGAGGTAAAGGCGAGTTCCGTTCCCTCAAACCCGAACACAAAACGGCCGAGCAAATAGCCGATGATCGGCGCGAGCACCAAGCGGATGGCACAGACAGCCCCCAAGGCCCCGAGACTGTGTTTGATCGCGGGCAAGGAGATGGAGGTGCCGATGGAGATCAGCGCGAGCGGCAACGCGAGCGAGGCGCACATTTCGATGAGATCCGAAACGATCGGTGCTTGCATCACGGGGACTTTGAAATAGGATGCCAAAAGCCCCAAAACGGTTGCGATCAAGAAGGGGTTATACAAAAAGTTTAAAAGCTTTTTGAGAAGCAACTTTCCCGAGTTTTGGTTTTTTGCGCCTCCCTGTAGGATGCGGAAGATCGAAAGGGAGAAGATCGACAGAAAAACACAGTACGGAGAGTCAAACCCGTTAATGATTGCAGCTCGGCTCATTGCCTCTTCTCCGTAGAATCCTTCCACAACCGGAAGACCGATGTATCCGATGTTGGAGCGGAAGACGGAGAGGTGAAAGGCACCGCGCGTTTGTTTTCGTTTGACGGCAAAGGCGAGGCCGAACACGACCGTGAAGAGAATGCCGGTTACCGTCAGGTTGTGGGCGACCATATCAAGTCGGAACGTGTCCGTGAAGTCGAAGGAGGAAATCCCCCGAAAGATCATCGCAGGCATTCCGACGTAATAGGCAAGCTTATTGAATCCGTTGCTGACAGACGTCGGCAAATTCAAGAAACGCTTTACCAAAAAGCCGCCGATTAAAAAACAAAAGAGCGGAACGGTCGTAGAAATCAGCTGCATCGCTTATTTTTCAAGAGAGATGTTGAGATCCTCATCAAAGGCGACAAAGCCGTTGTTGTTTGCAATGGAGAGACGCACGGCATTGTTGACGGCAACGCCGACGAGTGCCTGACGGGGCAAGCCGCGCGATTTGCCCATTTCTTCGAGCAGGGCTCTGCGGTGTGCAAGAGCGTCAGCTTCGTTCATGCCGTCGGTCTCGTTGCAAATGCGTTTGATGTCGTTGATGCCCTGAACGATGGATTCATAGCCGTAGCCGACGTGATCCACTTCTTCGTCGGAATCCCAAGAGTCGAAGGTCTTGAAGAAGTTGGGGTTTACCGCTTCATAGCCGTACTGTTCGGTGGCAAAACGGGTGTTGCGGTCTTTGTGATCGGCCCAATATTCGCCCATGGTACCGAGCATCATCATACCTTGGTTGTTGCCTGCACCGATCTTCGGCGTGTTGACCCAAGAAGTCTGGATGAACTGAACGCTGCCGTCTTCCCATTCGATGGTGGCTTGCACGGCGTCAAATGCATCCTTGCCCTGCGTGGGAAGGAATTTCTTTTGTCCGAATGCAACGAGACGCTTCGGCTTGAGGCCGGTGATGAAATAGTATGCGTCTGCGTAGTGCACGCCGATGTATTCAAAGGGAGAAGACTTTTCGCACCATGCTTTGAAGACGTCGAGCGCCATATACTTCGGTTCTTCAAGCCAAGCGTGGCCGTGGAGCATTTCGCCGAGCTCGCCGCGGCGATACTTGTAACGGCACATGCGGATGGAACGGTCGTGACGCTTGTGATAGTCGGTCAGAACGTACACGCCCTTTTCTTCGGCCATTGCAATGATTTCTTTGGCCTCTTCCACCTTCAGGCAAAGCGGCTTTTCTACGATACAATGACGGCCGGCTTCGATGGCTGCCTTAATGACGGGGGTGTGGAGATGGTCGGGCGTTGCAACGATGACGACGCCGTCCGGCGGAAGATCGTTGATTGCCTGTTTGAACATGTCCGGATAGGGAGTCGTCTCGCCGTACACATCGGGATCGGGATATCCCTTGAAAGCGGGGAACATGCCCTGCAGCTTGCGGATGATGTCACCGGTCAGTGCGCTGATCGAGATGTTACCGATGCGGCCGTATTTCTGTTCCTGAAACACGGTCGGAAGAATCACATCCTGGCTGATCATGCCACCGCCGACGACAAGGACGTCTACTTTTCTGTCATACATACCCATTTTTTCATACCTCCAATGAATTTGAATTGAAATTAAATGAGTTTTTGCACACTGTTTCGCACCACGATTCGGGGCTCAATGGAAATGGTCTCGCGCGGGGGTGCATCCGCTGAGATTGCGTCGATTAGGGAAACGGCTACCTGCATTCCCGCTTCAAAGGGGGATTGATCGACCGTGGTCAGTGCAGGGGAGACCATTCGGGAAACGGAACTGTTGTCAAGGCCCATAACGGAGATATCGCCCGGCACGGAGATGTTAAGCTCATTGAGTCTTTGTACGACGCCTGCCGCCGTGATGTCATTGATGCAAAGGACGGCGGTGGGAGGCGGGGAAAGCTCCGGCAACTTTTCGGCAAACAGTCGGCCGTTTTCAAACTCGTAGATTTCGCCGCTCTGAAGCTCGGTTTCCGTGGTAGCGATCAGTTCGTAGGTTGGATCGAATTTTATGTCTGCCTGGGTAAGCCCGTCGCGATAACCGCGCAGGACTTCCTTTCGTGAATAGGTGTGGGCGGGACTCGAAACCAAGGCGATGCGTCTGTGTCCGTATTCGGCAAGAAACAAAACGGCATCCTTTGCGGCGCGTCTCACTTGGAAGTCAACGTGACCGAGTGTCAGTTCGGGAATGGATTGGTCTAAGGCCATCACTCGCAGACGATAGGCGTCAGCCAAACGCTTAAGAGGGGAAAGGTTCGTGGTAACGGTTGAGAGGATCACGCCTCCCACTTGCTTTTGGCAGAGGGATTCGAAATATTCCATCTCACGAATCTCGCTGCGGAGCGTATTGCACAAGAGCAGACCGAAGCCTCGCTGTTTTGCGGCGGTTTCCGCGCCCAGAACGAGCTCGGTATAAAAGGGGTTTGAAATGTTCGGCAGGATGATGCCAATGTCGCGGGAAACGCTCTTTTTGAGCATTTGCCCAATGAGATTTGGCTTGTAGTTTAAGGAGGTGGCGGCCGCTAAAATACGCTCGCGCGCGGCGGCACTGACGGGATAGTCGGAGCCCGAGAGCACGCGGGACGCAGTGGCAGTGGAAACGCCTGCTTTTTTTGCGACATCGTGAATGGTGGCGCGCATCAAGTGATCAGCCAAAGAGACCTCCATAGAAATCGTTTACTATACAAAATGTAGTATATCATTGAATGAAAGGAAAATCAAGAGAAAATCGAAAAAAAGAAAATCCGTCAATGGGTCAAAAACAAAAGAACCGACTGCGATTGCAGTCGGTTCCGAGCGTTATTCTGCGGTTGTAGAATCGTTTCCGTTCTCAAGGGAGGCGGAAGGGGACGAGTCCGGGTCTTCTTCGTCGGGAGTGTCATCGTCTTCGGAGGCTCCGTCTCCTTTTGCGTCTTCTTCGCTCGAAGCTTGTTCACCGGCTTCTTGAAGGCGCTTTTCTTCTTCCGCCAGGAAGGTCTCAAGAGAGCCTTCGCCGAAATAATGTTCGAAAACGGGGGTATCTTGCAAAGCGCGCTTCATCGAAAGAGTCAAGTCAAAGAATGCGGGTTTTCCGAAGTCGGAGCTGGAGTTTGCTTGAATGTCTGCGGTGTCGCAGGAAGCGGAGTAGTTCAACTGCCCAATGAGCTTGATTTTTGAGGTCACATCACCTTCCGAAAGGGTGCGACGTTCCAAGCAAAGGCGCGTTTCTTTGGAGTTTAACCGCTCGTTGGAAAGCAGGATGAGTTCGTCATTGTATTGGAGGCGCACTTTGCCGACGAAGGCGGATACGCCGCCGATGGAGGAACCTTTTTCCAGATCTGCGGAAATGGCAAGAAGGGTTTCTTCGCCGGCATCTGCGGAACGCTCGGCATCTGCCGCAAGGCGGGTTAAGGTGATATCGTGTTCACCCTCGGTTGCGGTGGAGGAGTCAATGTGGGTGAGGTGGTAAATCTCGTTGTTTGCTTCCAGGCGAACTTCAAGAATGTTCTCGTTGTCCCTGTGATAACGGAAACACTCAAAAACGGTCAGCGTTCCTTGTTTTAAGGAGCGTCCGATGAGATCGGTCCCTTGGTAATAGGCGGTGAGGCTGATTCCGTCAGACAGGATCAGGTCGTCGGCTTTTTCCGCGATGCGATCTGCCAAAAGATCTACGTAAGCTTGAACGTCCTGCTTTTCGGGGGAGGTGTTGAGTACGTAGAGGAGCGAACCTTCTTCGGGAAGGGTGTATTCGGGAACAAGGGCCAAAAGTTCGGTAAAGAGCGGGATTTGCTCCAGATCTTCATCGCTTAGGTTGAATTCGGCTGCAAAGTCGCGTCGGAACTCGGCAGAGGCGGTAATGTAATTTGCGGTGTTTTGGATGATCTGAGCGAGCTTTGTGTCGCGCCGGATCATGGAGGAGAGTTGACGGATGACGTCTTTTGCCTGTTCCTCATTCAGCGTAAAGGTAACGGTGGAAACTTCGATTCCGTCAACGACTGCAAAGTCAAGTGTTTGCTCACTTTCATTTAATGCTTCAAGCAGCAGGGGTTGAAGGTAAGTGCCCACCCATTCGCTCAATTCTCGCGGGGTATATCCTGTGATGGTTTTCCAGGATGTGTTTCCGCCCTTGAAGGAATTTTGCAATGCGGCGGAAAATTTGGCGGCAACCACGCCATCCGTCATTTCGGGAAAACTGACGGAAATTTTTTCAGCAACCAGATTGGAGATCACCGTGCAGAAGACTTCTTCTTCGTAAGCGGCGGAAAGTTTCAGTGAGGTGCTTTTTTGACCGTCTGTGGTGAGCGTGCCTTGAAGGTTGAGATCGGCAAGAAGAAGGCTGTAATCCTCGTACTCCTTGCCCTCTGTCTCAATTTTAAAGTTCCCGTTTATCGTTTTTCTCTGTGCTTCGACAATCGGTTTGCTCAGCGTTTCGACTGTGTCGGAAAATTTGCGTATTTCCTGAGCTTCACTTTCCAGATAATAGGCGGCAGGGGACATAAAAGACTGCTTAAAATGGGGCAGGAAGATCAAGGCGAGCGCTGCAACGAGAAGCAAGGCACCAAAGCAGACGAAGAGAATCCACTTTTTCTTGGTTGACAAGGGCACGGCGGGTACTTGCTCCGCATCGTTAAAATCTGCAGGCTGTGTGAAGGCCGTGGTGTGTGCCTCGGAAAGAAGTTTGGTTTTTTGGCGTTTTCCGCAGGCTCGGCAAAAGCGGTCGTCTGCGTGGATTTCAGCGCCGCAACGTTTGCAGGTCATACTGATCTCTCCTTTCTGCTTTTTTGATGTAATTATATCATATTGTTCCTCGCGAGGCAAGGGATTTGTGTTTTCTTTCGTGAAAAAACCGCCCTGAAAGGGCGGTTTTTTCAATTCAGAATGGTGCGCTCCGGCAAGTTGATACGGGTAAATCCGATGTCAGAGGGTTCGGTAACGAAAAAGTGCGGGGGATCCATGGACGGGAGATCAACGGTGCCCTCTGCGTGGGCACAACCCTTCAGCACGGTAAAGAAGCTCAAATACGGGTCGTTGTAAACGCATCTCATACAGAGAAAATCCTCTTCGCTGACCGTGTTCTCGGCAATTTTTTCTTCCAAAAGGGAAGGTTCGATGAGCGAAAAGAGCAAAAAGAGCGGTTTTTTTCCCTCTTTTTCGATAAGGAGAAATTCCTCGTTGTCTTCATGATAGCCAAAACAAGGGAAGTTGATTCCGGCGGCGGTAACGTAAATCATCATATGAGCGCCGCGCTCCGGCGAAGACTGATAAACGGTTGCCTGCCGATCAAGGTTGAGCTCGGGGTGCTTCTCCTTGATGTCCGGCGTCATACGCAGAATCAGACCGCGCTTTTCCAGAAGCTCCAAAACCTCCTCGGATGCATCGACGGGCTTAAATCTCAGCATGTTTTTTCTCCGTTCTTTCAATCATTTCATCCAAGATCTCGGCGGCATCCATTACAAATTTTAAGCAGGGGCGCGAATGATAATATTCTTTGGTGCGTTCGTCGGGGATCGGGGAGCGATCGGTGTTGAGATTTTCCAAAAGCTCACGGCAGAGGATGGTGTTGTTTTTTTCTTTGAATCGTTCTGCAATTTCCTGTATGCGTGCGTAATGCTCTTTCTTTTCGTTTTGATCATCGGGAGAGGTGTATCCAAAGAGGAGCCCTGCGACCATAAATGCTCCGCTTACTGCACCGCACACTTCACGCATACGTCCCATGCCGCCACCGAACGAGGAGGAAAGGCGCAGTGCCGTATCTTCGGGAAGCCCGGTTACGTCGCCAAAGGCGGCAACAACGGATTGGGAACAATTGTATCCTTTCAAAAAATAATCGCGTGCAAGTTGGGCGTGGGTCATAAAAGCCTCCGAGGTTGTTTTTTTAATATCATATCACTCTTTAAAATCGGAATCAAGTCGATTTAAAAAAAGACTTTGAAAAAAACGAGAATTGCGATATAATAGTGTAACTAAGTGAGGTATTTATGAAACGTCCCGAGATACTCAGTCCGGTTGGAAACCGCGAAATGTTGGAGGCGGCGGTGCGCGCAGGCGCAGATGCCGTCTATTTCGGCATGAGCGATTTTAATGCCAGACGAAATGCACAAAATTTCACGAATGAGGAGTTTTGTGAGGCGGTCGCTTATTGTCACGTGCGCGGAGTTCGCGCCTATCTCACGTTGAATACGCTTGTTTCGGATGCAGATATGCAACGCGCGCTTCGCCAAGCCGCCTTTGCTTATGAAAGCGGAATCGACGCCGTCATCGTGCAGGATCTCGGTTTGGCGCGAATGCTTCGACGCTGCTTGCCCGATTTGCCGTTACACGCTTCCACACAAATGACGGTTCATTCTCCGAGCGCACTTCCGATTTTGAAAAAACTCGGATTTGTACAAGTTGTTCTCTCCCGTGAAATGAGCCGTGAGGAGATCCGTGCGTTTTGCGTTGAGGCGAACAAATATGGGATCGCAGTCGAGGTTTTCGTACACGGCGCGCTTTGTATGTGTATGTCGGGGCAATGTTATCTCTCGGCCGTGCTTGGCGGTCGAAGCGGGAACCGAGGCCTTTGCGCCGGTCCTTGCCGTTTACCATTCTCTGCGTCGAAAAAAGTAGGATACGACCTCAGTCTCAAGGATTTGAGTCTTGTGGATCATCTCGGTGATCTGGCGGCGCTCGGTGTTTCCAGTTTTAAAATTGAAGGTCGTATGAAACGGCCTGAGTATGTGGCGGCGGCGACCTATGTCTGTTGTGCATCTCTTGAGGGGAGACCGTGTGAAGAGTGGAAAGAGGCGCTTGCCAAGGTGTTTTCCAGAAACGGTTTTACCGATGGATATTACAGCGGCCATACGGGCCGCGAGATGTTCGGCGTGCGCGGGATCGATGCGCTACAGGCTTCCGCTTCCGTTTTTTCAAAGCTGCATGAGCTATACCGCGCCGAACGACAAAGCGTCGCACTTTCTGCCGTTCTTTCACTTGCGGTCGGGCGCGAGGCGGAGTTGAAGGTCTCTGACGGAAAGAACACCGTTTTAGTAAAGGGACCCCTTTGCCGCAGGGCAGAGGGCAGAGCCTTGGAACGCGAAAGCGTGGAATCAAAGCTTGCGCGCACCGGCAACACGCCTTTCTGCTTTGAAACGATTGAAACAGAGTTGGAAGCAGACGCCTATCTCAGTGTTTCCGAACTGAACGCAATGCGTAGGGAGGCGCTGGAACGGATTTCTGCGGCGCGCAGTGTGAGCTGTCGGCCTCGCGTGGACCTCGCGTCGGCTTGCGTGAAGACCGAGGGTATGATGCGTAGGGAGCGGAAAACGGCGAAGCCGATCGCTCGGTTTTCGAGTCTTATCCAGATCCCGCGAAATTTAGAAGGTCTTGCCGCCGTTGTCGTGCCGCTGGAAAGCTCGTTTGAAAAGCTGAAGCTTGCGGTTCCGTTGATCGTGGACGTTCCGCGGGGTATCACTTCGGAACGAGCGATTTTCGAACGATTACAGGAAGCGCATAAATTCGGAGTTCGTGCGGCCTTTTGCGGAAATTTAGCGGCCTGCCGATTGATCTGTGAAGCGGGTCTGGAGCCGATCTTTGATTTTTCGATGAACCTGTTTTCCTCGTATGCGCTTGCATGTGCCGAAGCGCTGGGGGCGCGTGCTTCCGTATTGTCCTTCGAATTAAAGCAACAGCAGATCAATGCATCTTGTGCAGAGTCTTACGTGGGCATTTATGCGTATGGTCGTCTTCCTCTGATGCTGATGCGAAATTGCCCCGTGCAAAACGCCAAAAAATGCAAGGAGTGCGACCGTTCCCCTTCGCTGACCGATCGCAAAGGGAAGGAGTTCCCGGTGCGCTGTCGGGCGGGATACAGTGAACTTTTCAATTCCGCACCGCTTTGGATTTTGGATAAAACAGATGATTTTTGCGTGGATTTTCACGTTTTGTATTTTACGACGGAAAATGCCCGTGAGTGTGAAAAAGTTTTGGAGGCCTATCGGACTTCAAGAGCTCCGAAGGGGAATTTCACACGTGGACTGTATTATCGCGGAGTGGAATAAAAAAGAGCCGAATGAAAGCATTCGGCTCTTTTTTCTTTGGGCTTAGGCAAAACAAATAACCAGGATCTGTGCGGCAAATACAATGGTGATAAGTGCCATTGGATAGATGGTGGCATAGGCGGTTGCGACTTCTTCCAACTTTGATACGTGAATGAGTGCGCCGAGGGCGGGGGTGCTGGTCATACCGCCGGAGATTGCACCGAGGTTTGCCAAAAGGGGCAATTTAAGCACATACTTTGCAAAGAGAAAACCGACGGTCAAGGGCAAAAGCGTCATTGCAAGGCCGTAAAGGAAGTAGATCGGTTTGAAGTACTGCAGAAATGCGGCGCCGCCGGGGATGCCCGCGCCGATCAAGAAAAGCAACAGGCCGAGTTCACGAAAGACCTTCAAGGTTTGTTCGGTGGGTACCAGTGCAAATTTACCGATTCTTCCGATGTGCCCCAGCAAGATGGAAACAAACAGACAACCGCCCGTTGTCGTGAGAGAAAACTTTCCGATCATGATTTGGCCAAGCAAGATCCCGAGCGCGCCCGTCAAAACGAAGGACGTGATGCCGAGCGGGTCTATGTGCTTTAACTTTTTGTCGTTTTCGGCATTTTTGCGAGTCGGAAGTGTTGACAAAAAGAGTTCGCGTTCCTGTTTCATATCTGCGTGCAAGACGGTGGGGATCAGTTGAATGAACAACACTTTGCCTACCACGCCGCCTAAATAAGCAATGGCATTTCCGACTGTGACCAAATTGACGAGATCTTCGCCAAAGGATTCAACGGTGCTTTTGGCGGCAGAAAACGCAGGAGTTGAAGTGACGGCACCGGAGTAAAGCCCCGCAACGATAGCGGTGGTTTCGGTGGGCTGTTTTGAGTATTCGGGGGAGGTGAGAAGAAACAGGGCGGCTGTGAGCGCGCCGGTGAGTACAATGATCAGACACAACGGGGCGTATTTTTTCAGATTGATTTTCAAACTACGGAAAAAGGTGGGGCCTGCCAGAAATCCGACGGAGGAAACAAAGAGGATCAGCCCCAAGTTTTCCACGATTTTCAGCCCGTCCTTTGCGTAACCGCCGGTGGCGGAATCGAGCTGGTCGAAAAAGAAAATGCCGTAGAGAACGGCGATAATCAAGACGCCTGCGGTCCCCAAAGATACGCCGCGCACTTTGATGTGGCCGAACAGATAGCCGAGCGTGGCGACGATCAGCAGGGAAAAGAGAAGAAAGCTGACACCGGTGATGGAAAAGGACATATTTGCTCCTTGGAATTGATTTCGACCTATTATAACAAAGAAGTAAAAGAAATGCAATAAAAAGCCCGACCCGATTTTCTCGGGTCGGTAAAAGTTATTGATAATCGCCGGGGTCAAGCGCGGGGTCAAGTCCGATGCGGTCGTTGGAAAGATCCAGCTCGTTGCACTGGGGTGTGGGAGCAAACTCCTCGTACGGAAATTGCATGGAGCTGAAGAGTGTGCAAGCATCCGTAAACACGCCGGAAGAGTTGCAGGTCTTGTCGGGGAAGCAGTTCTCGCTGTTGTCCATCATCAGCTGAGCGGGGCGTTCCACGCGGATGATGGTAAAAATGCCGACGGTTACATATGCGGATTGGGTGATCTCCACTTCGGCGTCGAAACTGCCTTCGAACTGTGCCGCGATCTCTTCCGGGAGATTTTGACAGCAGAGAGGAGTGTCGTCTTCGCCGCTTTCGCGTAGATTTACCTCAAGCCCGACGGGGGTGGCAATTTCTGTCACGACACGCGGAGCGCTGCTGCGTCCGATGCTTTGATTGAAGTCGGGGATCGCAGAGCAGAAATTCTGCTGGTTGTCCGAATAATAGACGGAGACAGTTCCTTCGCCGCCGTAGAGAATGACGTTTTTGTCATAGCAGGCAAGACCTGCGATGATTTGCGGTGTGGTTCCAAGACCCTGGCACACCTCCAACGTAATGCGGAAGTAGTAGCGAACGGTGATGCTGTAATAACCGGTTCGGAAGGGAACCTCCTCCGATAAAATGCGTACCCAAAGCACGCTGATGTCGCGAATTCGCACTGCGCTTGCGGTATTTAAAATGGTTTGATATACATCGGTGGTGCAGAAGCGCAGATTCCTCAGGCATTCCTGTCCGATGCAGGAATCATAAATTCGGTAAGTGTCCACGCAACAGGTGCATTCGCGTCTGCAACGGTCGTTTGCGGGGCAGTTGTGAGTGGCGAAATGATCGTTCATGCCGTTTTATCCTTTCTATCCATGTAAGGCGTTGCATTAGCAGAATATGCATCGCGGAAAAAAGTGCCAAAGATTTTAAAAAAGTCCTTGACAATTTTCGAAATGGATAGTATAATCTCAATGTTTTCGGGGCATTAGCGCAGCTGGGAGCGCACAACACTGGCAGTGTTGGGGTCAGGGGTTCGAATCCCCTATGCTCCACCAGAAAAGAAACCTCTTTTGTCTACCAAGACAAGAGAGGTTTTTGTTTTCTGTTGAGAAATGCATGGTTTGTGGTATAATGAATTCTATAAATAAGAATTTGCTGGTCAAATTTCACTCTACCAGTGGTTTACATCTCCTCACTAAACCGATTGGTGGAGTTTCAGGTTCTGATCCCGCTTGCACAGCCCAAAGCAAGCACGGAAAACAAGTAAGCGTTCCGGCATACGGTATCAATTGACCACACCTTCTGGGTTGAATGCTCCTTCAGGCAACCGCCTCTCGCCGTGAGGCGGTTGCCTTTTTATTTTTTTCGAATTTCGGTTGCCATTTCACCGCCTTTGTGATATACTGAATACAGTTTCAGGGCGAGGTGAAATTCCTCACCGGCGGAGAAGACCTGTCAGGTATAAGTCCGCGAGCGCGATGGCGCAGATCGGGTTTGAATCCCGAACCGACGGTATAGTCCGGATGTGAGAAACTGTCTTTTTTCGCCCGGAGACTCTCCGAGGCTATTTTTATTTGTGAGGAAATTCTTATGCGTATGAAGGAATCGGTTCGTAAACTTTGCGTTTTGGGTATCTTGGCTGCGTTGTCCGTCGTTTTGGTGCTCGCGGTTCGTTTCTCCGTGATTCCGATCGCTCCGTGGCTCGAATACGATGCCGGAGATGTGGCAATCATTACGGGTTCTCTTTTGTTCGGCCCTTTTTCCGGCGTTCTCTTGACGCTTGTCGCATCCGCGATCCAGGCGCTGACCGTTAGTTCCGAGAGCGGTTTTTGGGGTTTTGTAATGCATTTTGTTTCCACGTCTGCTTTTTGTTTGACCGTCGGTGCGTTCTATCGGAAACGTCCGACGATGAAAAGCGCCGTGCTTGGAATGATCGTTGGTGTTTTGGGTACGACACTTTTGATGATCCCGTTAAATATTTTCATTACGCCTCTGTTTTCTGCCGGTACCACCCCCGCTGATGTGGCCGCGCAGATCCTCAGCGTGATCATTCCGTTTAATCTTATTAAATTTTCTTTGAATGCCGTGATCTCATTTTTACTTTGGCGTTCCTTGAAAATGCTTTTGGAAAAACTTTGGGGGAAGAATGAGTTGCGCTGAACTGTCTTTTCAATTGAGCGGAGTCGTTGTTCACGGCAACGAGAAGGGCAGAGAACTGGGGTTTCCGACTGCCAATGTTCCGTTGTCGGACGATCTTGCGATCCCTTCGGGCGTTTACGTATCGCGCTTATCTGATGCGGAGGGCTTCGCCGCTTGGGGTGTGACAAATGTAGGAGTCCATCCGACGCTCGGTTCCAATTCAAGCATCTTGAGCGAAACATATTTGTTTTGTGATGCGGTTGACCTTTACGGGAAAAACGTGACTGTGGAACTTTTTGATTTTTTGCGCGACGAAAGGAAGTTTGAGAGCGCAGATCATTTAATGCTGCAGATCCAAAAGGACATCCAAACTGCAAAGGAACTCTTGGGGATTGAAAAAGCGCCTGTCAAATGACAGGCGCTGTCGCTTTATTCGGAGAGTGCTTGTGATAAGGCTTCCGCCAACTGATCGGGACAGGAGGTTGGTTTAAACCCGCATCGGATGCCGCGTAGTCGTTTGATGACTTCGTTTGCATCGGAACCCTCAACAAGCTTTGAAATACCCTGGAGGTTTCCGTGGCACCCGCCGCGGAAGGTGACGTTGGTGACGATGTTGTCATTCAAATCAAATTCAATCAGGGCAGAGCAAGTGCCGTGTGTTTTATAAGAAAAATGCATAAAATCTTTCCCTTCTGTCTTGACAAGAGCAGATTTGTTTGTTATACTACCTAGGCGCTCGGGGGCGTAGCTCAGCTGGTTAGAGCGCACGGTTCACATCCGTGAGGTCATGGGTTCGAGCCCCCTCGTCCCCACCAATTTCGACAGGCAAATGCCTGTCGATTTTTTATTTCGCCAGAATGTTCAGTTCCCGGAGACGGGAAAGGAAGTGAGTCACGTCTTCTTCGGCTGTGTTGATTTGGATCTCATATTCTGCGGATAAGGCGCGAATAAGTTCTTCTTTGGTGGCGCCGCATTCCAACATTTTGAACAGGAAAACGCCGGTTTCATTCAGGGTCGTAAGGCCGATAAAATTGCTGTCATCTTGGCAGGCGATGATGTTGCTGCCTGCTTTGATACAGAGAGAATAGCCTTCGCGGATATTGAATGCAGTTCGATTTGGATCACTGCAGACGTTGGCGATCGGACGGTTCATAGTCGATTCCGCTAAGACGGCGGCATCGGTGCTGATGTTGCACTTGAGGCGATAGATCGGCACCAAACCGAGCAGCTCGGACAATTCGTCGGAAAGCATATCCAGATCATCGTCGGGAAGCCGACGAAGCGTTTGCGAGAACAGATTGGGAAGTGCTTCGCGCGAGGAGATCTTTTCGATGGAGTTTTCCTCCGCGCGCTCCAAAAAACAAATGCCCGCGAGCGGAACGCCGATTGGAATGCTGATGTCGTGCTTGCCGCTCCAGGGAGTTCCGAAGGCATAGATGGTATCGCCAATGCGACGGATTGCGGGCTTGTCGTCGTTTAGGATGCGCACGCGATCGTGACCGAAGTGATTTTGCCAAAGTGCGGTGTGGGTGGATTTGCCTGTGCCGGAAGGTGCAGAAAACAGAAATGCACGCGCCTGATAGAGTACCGCAGATGCGTGTAACATATAGCCGTTGAAACGGATCAAGGCGCGATAAAATGCGGTTGCGGAAAGAATGTACTCCCACTCATCGTCGGGGAGAGTGGGGTTGTGAACGCGGGCGGCGGCAATTTCTTCCTTTGAGACCGAAATGCTGAAATCGGGTGTCAAAGGCTCATCCGTTAAATAAGGCTCTGCTTGTTTGGCAGTGCGTCCTCCGCAATTCATTTCAACCACGAGGTCTGCGATAAGATACTTTGGCATTTTGGACATCCTTTCGAATCATTAAAAAAATTATATCACGAAAGTCTCAAAAAAGCAACCGAGCAAGATTTTGTACTTTACTTTTATTTCGATTTTTGTTATAATTAGTCAAACAAAAGGGAAGAAGGTATCGTTATGAAAAATGTTACTGTTTTTGACCATCCGTTGATTCAGCATAAGATCTCAATTTTGCGCGACAAGAACACGGGTACCAATCAGTTCCGCGAGTTGATCGAGGAGATCACCGTTTTGATGGGGTATGAGGTTCTGCGCGATCTTCCGCTGAGCGACGTTCCCGTCAGCACCCCTATGGGAGAGACCATTGGCAAGGAAATTGCCGGAAAGAAATTGGCAATCGTTCCGATTTTGCGTGCCGGCCTCGGTATGGTCGGCGGTATGACGACTCTCGTGCCCTCTGCTCGCGTCGGTCATATCGGCCTTTATCGTGACCATGAAACCTTAGAACCTCACGAATATTACTGCAAGCTCCCTCCGATGCTTGAGGAGCGCTTGATCATTCTTTTGGATCCGATGCTTGCAACCGGCGGAAGCGCTGCGGCTGCTGTCAGTTTTATCAAGCAGCACGGCGGAAAGAATATTAAGTTTATGTCGATCATTGCCGCGCCCGAAGGGATCGAACGCCTTGCGAGCGAGCATCCAGACGTTGAGATCTACTGTGGTTGCAAGGATGAAAAACTCAATGAGATCGGTTACATTGTTCCGGGCCTCGGCGATGCCGGTGACCGCATTTTCGGCACCAAGTAAGAAAACTTCAGCCCCCGAAATTCGGGGGCTTTCTTTTTTGTGAAGCAAAGCCCGCCCGCAACATTTGCGGGAGGGCTTGGTTTATCAAACGGCGTTTCCGTCGATCCAAACGCTTTTTACGGTTGTAAAGAAGTCAAAGGGATCTCCGGAATATAGCGCAAAGTCGGCATCCATACCGACTTGTAAGGAGCCGATTTGTTTTTCCAGACCGAGTAGTTTGGCAGGCGTTGAAGTGACGGCGGCAAGAGCTTCGCCGCGGCTCATCCCTGCCTTGTGTGCAAGCGCGGCAGAGAGCAGGAGATATTGTTGGGGCAGCTCCGGATGGTCGGTAATGATGGCAACGGAGATGCCCTTTTCGCGGAGGATTGCCGCATTTCGATCGGTTTCGTTTGCGAGCTCCGGCTTGGATCGAGAGAGGAAAAAAGGACCGAGAAAAGCGGGAACCTGTGCTTTTGCAATCACTTCGGATACCAGATGCCCCTCCGTGCAATGAACCAAGCGGCAATCGAGATTAAATTCCTTTGCAATGCGGAGTGCGGTGCAGATGTCGTCAGCGCGATGGGCGTGGAAATGTGCTTGTGTCTGGCGCTTTAACACAGGCAACAGCGCCTCGCATTTTGCGTCATACTCCGGCGGGGAATTCTCTTCCGGATCGGCTTCATATTCAGACAGGTCGTCCAAATAGCGTTTTGCTTTGTAAAGCGCCTCGCGGATCAAAGCGGCAGAGGCCATACGCGTTTCGGGACCTCCGTTTTTTTGGTGATAACAGCTTTTGGGATTCTCACCAAGTGCAAATTTCATGGCAAGGGATTCTTTTACCAGCATCTCGTCGGCGCAGATTCCGCTTGTCTTGACAGCGGAAAGCGTGCCGCCGATGGTGTTGGCACTGCCCGGGCCGGTGAGCACGGTAGTTACACCGGCTTGCCGAGCTTCCTTGAAACCGCGGTCGAAGGGGTGGATTGCATCCAGAGCGCGCATTTGGGGTGTGACGGGGTCTGAATCCTCGTTGACGTCGTCGCCTTCGAATCCGAGCGAATCCCCGATCATACCGAGGTGGCTGTGTGCATCGATGAGACCGGGTAACAAAACGGCGCCTTCAGCGTCGATTGCTCCGTCTTCCATTGCATCGGGGCTTCCTTTTCCGAGGGCGGTGATCGTTTTGCCGTTCCAGGAAATCCAACCGTTAAAATGATAGTCGGGTTCGTCGGCGCGATCCATGGGATAAATGTTAGCGTTGTAGATCTGCATAGAAGTTCCTTGATAAAATTTGTTTAGTTCGGTGAATCACTTTCAAAGATGATGTCGCCGGGATTGCACAGGCCGAGTTCCTCGCGTGCAATGCGGCGGATGGTTTCTTCCGAGTAAGGTGCATCCAGCTCTTCTTTGACCTTGGCAACGGCATCTTGCTGTTTCACAAGCTCTGCGGCCACTTCGTCATACTCTTCCCGCAGGTCATTGATTTGCATATTCACCTGAATCATCACGACGAATAAAAAGAATAAGATGGCCAAAACGGCAAGACGAGCAAAAAAACCGAGTTTACCAGCCATTTTGAAGTTCCTTTCATTTCAGCGTTTTTGTGAGTTTCAGGATGCGGCGCTTTGTTTTTCGATGATAGCGAAGCAGTTTTGCGCGCCGTTGTTGATCCAATTCCTTTTCAAAATGTTGCAACACGCGCGATAAGCATATGCTAAACGATCGTGCAATCGGTGCAACGAGGGTGTGATATATTTTGGAAAACAAGCGTTTACAAGCACCGACAACGTGCTCTGTGAGCTTGTGCAACCATTTTCCGAGAGAGAAAAAATATGCCAGTGTGCCGAGGAGACACCCGACGAGCGTAAACCAGCGAATCACGCCCTCTGCATACACATAGCATAACAGAATTATGAAAAACGTGCAAGTCATACAGAAGAAAAAATCTTCAATTGCAATCAGCCAAGCGCGGTGAAAAAAGCAAAGTCGCAAAAAACGCAGGATCTCATATAAAAGCCCCAAACAAAAGCCGAGGATGATTGCATATAAAAAAGTGAGACATTGCTCAGAAATCTGGATCCCCATGCGTCAAGAGAAGAAACGAGAGAAAAAACCTTTTGCGCGCTTTTGCGGGCGGGGCGTATCCTTCATAACGGAATCGATCATTCCTGTGATTGTGATTTCGCGCTTTTCTCGCGAAAAGGACTCGATCTTTAGATTTTGCCCTCCGATGAGCAACGTTTCGTCACCCAGAGAGAGTTCGATCAATTGTTCGTCAAATCCGGTGACTTCTTCGGCGCCGCTTAACAGCAAATGAGAAAAATTATCCAGTTTGAGTGACTTTGACGTGTGTTCCATAACAGACCTCCGCATAACTCTTATGGAAAAGATATGTGGAGAATCTGTGAATTATGAGGGGAGTACCTCGTAGAGAGACTGTGCATCTTCTTTTCGTACAGTTTCCCGAATGTCGAGCACACGGATGATGAGGGGATTTGCTCCGAAGCGTAGTTCAATGGTATCACCGACTTTTACTCGGGCGCCGGGTTTTGCCTCGCGTCCGTTTAAAAGAACGCGCGCTGTGTCACATGCTTCTGCCGCGACTCCGCGTCTTTTAATGAGGCGGGATACTTTTAAAAATTTATCGATTCTCATAACTTTAAGATCTTATAACAGTAAAAACGATGCCGGCAGTTTGCCGGCATCGTTTCGACATTCCTTTTTACTTGTTGAGCTCTCTCTTGAGGGCCTTGCTGGGAACGAAGCCAGCGCAACGATAGGCAGGAATCTGCATCTGGGAACCATCGCGGGGGTTGCGGCCCATACGGGCGGCGCGAGCGCGAACTTCAAAGCTGCCAAAACCGGAAACCTGAACCTTGTCGCCTGCGGCGAGGGCGGCGGTGATGGCTTCAAAAACGGCGGCGACAGCCGCGTCTGCATCTTTCTTCTTGAGGTCGGCCTTTGCGGCGACTGCTTCGACGAGTTGAGACTTGTTCATAATAATTCTCCTTGTCTTTTCGTTGATGTTAACGGGTCTTTTGACCATAAAAATTATATCATTAGTTTAGTAAAAATGCAAGATATTATGCAGAGTTTTGGCGTTTTACCAAAAAACGGGAGTAAAAATTCTGCAAAAGTGCCCTATATTTTGTGCATTATGCACGATTGAGATACAAGTTATTGTAATGAGTCAGCGCTTCTTCGGCATCGATGCCCATTTCCTTTGCTTCGAGGGCAATTTCAAAAATTGCCTTACCTATGCGCTCTTTTTCGTCTTTGGGCTCCGGCATGAATGCGGCGGGATCAGCGGATGCCTTTTTGGTGCGACTCACAAGCTTTTGTGCCCTCATCAGAGCGGGGAGCGCAAGCGCTATGCCGTCGAGTGTGTCGCGCAGGCTCTCCATACCTTTGGTTTGGTTTTTGATCGTTTCCCAGTTTTTCAAAACCTCATCCGCGTTTTCTACTTCAACGTTTCCGAAAACGTGGGGGTGTCGCACAATGAGTTTTCGGCATACGCCGTCAAGTACCTCCTGAAGTGTATAGGCATTGCGATCTTCCGCAATTTGCGCGTGGAAGATGACCTGCATCAAAAGATCGCCGAGTTCTTCGCAGAGCCCTTCGTCATCTTGGTGGTCAATGGCATCGCAAGCCTCGTATGCTTCTTCGATCATATTTTGTCGAATGCTTGTGTGCGTCTGCTCGCGATCCCAAGGACACCCCTCGGGAGAGCGCAAGATGAGCATCAAGTCGTATAGATCCGAAAAAGAATAGTGTTCTTTGGATTTGATTTGATCTTTGGTTTGCATGTTTATTTTGTTCCTTTGATGATGGTTGTGACTTCGTAAACGGAGCGAACGCCGATGAGTTCAACGTTGTTCGGCTTGTGCTTGAGAGCGGTGAGATTTCGGTAAGGAAGCACGATGCGCTCAAAGCCGAGACGGACGGCTTCGCGTACGCGCGGCTCTACGGCCCCGATGGTGCGGCACTCACCCGAGAGACCTACTTCGCCCAAGAACAGTGTATCGCCGCTGAGGGGGATGGATTGAACACTCGAGTAGAGTGCGGCAATGATGCCAAGAACGGTCGAGGTTTCGTCAAAACGCAGACCGCCGATGACGTTGAGATATACGTCTTTGTCGTGGAATGCGATCCCGAGCCTTTGCTCCAATACGGCAAGCAGTAGAAACATACGGTTGTAATCAACGCCGTTTGCCAACCGTTTCGGCGCAGCAAAGGGGCTCTTGGCGGTTAAAGCTTGGATTTCCGCAAGGATGGGGCGGGTGCCCTCCATCAGACAAACGCGGGAACTTCCGGCAACGTCGCTCGGGCTGTCTGCCATCAGGCGTTTGCTCGGGTCGGGAACTTCCGTGAGCCCTTCGTCCGTCATATCAAAGAGCCCGATTTCGCTGGTTGCACCATAGCGGTTTTTGATCGTTCGGATGATGCGGCAGGACTGCGAACGATCGCCTTCGAAATATAAGACGACGTCCACCATATGTTCGAGCAGCTTGGGGCCCGCAATGACGCCGTCTTTGTTGACGTGTCCCACCATGATCGTAGCAAATCCGGACTGCTTTGTCAGTTTGATGATCTCGCCGGCACATTGCTTTACCTGCGCGGCGCTTCCGGGAGAGGAGGAGAGAGCGCTGTCGCAAAGCGTTTGTACGGAATCGATGAGCACAAGCTGATAATCGCCGTTTGCCGCTTCATATAAAACCTTTTCGAGATCCGTTTCACAGAACAAGAAGAGATTCTCGCCGCTTACTTTGAGACGTTCTGCACGCTGTGAAATCTGCTTCGCGCTTTCTTCGCCGGATACGTATAAGATCTTCCAGTCGCTCAGTGCTTCGCAAAGCTGTAAAAGAAGCGTAGATTTCCCGATGCCGGGCTCTCCCGAAAGGAGTGAAACGCTTCCTTGGACAATGCCGCCGCCGAGTGCGCGGTCAAACTCGGAAATGTTGGTTTTGCGGCGGAAAAAGTCGTCGCGCGAGGAAGAGGCCTCCTTCAATGCGATCGCTTTTGCGCTTTGCGTGTTTGCGCGAACGGGGGATTTGCTCGGGGCGATCCCGCGCACTTCTTCCGTCAGCGTATTCCAGTTTCCGCATTCGCGGCACTTGCCGCTCCAGTTGTCGAAAACGGTGCCGCACTCACTGCAGACAAAGACAATTTGAGAAGTTTTGGCCATAGACGTCCTTTCTGAAATTAAGAGGAAAAAAGATGGTCGATGATCGCTTGTGCGATGCAAAAGGCGAGTTTGTTTTGATAGTCCACTTCGCAGAGGAGCTTGGTATCTTCGGCATTGGATAGAAAACCGCATTCCAAAAGTGCGGCAGGCATTTTTAGGTTCGTAAGAAGGAAAAGGAGCTCGGTGTTTTTTGCACTTCGCCGGTTATCCGTCTGTACCAAGGTGCAAATCGCAGATTGGAGCGTTTTTGCAAACCATTCGTTTTCGCTGTTCTGATTGCTGTAAAACACCTGTGCGCCGCGACAGGAGGCGGAAGGAAATGCATTCATATGAATGGACAGAAACAGATCGGCATTCGCATCCTCGGCAATTTTTGCGCGGGACAGGATTTCCCCGCGCTTTTTCGAGGTGTTGTCAATCAGGTTCGGGAGCGTGTCGTCGTATCTGGTGTATATGACGTCAACGTTGTAAAAGGAGAGAAAGACACCGATTTTTTGAGCAATGGCTAAATTGAGATCTTTTTCTAAAATGCCGTCTGCACTTTGTGCCCCTGAATCGTGTGCGCCGTGGCCTGCGTCCAGAACCACGACCTTTTGCACTTGATAATCAAATTCGCTCAGCACAACGGCGGCACGGTAGGGGAGTTCGTTTGACGAATGAAATATGTTCGTACAAACGTAGAGAAAAAGAATGGAAAAAATCAAAAACAGGAGCAAAGCCAGCGTGATGCCGACGCGAAAAGGGATTTCTTGGTATCGTTTCATTGTTTTCACCTCAGACCACTGTATGAGCCGGAGATGAAATCAATGAATCACTTTTTCATTGCGGGGCGATCTTCTTTTTTCTTTGGATTTGCTTGGAAGAGGTGATCGAGTTTCAACCAACCGAGAATGGTCTTATCTTTGAGCCCGAGCCAATAGGAGAACCAGCAAATGAATGCTACGGGCAGAATCGTCAGCAAATAATAGGGGACGGAGGCGAGGATGTTGGCGCCGTTTTGCGCGACAACTTCGCCTCCCTTGGTCTCAACTTCAACCAACGGGAAAAAGGAGTGAATGATTGCAATGTATTGTCCGTTGAACAGGAATTTTCCGATCGTATAGCAAAGGTAAGAAAAACCGGTTGAAATATCACCCGCATTGGTGCCGGTGGAAATGATCGTCATCGGCCAAATAACAGGAACCAAATTTAAGAGAAACGCGGGGATGCCGGAGGCAAGTCCCACTAAAAGTCCGGTGACGGGACCGATGTGCATTTGCAGGTCGGGGTGCTTCATGCTTTCTTTGCACGCGTGTTCCCAAACGGTGCGGTGCTGCAAGTAATAATAAATGCAAAGCGCAAGCGTCATTCCGATGATCAGCAGCACGGGGATGTCCGACAGGGTACCGTACAGCATCATGGACAGAAGGGAAATGATCATTTGGGTGCCGATCAATTTGAAGATCAAAGGCAGATAATACTTAAAAAAACGCATTTTACAGTTCCTTTTGGGTGGGGTGACTTGTTCTTTTACCATTGTACCTTTCTTTGCTGAAAAAGACAAGACTTTTCTTGCCTTTATAAGCGATTTATGGTATAATTTTATATAGTTGGAGGATACTATGATCGACTATTCATCGCTTTGTGAACCGTTTGCCGCATTTGCATCTTACAAAATGAATATCCAGAACGCCTCTGCTCTGACGGTTTATAACTACATCATTGACTTAAAGGGCTTTTTCCGTTGGTACCTTTCGAAAAAAGGGGACGAGCGCTCAACGGAGGAGTTGGGGTATCAGGACGTTGCGGCGGTGCGCCAAATTGATATTTATGAGTATCTGCTCTACGTGGCGTCTCAAAAGCAAAACGGCGCAAAGGCGCGCGCCAGAAAGCTTTGTGCTTTGCGCGTGTTTTATAAATATATGGTCAAGCATCACCCCGAGGTGACGGATAATCCCGCCAAAGAAATCGATTCACCCGCGGTCAAAGCGGCACTCCCGCGGTATTTGTCGTTGGAAGAGTCGAAACGCTTGCTTCGGACTGCTGCGGAAAACGGCGGGGAGAATCGTTTGCGTGACTACACGATTTTAACGCTTTTTTTAAATTGCGGAATGCGTCTTGCGGAACTCTGCGGCCTCTCTTTTTCCTCCCTTGCGGATGATCTTTCTTGGATCCGCGTGCTTGGTAAGGGTTCCAAAGAACGAGTGCTTTACCTCAACGATGCCTGTCGCGCCGCGCTCTCGGAGTATCTTGTTCTTCGGCGCTCAATGAAAAGCCGCGATCAGGATGCTTTGTTTCTCAATCGGAGCGGGAATCGTTTGGGGCATCAAGGGGTGCAGCTCTTGGTACAAAAGTATCTCAACCTTGCCGGCTTGTCCGCGGGGCACTATTCAGTGCATAAATTGCGCCATACTGCAGCAACCTTGATGTACTCCACGGGAAACGTCGATGTGCGCGTGTTGAAGGATATTCTGGGACACGAGCAATTGAATACCACTCAGATCTATACGCATGTAAGCGATTCTCAGATGAGAGATGCCATGCAGTTCAATCCGCTTTCAGACCAAGGCGTTCGAAAGCCCAAGAAGAAGGACGAGGAAGAATAAAAATAGCGCATACATAACTCTTTTGGAGGTTGTATGCGCTATTTTTTGGTTTTTGAAACGGATGCGAAGCGCGAAGCGCGCCTGTTTTTTGCCTCTTCTGTTTCAGCGTTTGTCTTGAAACAGGTCTTTGATCTGTTCGTTCCGTTTTTGTCGCACCTAACGTTTCTATTGGATCTTTTGGGCTGCGCGCTTCTGTTTTGCGGGGCTCTTTTGTGGGATCGTACTCGATTGCGTCGCGTGGCAATCTTCAGCGTCGTAGCGTTTGTGCTTCGCTTGGCACTTGTTCTGTGGAACCCGCGCGGGCTGTTCTCTTTTTTCACCCTGCTTCCGTTTTCTTTTTTGGTGTTGCTTTGTGAGATTTGGGTGGCAGAGACATACGGCGCTTTTCTCGCCTTTTGTGCGCGGCAGGGGCAAGCAGATACTCTTATGCGTGCCAAAAACGCTCTGCTTCGTTCGGAATTGACGTTTTGGGTGGCAACGCTCATTTCCTATTTATCCGGAGTCTTGGCATTTTCCGCGTTGCTTTTGTATTTCTGGGCGCTTGGCGTGCGCGCGTGGCTGTCATATTTGCTGTTTCGCAACCCTCAGTTTATCTCTTCGCGGAGCTTTTTTGAGCGCAGAAGAGTACATGCCCATTGAATTTCCTCTCCGTTCAAAGCTCCGGTTGCAATGAAGATCAAGGCGCAAAGAATTAAGGCGCCGAAGATACAGCAAACAACGGAAAGTGTCGTATCAAGTGTCGATAGATGAAGAAACAGGCCTTTGGAAAGCTCTGCCGCCGCAAACACGCATCCCGTCGGAAGAAGAATGTCACGCAGCAGGGAAAACCTAACGTTTAGATGCCGTCGCAATTCGATCTGCCCGAGCAAGGTGTTGATGCATTCGCCCGCATAGATCGTCACCAAATATCCGACCACGCCAAAGGGCGGCAAGAGAAAGTAAATGAGCGTCAGCGAAAGAAGTGAATCCGCAATTCCGATTCCCAACACTCTCATCTGCAAATCCAATCCTTTCAAAATTCCGTCGCTGACCGTATCCAAGTACATGACGGGAACCAAGAAAGCAAGCGCGCGTATATAGAGCGAGGCCTCAGAGGTGCCGAAGACAAGCGAGGACAGTTCATCGGAGAAGACGAACATCATTCCTCCGCAGACAATGGAAAAGAGCATCGTCATCCGCAAAACGCGGGTGGCAACGTACTCAAGCTGTTTTTTGGATTTTGCTTGCTTTAGAGCGGCGATTTCCGGAACCAGTTGGAGCGAGACAGCCCCCATAACAGCCGAGGGGTACAGGATGATCGGCAGAGCCATTCCTTGCACGGTACCGTAGGCGGCAAGTGCATTTTCGGCGGTGGAGCCGCTTTTCTTCAAGCCGTGAGGCACAAGAATGTTATATACGGTATTGAGTGAGGCGCGAAACAGCGCACCGCCCCCAACGGGGAAGGCGAGGCGTGAAAAAGCACGCAGAAATTTGCGGGGCGACTGCTTTGCATCGCTATGTTTTTGCCCTTTTGTGACAAAAACGTAGAACACGGATGAAAACAGAAAAGCAACGACCTCCGAGATGGTGATTGCAAGTGCAATGGAGCAAATGGAAAAACTGAGTTGATCTTTTGAAAACCGCTCGAGCAGATAGACCGTCAATCCTACACGAATGAGCTGTTCGCAGATCTGCACGGGGGCGTACATACGCATTTTTCGTTTCGCAATGAAAAATCCGCCGAATCCGGATGCCATCGAGAGGAACGGGAGGGAGACGGCAAGGATTTTCAGTGACAAAATTCCGCCCGGCGGATCGCCGAGAAGCTTTTGGCAAATCGGCTTAGCCAGGACACAAAGGAGAAATGCACAAAAAAGGCCAAGCACCGAGCAGCAAACGAGGATTCTTCGCATCGTGGATTTGAGGGACTTGTTTTCTTCGGCGCTCATCCGAGTGGCGGCAAGAGAAACTCCGGCAGTCGATGCGGTTTTGGCAAAGGCGTAAACACTCATAATGAGTTCAAATACGCCGATACCGACCGCTCCGATTTTGCCGGAGAGATACACGTTGTAATAGACGATGATGGTGCGTGCAAAGAGCGTGGTGACGGTCAGCACCACGGTTGTGGAGAAGAGCGCGGCTGCGCGGCTTTTTGTTTTGAAATTTGGCGTGTTCATACAAAATTATATGAGAGCACGCGCAAACTATTCGCCGGATTTTTCTATGGGCTTCAGCCGTACATATAAAATGTTTTGCAGGAGTCCGAGAACTGCGCCGGTGAGCGTTCCGCAAAAAAGGAGTATGGGAGAGTAGTATAGAATCGGCGTGCCGTACAGAATGAGCGCGGCACAGATTTGCCCTGTTTGAAAGGCAAGCGACCCTGTGATACTGATGCTGAAAAAGGAAAATTTGTGCTTTAGAAGCGGGAGTGTGCCTTGCATGGCCAAAACCGAAAGCACTCCGCCCGAAAGTGAAAAGAAGAGGGTGGTGGGATTGCCGAACAGCAGGGCGGTAAAAACGCTTCTTGCGCCCATTAAGATCCACGGCGTGCTCCGTTCCTTTTTGGAGAGTGCAAACAGGATGACAAGGTTGGACAGGCCGAGTTTGATGCCGGCAATGGGGAAGACGACAAAGCCCTGCAGGATGTTTTCAAGCGCGCTGATCGCAAGGCAGAGGCAAAGTAAGGCGGAAAAACGCGCTACACGAAGTGAGCCGCGCATCATTTCACCACGGCATCGGGAGCATCGGCTGAGGTGATCCGGATTAAGATCTCCTGCGGCGCGCACAAAATGACTTGTCCCTCTCGATGGATCGCGGGTGCATTGACGCAGTCTTGTCCTTCGCAGTCGGAGGCGATCACTTTGGCGTATCCGTTTTGGATTTGAAGTGTAAGCTGATGCCCGCCCTCCGAAACGGTTGTTGTGCTATCGGTGTTCAGCGGTAATTGATGGAGAACTTCTCCGCTGTGTGTCACGATTACGGTGCTTCCTGTATCTTGAAATATTCCAAGATACAGAAACAGGCAAAAGCACCCTGTCAAGAACAGGGCGCAAATGCAAAACAAAATATCTCGAAGCGTGACTTTTAACATGGGGGATTCCTTATTCTTCGCTTGAGTCTTTTTTGGAAGAGTTCTTCGTCTTTCTGCAAATGAAGAAAATGGGAAGGCTTGTGACGAAGAGCACGGCAAGACCGATCAGGCAAACAAGGGGAATGTTGAGAAAACGAGGAAACGCATTGGGGATAGAGGAATCGTCAAGAGGCTCGGTAGGCTCTGTCGGGGGATCCGACTCGGTTTGCGGCTCTTCTGTTTCTTGGACGATCTCTTCAAAGATCGCATATACCTTCAGACTCTTGTCTTGGATCTTAACGGAGTCGGCTTTCAAGAGATCGCCGTCTTTGCTTAAGGCCCAACCGAGAAATGAGTAGGCGTTGCGGTCGTACAGCAGATCTTCTTCTGCAGGGAGCGCAACGGAACGACCGGTTTTTATGTTTTGAATCGTCTCGGGAGTCTCCTCAAACACTTCATTCGGGAAGGAGACGAACTCGATCTTGTAAACAGGCGTCCAGATCGCGTAAAGAGTGATGTCATTGTTTTCGATGGTGAGAGAACTTTGGCTCTTCAAAAGCTTGCCTTCGCCTTTAGGATCTGTACACCATCCGGAAAACACGTGTGATTTTTTCTTTAGATTCGTGGCTTTTTTTAGCTTTGCCGTCTCGCCCGTTTTATATTCATTCTTATCGGTTGGCGCAGTGCCTTTTGCGCCGTTGGCATCATAGGTAATACGGTAGGTCGTGGCTTCGGGTGTGGTCGCGTTGCCGGTTTGCGGGGTGCTCGGTGTAGTCGTATTCGTGTTTTGCTCAGGGGGAGTGCTTGGCGTGGCAGGCGTCGTAGCATTTGTCTGCGTGTTGTTTTGGGTGCTGAGATCGGTGTTGAAACCAAGTGCCTTGGCGATCGTTTCCGCCATTAAGGCATAGCCGTTCGCATTCGGGTGGACACAATCCATCAGAAGTCTGGAGAGCTTGACCTTGCCGACTTGATTGTTGGGTTGCGGGAATGCGCTTCTCAGATCGATCGTGCGAACTCCGAGTTCTTCGGCGATGTTTTCTGTGATGGGAACGATGTATTTTTCAAGGTTTTCGTTGGAAATGCGATAGGAGCTTCTATTGAGGTATCCTTCCTCCAGGGTAGGAGGCGGCAACATCACATAGACTTCGGGGTTGCTCGGCATATCGAGGAAGGATTGGATCAGTTTTTTGTATGCTTGATAGAAATTTTCTTCTCCGCCGGTAGGGGCATCCCATACGCCGACATCGGATCCGACCGTTTTTTTGGAATCGTTGGTGCCAAGCATGATAAGGACAATGTCGGGAGAGGTCGTCAGCGCGGTTTTGATGCGTTGATTGGCCGCGGCACCATAGGCGAGCGCGGTATCGCCGCGTTTTAAATAGACGGGATCCGGCAGAACGCTGAGTCCGCTGACTCCGCAGTTGGAAATAGTATATTGCGTGCCTACGTATTTTTGGAGTTGCCCCTGATAGGTGCGCGACTGAACGACGCTCCCGATCTCAGATCCGGAGCAGGAACCGTAGGTGATGGAATCTCCGACGGTCAAGATGTGTTTGGTGGCGGCATGCACGGGGGAGAAGGGTGCGGTCAAACTGAAGAAGAACAGGGCGCAAAGGAGTGCAGACAATGTTTTTTTCATAAGAAACCCTAACAATTAATGATTTTATTAATTATATCATAAATTTATAAAACATACAAGATAAGAAACCCCGCTTCCCGATCGGGAATTGGTTTTTGGATAGATGTTATGCTTTCTTATTCTTCTTGAGAATCAGAATGCCGCCCACAAACAAGCCGGCGATCAAAATCAGACCAAAGACAACGATGAGGATGATGGGGAGGATGGAAGGAGATTCACCCCAAACGGGATAAAGCGTAATGCTTCCGGTTTCGGTGTTCAGTTCAATTTCCTGACCCTCTTCATAGACGGTACCGCCGCCGTTGGGCTCGGTGGACCAACCGATGTTGGCAACACCGTTCTTGGTGCAGAGACCGCGCGTGTTTTTGATGGTGATCGTACCGGAGCCAAAGACGGTTGCACCCTTCGGGATGACGGCATCGGCATCGGCATCGGCGCGATCGTAACTCAGCGCAAGCGTATCTTCCAGCAGTCTGGCATAGACGGTCTCAGCCATGATCTTGTAACCGTCGGAGTTGGGATGTACTTCATCCACGAGGAGCTTCTGGAGTTCTGCCGCACCTTCTTCGGTGGTGGGATCCGGGAACTGGGCACGCATATCAATCAGACCGACGGGCTTGCCCTCTGCCTGGAGATCTTCCACAATGCTGGTGATGAGGGGATTGATCTCTTCGCGCATATTCTCATCGCTGATGCGGTAGTTCTTTTCAACATTGTTGTTCAGAGACGGAATCGGGAGCATGCAGTAAACGTAGGGCTGAGATTCCATGTTGAGGTACTTGTCGAGAATTGCGCGATAACGCAGTTCGAATTCCTGGGCGGGAGTGGGCTTCACAACGGTGTTGCCATCTGCATTCTTGATTTCGCCGAGGGTGTTGTCGTGATCGGTGAAACGGATATCCCAGTTGCCCTGCTCGTATTTACCGCTGGCACGGGTGGCAGAGATTTTGGAGTCGTTGGTACCGAGCATCAGGACGACAACGTCGAGATCGGTACGTGCAAAGCTGTTGACAAGCGTGGGAACGTAGAGAGCACCTTTTGCAAACTGCTCGCCTGCAATCGGGTCGTTCAGAACGGCGGTAGAAGCCTTGCCGTCGTTGTAGATGGTGCAAGTGTCGTTCTGGAAGATCACGTTGGTATTCTCTTCGCTGGCGCCGAGAATGCTCGGGGTGCCGCCGATGAGGGTAGCCAACTGACCGGGGTAGTTCTGGAGATCGTTCTTATCACCGGGTTTTACGGTGTTGTTGGCACTGCCGGAGCCGTAGGTGATGGAGTCACCGACGCAGGCGATGGTCAAGCCTTGGGGGAGAGTCTTCTGGGCTTCTTCCTCGGCAGCGGCAAATGCGGTCATCGGCAGAAGAGCAACGACGCAGATAAGCGCGGCGAGGAGAGCGGCAAAAATGCGATTTTTCATTGATGTACCTCCAAATTATGGTGTGCGTTCATTATATCATTTGCGAGCGATAAAAATCAAGAATTATTTTTCGCGCTTGACATAGGTGGTGTGCAGAATGTGGTGTGCCTTGTGAGAACCCGGTTTTTCAAGATACTCGTCGTAGAGCTTGTTGATATCGGGGTTCTTGTGGGACTTGCGCATCGGCATATCACTGTCTGCATCATACAGAACCTTGGCGCGCAGAGCCTTGAGGTCCAAGGTGTTGCGAACGTGGGCAGGCTGGAGGGGTTGACCGCCGCCGTTGACACAACCGCCGGGGCATCCCATGATCTCGATGAAGGTCCAACCGTCGGGATTGCCGGCCTGCACGCGGTCCATCACGACCTTTGCCGCAGCGGCGCCGGAAGCGACCGCAACCTTGATCTTCATACCGTTGATATCGGCTTCTGCCTGCTTGAGGCCCTGAGTGCCGCGAACGGCCTCATAATCAAGGGCATCGGAATCTTTGCCTGTGAGCCAATCATTTGCGGTACGCAGAGCAGCTTCCATAACGCCGCCCGTGGCGCCGAAGATGACTGCCGCACCGGTGGATTCGCCGAGGGGGCTGTCAAATTTCTCGTCGGGCAGGGCAACAAAATCAATGCCTGCGCGCTGGATCATACGACCAAGCTCACGAGTGGTGATGGAGATGTCCGTATCGGGATAACCGGAAGCATCCATATCGTCTCGGGTGATCTCAAACTTTTTGGCGGTGCAAGGCATCACGGAGACAACCACGATGTCCTTGGCGTCAATGCCCATCTTTTCGGCATAGTAGGTTTTGATGACAGCGCCCATCATCTGTTGGGGAGATTTGCAGGAAGAGAGATGGTCGAGCAGTTCGGGATAGTAGAATTCCGCAAAACGAACCCAACCGGGAGAGCAGGAGGTGATCATCGGCAGGGTGCCGCCGTTCTGAACACGCTCGACGAGCTCGTTGGCTTCTTCCACAATGGTCAGGTCGGCGGCAAAGTCGGTATCAAAGACCTTGTCGAAGCCGAGACGGCGCAGAGCGGCAACCATCTTTCCTTCCACGTTGGTGCCGATCGGCATACCGAAGCACTCACCGAGGGTGGCACGGATGGAGGGAGCGGTGTTGACCACGACGTGTTTGGTCGGATCGGCGATGGCATCCCAGACTTTCTGCGTGTCGTCCTTTTCGGTCAAAGCGCCGGTGGGGCAGACCACGGTACACTGGCCGCAAGCGATGCAGGAGGTGGTGTCAAGTTTGAGGTCAAACGGGGAACCGATGGAGGTATCGATACCGCGGTTGTTGGCACCGATCACGCCGACGTATTGCTGGTTGCAAGCGGCAACGCAACGGCGGCAGACGATGCACTTGTTGTTGTCGCGCACGAGGTGGGGCATAGAGTCGTCGATCTCGAATTCCGGCTTGAAGCCTTCAAACGAAGATTCTTCCACGCCGTAGTCGCGGCAGAGCTTTTGCAGTTCGCAATCGGTGGAACGAACACAGGAAAGGCACTTCTTATTGTGCGTAGAGAGGATCAGCTCCAAGGTGGTTTTGCGAGCTTTCTGTACCTTTTCGGTGTTGGTCTGAATCTCCATGCCGTCGGTCACGGGGCACACGCAAGCAGTCACAAGACCGCGGGCACCGGTAGCTTCGACGAGGCAGATACGGCACGCACCGATCTCATTGATGTCCTTGAGGTAGCAGAGCGTGGGAATGTGCACACCGGCGGCACGGGCGGCTTCCAAAACGGTGGAGCCCTTCGGCACACTGACTTCAATGCCGTTTACTTTGCAATTTAACATATCCATTCTATTCTGGCTCCTTTCTTACTGTTTGGAGATTGCCTTGAAATTACAGCTGCCGATGCAAGCGCCGCATTTCACGCACTTCGAGGTGTCGATGGTGAGAGACGGAAGCTTGTGGCCGGGAGCAATGTAATCGGTCTTGGAGATGGCTTCTGCGGGGCAGTTCTTGGCGCATTTGCCGCAACCGATGCACTTTTCGGGATCGATGACGAAGTTCAAGAGATCCTTGCAAACGCCGGCGGGACACTTCTTGTCAACCACGTGGGAAATGTACTCGTCGCGGAAGAAGTGGAGGGTGGAGAGAACGGGGTTCGGTGCCGTCTGACCGAGACCGCAGAGGGAGTTTGCTTTGATGTAGTGGCAGAGCTCTTCCATCTTATCAATGTCTTCAAGGGTGCCTTCGCCGCGAGTGATTTTGTCGAGCATTTCAAGCAGACGCTTGGTGCCGATGCGGCAGGGGGTGCACTTGCCGCAGGATTCATCGACGGTAAAGGCGAGGAAAAACTTCGCAATGTCAACCATACAGCTGTCTTCATCCATAACGATGAGACCGCCGGAACCCATCATAGAGCCAATTGCAAGCAGTTTGTCGTAGTCGATGGGAACATCGAGGTGCCCGGGCGGGATGCAACCGCCGGAGGGGCCGCCGGTCTGAGCTGCTTTGAACTTCTTGCCGTCGGGGATGCCGCCGCCGATTTCTTCAATGATCTCGCGCAGGGTAGTGCCCATGGGAACTTCAACAAGACCGGTATTGTGGATCTTACCGCCGAGTGCAAAGACCTTGGTGCCTTTGGATTTCTCGGTGCCGATGGAACGGAACCAATCCACGCCGTTTAAGATGATGCGCGGGATGTTGGCATAAGTCTCAACGTTGTTCAGAATGGTGGGCTTGCCGAAGAGGCCCTTGACCGCCGGGAACGGAGGACGGGGACGGGGCTCGCCGCGCTGAGATTCGATGGAGTTGAGAAGGGCGGTTTCCTCGCCGCAGACGAATGCGCCGGCGCCGAGACGCAGACCGATGTCAAAGCAGAAATCGGTGCCGAAAATGTTGTTGCCGAGCAGGCCGTATTCGTGTGCCTGTTCGATGGCGATGTTCAAACGCTCGACGGCGATGGGATATTCGGCGCGAACGTAGATATAACCCTGAGTAGCGCCGATGGCATAACCGGCGATCGCCATTGCTTCAAGCACGACGTGAGGATCGCCTTCCAAGATGGAACGGTCCATAAAGGCACCGGGGTCGCCCTCGTCGGCGTTGCAGCAGACGTACTTCTGATCGGCGTCGTTTGCCGCGGCAAAACTCCACTTGAGACCGGTGGGGAAGCCTGCGCCGCCTCGGCCGCGCAGCCCGCTGTCTTTCATCGTCTGGATGACTTCTTCGGGGGTCATTTCGGTGAGAACCTTACCCAAGGCGGCGTAGCCGTCCATGGCAATATACTCATCGATGTTTTCGGGGTTGATGACACCGCAGTTGCGAAGAACGATACGCTCCTGCTTTTTGTAGAAGGCGGTGTCACTCAGAGAAGTCTCGATTTTTTCGTTGACTTCATCGGGGATCACGTCGTTATAGACGAGTCTGTCAATGATACGGCCCTTGAGCAGATGCTCTTCCACGATTTCGGGGATATCTTCGGCCGTGACACGGCTGTAGAAGGTTCCTTCGGGATAAACGATCATGATCGGGCCGAGTGCGCAGAGACCGAAGCAACCGGTCTGGACGATCTTGATCTCGTTGGTCAATCCCTGCTTCTCCAATTCGGAGGCAAGGACGGTTTGCAGCGTCTTACTGCCGGAAGAGGTACAACCGGTTCCGCCGCAGATCAAAACATGAGAACGATACATTTTGCGATCCTATCCTTTCTGCTTAAGCTCTTATTCTGCTTTTCCGATGGTGTATTCCTCCACGATCTTGCCGCCGAGGATGTGCTCCTTGACAATGCGTGCGGCCTTTTCGGGAGTCATCTTCACATAGGTGACCTTTTCTTTGCCTGCCTCGAAGACTTCAACCACGGGTTCCAGACGGCATACACCGATGCAACCGGTCTGAGTGACGGTTGCTTTTTCTGCGGCGCCCTGCTTTGCCACTTCTTCGACAAAAGCATTGAGAACGGGACGTGCGCCCGCTGCGATGCCGCAGGTAGCCATGCCAACCACGATGCGAATGTCATTTTGTCCCTCGCGGAGGATGACACTGCCTTTCATACGGTCGCGGATGGCTGCCAATTCTTCCAAAGATTTCATAGCTGTTTTCCTTTCTGTGTATCTTAATTTTTTTGAAAACGATTGTTATATTGATCCGTTAAATTTTCACGGATCCACAGCAATACGTCGGGAAGATTTAAGGGAACGTCGCCCAAAACCTCGCGAAGCTTGCGTGTGTCCAGTTCCACGTCACCGTCGGGTGATTTGTGTAAAAAGTGAAAATCGATTGCTTCCGAGCCTTGTATCAACGTTAAGAGGGTGGTGATCATATCGCCGATCGGGGCACAGTCGAGGTGATCGGTGTAAAATGTTGCACACACTTCTGTGCCGTGGCTCGTTTCATCCGTGGTGGATTCGATGGTGAGAGTGCCGCCCGTTTGCTCGGCGGCCATTTTGAAAAGCGGGATCCCAAGTCCGATGGACCGCGTGGTGCGTGTGGTGAAGAAGGGGTCGCTCAAGCGCTGCACCGTCTCTTCGTTCATTCCGCAACCGTTGTCGCGAATGAGAATTTCCAGTTTGTTATCGGCTTCGGTCAAAAAGAGTTCGATGAGTGATGCGCCTGCGTGAACCGAGTTTTCGGCGATGTCTAAGATGTTGAGTGAAAGTTCCTTCATAAATTTATGCACCTGACTTGCCCTTGAGCGTGCGAATGAGGCTTTGGGCAATTTCGTTCTCCGTTTTGCCTTCCAATGCAATTCGCACGCTTGCATCCGGAATTCCGGTCAAAAAATGCGAGTCGGAGGAGGAAAGCACGAGATGCGGGAAGGTGTGCTTGGAGCGATACTCGGGTACGTTTTTCAGATCTCTGAATTCAACCGCACAAAAAGCGGGCGTTTCCGGAAGTGTGCCGAGGATGGCGATGATCCCGCCGCTTTCACGATCAATGTGCGCGGGATAGCATACTCCTGCGTGTTCGTTTACGAGATCGAATGCCTCTTCGAGGGAAAGGGCGGTAGCGGCGGAAAGCAAGAATTCGTCTTCGCCTATGATTTCATCGTCTGCATTCATGATCCATTGGTGACCGAACAGATCGGGGCGATTTTTTACGTTGATGCGTTTTTCTTTGAGTTGATCTTCAAAGAGAGAGGCAGCCTCCAACGAGGGGAAAAGGCAGACGACGTGGATCTCTTCGGCGGTGGTCAGTTCCATCCCTGCAATCGGGATGACTCCGTACGCACGGCAGGCCTCAAAGAAAGCGGGGCAGTTGCGTGTCGTATTGTGGTCGGTCAGCGCCGCGATCTCAATTCCTGCAAGCTTGAGCATTCCGGCAATGGTCGCGGGGGTCATATCGTCGTCTGCGCAAGGAGAGAGGCAAGAATGGAGATGGAGATCGTAATAATAGGATTTCATGTGTTGAGAAAGGAGAGTGAAAGTGCCGTTTCAAACGTCGGAAGATCACTTGTCAACAAGTTGATCTGTTTTTCTTTTGCGGCGTCGAGTACCTCTTGGGGAACGTTGACACCTTCGCAAAAAACAACGCAGGAAAGCTCTGCGAGCGAGGCAACGGCAATCACGTTAACGTTTGTCATAATGGTCAAGAAAGCGTTGTCGGCTTCCGCGCGTCCCATCACCCAACTCAGCAAGTCTCCGACGTAGGCTCCGTTCACGGTGCGGTTTTCATCGCAAACGTAAAGGGGGGAGAGGTTGCTCTTCTCAATTACTTCACGAAGGGTCATCGGGTGAACTCTCCTTCACAATTTGCGCGTTCTCCAACTTTTCCTTCATTAAAATGACACAGTCGTTCTCGTTTGCCTCGCCGCGAACGACGTCCATCGCAAAGGCGTGACAAGTCGGGGAGCCGCAAGAACCGCAATCAATGTCGGGCAAGCGTTTTTTGAAAGCTTCGATGCGAGCCATCATTTTGAACGATTCGCTGCGGTCATCGGAAAGCTGTGAACAGGGCTGATACGTTGTTTGCTCCTCGAAGAAATATTGATCGGGGATCCAATCGCTGCCTTCTTCCTCGTTGTTGAAAAGCCAGTTGCGGGAGACGGGCAGATATCGGCGCAGAGTTTGGAGACGCGCCTTGGAAACGTACGGGTTGGTGACGGTCATCGTTCCGCCGACACAGCCGCCGGGGCACGCATTGAGCTCGATGAAATCGAGATTCGGCATATTGCCGTTTTCGATTTGATCCAGTACGCGGATCACGTTGTCAATGCCGTCGGCAGCAAGGTAATGATCGTTGAAAATGGCGGATGATTCGCCGCCGCTGGATGCCCAACCGATCCCGATCATGCCGGAACGCGAGACGGGCGGAGGCGTTTTTTGTTGATCCATTACGCTGAGGAGCGCGAAATATACGTCGCTGATGGAGAGGACCATATCCACGTTGCTTTTTTTGCCGGGGAAACCGTTGTTTACATAACTCACTTTGGCGGGGCAAGGTGAGATAAAGCAAACACAGATGTCGCTGTTTTTCAGCTCGGGGTGCTCCTCGTGTGCCTTTTCGCGCGCCAAAATCGCAGCAATTTCCATCGGCGGGAGAATTGGCATAATGCGGTCGCACAGTTCAGGGTAGCGCAAGCTGATGAGTCGGACAACTACGGGACAGGCAGAGCTGATGATGGGAGTTCGGACATCGGAACGCTTCAAATAGCGTCTCGTGTAAGCAGAAACAAGCTCTGCCGCCTGCGAGACCTCGAAAACGTCATCAAATCCGAGGTCGAGAAGACCCTGCAGAACGTAATCAACATCCTCCAAGTTGTCAAACTGACCGTAAAGAGTCGGAGCGGGGAGTGCGATCTTATATTTATATTTGGTAAGATCGTCGAATTTGTTATAGTTCGCTTTTTTTGCTTTGTGCGGGCAAACGCGGATGCACTCGCCGCAATCGATGCAACGCTCGGGCAAAATGACCGCGCGACGATCACGGATGCGGATCGCTTCTGTCGGACAATGCCGCAGACAGGTTGTGCACCCTTTGCATTTGGATACATCTAAAGAAACCGAGTGTTGGTATGTGCCCACGATTTACCTCAAAGCAACTTTCATCGTGACCTTTGTCCCTTTTCCGAGCGCGGTCTCGATCTGCATATCATCGGTGTAACGTTTCATGTTGGGGAGTCCCATTCCCGCACCGAAACCGAGGTTGCGGATGTTTTCGGGGGCGGTGGAATACCCCTCTTGCATCGCAAGACGGACGTCGGGGATACCGGGCCCCCGATCTTGCAATACGATCGTAATGTCTTCCTCGGTGACGTAAACGTCGGCTTCGCCGCCGGCGGCGTGGATCACCATATTGATTTCGCCCTCGTACATTGCAATGGA
>JAZRZY010000159.1:0-8107 GCA_045601605.1 Eubacteriales bacterium
GGAACAGGGGGCGCAGGGGACGGTCGATCAGGCGGCAGGTCAGTATGGCCTTCTCCGCCGGACGGCCCTCGCGACGGTTCCAGGAGCCGGGGATGTGGCACACGGGATACAGCTTCTCTTCAAAGTCCACGCTCAGGGGGAAGAAATCGATGCCCGGGCGGGGCGTATCGGCCACGGTGGCCGTGACCAGGACGCAGGTTTCGCCGTAGCGCACAAAGGTGGCGCCGCTGGCCTGCTCGGCGCACCCATTCTTGCTTCTTACTTTATGGAGTCCTTCGAGGGGAAAATGGACGATGTCGTCATCGTCTCTCCCGACCTCGGCAGCGTCGGACGCGCCCGTGCCTTTGCACAGCGCTGCAACACCACCATCGCCATGATCGACAAGCGCCGTGCCCGCGCCAACGTGTCCGAGGTGTGCAACATCATCGGTGACGTGAAGGGCAAGACCTGCATCCTCGTGGATGACATCGTCGATACCGCCGGCACCATCTGCAATGCCGCAAAGGCTCTTCTGGACATCGGCGGCGCGAAGGTAGTGTACGCCTGCGCCACCCACCCCATTCTCTCCGGTCCCGCCATCGAGCGCATCAAGGACACCCCCTTTAAGGAATTCGTGTTCCTCGATACCATCGAATTGCCCGAGGAGAAAAAACTTCCCAACTTCAAGACCATTTCGGTCGGTCAGGTTTTCGCAGAAGCCATTGTGCGCGTCTATGAAGCACTGCCCGTTTCCACCATCTTCAATTCCTGATGCAGGAAAAAGCTGCCTCTCTCATCGCGCTCTGCCGTGAGCGCGGGATCACGCTTTGTACGGCGGAAAGCTGTACGGGCGGAATGATCGCCGCCTGTCTCACCTCGATTGCGGGTGCCTCGGAGGTTTTTCTGGGTACACTCGTCACCTACGATGAACGGATGAAGGAGAAATGGCTCTCGGTGAAGCCTGAGACGCTCGGCACGCAGGGGGCGGTCAGCGCCGCCTGTGCGCGTGAGATGGCACTCGGCGCCAAGGCCGCTTCGGGTGCCTCGCTGGCTCTTTCCGTGACGGGCTTTGCCGGTCCGGGAGGAGGAACGGAGAAAGACCCCGTCGGCACGGTGTATTTCGCCGTCGCCGGGGAGCACTTTTGCGAGTGCGTGAAGCGCCGTTTTTCGGGCGATCGGCACGAGGTGCGCAGACAGGCGTGCGAATGCGCCATCGATCTTCTGCGTCTTTCTGCAGAAGCTTGACCCCAAAGGATGAAAAGACCGCTCGGACGAAAGACCGGCGGTCTTTCTCGGTAAATATGTAGGAGAACAATATGCAAGAAAAACAGTACCAAGGTGAAATTTCCGTCACCACAGAACACATTTTCCCCATCATCAAGCGTTGGCTCTATTCCGATAAGGACATCTTTTTGCGTGAGATCGTCTCCAACGCATCGGACGCCATCACTAAGCTCGGTCGCCTCGTCTCGCTCGGCGAAGCGGAGAAGCGGGAGGAAGGCCGCATCACGGTGGAGCTCGACGAGGAGAACAAGACTCTGACGGTGCGCGACAACGGCATCGGTATGACTGCCGAGGAGGTGGATCGTTACCTCAATCGCATCGCCTTGTCGGGTGCGCTGGAGTTCATCGAAAAATACGAGGGGGAAGAGGCGCGCGGCGACGGCATCATCGGTCATTTCGGGCTCGGCTTTTATTCTGCCTTTATGGTCGCGTCTGAGGTCGAGGTCCGTACCAAGAGCTATACCGATGCCGCGGGCGTGCATTGGACGTGTACGGATGCAGGCGTCTTTTCGTTTTCCGAGTGTGAGCTTTCCTCCTGCGGCACCGAGGTCATCCTGCACGTCACTGAGGAGGAGGCGCAGTACCTAAAGCGTGAGAAGTGCCTGGAGATCTTAAAGAAGTATTGCGCGTTTCTCGCCTATCCCATCTACCTTGTTGAATCCGGTAAGGAGGAAGAGGAGCCCGCCCCCATCAACGAGACGTCTCCGCTTTGGTTGAAGAATGCTTCGGAGGTCTCCGAGGAGGATTACCGCTCCTTTTACCATCAGTTGTTCGGATATGGCTCGGAGCCGTTGTTCTGGGTGCATTTAAATGCCGACTATCCTTTGAATTTCAAGGGCATCCTCTATTTCCCGCGCCTGAATCACCGCTACGATTCTATGGAGGGAGAGGTCAAGCTCTTCTACAACCGCGTGTTCGTGGCAGATAACATTTCGGAGGTCGTGCCCGAGTATTTGCTCTCTTTGAAGGGCGTGCTTGATTGTCCCGAGCTGCCGCTGAACGTTTCCCGTTCGTTCTTGCAGAACAGCCCCTATGTCTCGAAGCTTTCCGCGCACATCGCAAAGAAGGTCGCCGACAAGCTTTCCGAACTTTTCCGCTCGGATCGGAGCGCGTTCGAGGGCTTTTCGGAGGATCTGCGTCCCTTCCTGCAGTACGGCGCTGTCAAAGATGCCAAGTTCTTTTCCCGCGTGCGAGACCTGATACTCTTTCCCGATACCGAGGACGGTTATTTTTCCGTGAGCGAGTATCTTTCCGAGACGGAGAGCAAAAAGATCTATTACACCACCGACAGCACCCGTCAGGCGCAGTACGTGCGTCTCGCCCGTGAAAAGGGGAACCGCGTTTTGGTGCTTCCGGGTGTGCTGGACGCGCAGTATATCTCCTTTTTGGAACAGGAAGAGGAAGGCGTCACCTTTGTGCGCGTGGACAGCGATCCCGACGATTTTGCCGCTTCGGATGCGGAGGAAAATGAGTCCTTGCGCGCGCTTTTCGCCCCGCTTCTCGGCGAGGTTCCGCTGTCCTTTGTGCGATTGGAAAACACGGAGACCCCCGCGCTTTTCGTCACCAGCGAGAACGAGCGCCGCTTTGCGGATCTGATGCGTGCATACCGTGCCGCGCAGGGAGAAGAGATGAAGCTTCCCGGCGGCGAGCGTTTTTGCATCAACCTTTCCTGTCCCGTGTGCGAGAAGCTTGCCGGGGCACAGACCGACCGTGCAGAGCTTGTTGCAAAACAGATTTATTACACGGCGCTTCTCGCTCTGCGCGCGTTGACGGCAGAGGAAATGGAAGCGTTTTTGGAAAACAACTATCGCATTTTGGATCTCTGAGGATTTTTTGGCAAAAAACACTTGGCAAGTGTGCATGAAATATGCTACAATTAAAGCGTAGAGGCAGAGTCTGCCTCGAAGAAAAAGGAGCGAAAGGAGGAGCTTATGGATTCCATCAGAGAAGTGTTTGCGTTTCTTTGGAGTCAGATTCAGTCCATCACGGTGATGGACGTCATCGATATTCTCCTTGTGGCGGTTCTGTTTTATTATCTCATCACGTTTTTCCGTGACCGCCGCGCCGGAAAACTCGCCTCGGGCGTAGTCTTTTTGGTGCTTGCCCTTTTGCTGTCCAATCTTTTGCAGATGCGTGTCATCAGCTTTATTTTGGAGGCGATCGTCTCCGTCGGCGTGCTCGCACTCATCGTCATTTTTCAGCCCGAGATCCGATCCGTGCTGGAGAAGATGGGGCGTAGCTCCTTTGCGGGCTTCGGAAAGCTTGTGGAGTCCAAGTCGGACGAAGAGATCAAAAACACCTTCAAAGAAGTCTGCGTGGCCGTCGGGGAACTGGCCGCCACCAGAACGGGTGCGCTCATCGTGTTGGAGCGCAAGACGGGTCTCGGCGATGAGATCCGCACGGGCACCGTTTTGAATGCGGATGCCACCGCCCCCTTGATTCGCAACATCTTTTTCAACAAGGCGCCGCTCCACGACGGCGCCATGATCCTGCGCGACGGTCGCATTTTTGCCTGCGGCTGCTTTTTGCCGCTTTCCTCCAATCCGGAGGTGGATCGTCACCTCGGCACCCGTCATCGTGCCGCCCTCGGCGTCTCCGAGATCAGCGATGCCGTGGTCATCGTCGTCTCCGAGGAGACGGGGATCATTTCGCTTGCCATCGACGGTCGCCTCGTGCGCGGCTTTGACCAGTACACCTTGGAAAACGAGCTTTTAGCCCTTTTCCGCAGCGAGGAGGAAGGGAAGGACTCGCGCCTGCCCCGCCGCATTCGTTCTCTGTTTTCGGCAAAAGGGAAGAAAGAGTCCGATGAGGAGGTGGAGAAATGAAGCCGCTTTTCTCGAAGCAGACTCCGCAGACATCCGTGCGTCGCTTTAACGTCATTGCACTCATCCTTTCCGTGCTGCTTGCGTGCGGTCTGTGGCTTTACGTTGTTTCTACGGAAAGCCCCACAAGCCAGCGCGTTTTCACCTCCGTTCCCGTGAAGTTTACGGGTATGGATACGCTCTCCGGCACGTACGGCTTCTCCCTCTTGTCCGGCTATGACACCACGGTGGATGTCACCCTGCGCGGCAAACTCAGCACGCTCAACGCCTTGGATGAAGAAGATATCTCGGCAAAAGTGGATTTGACGGATATCACATCCGCCGGCTCCTATACGAAAAAGATTCAGGTCAGCCCGCCCGCAGGCACGGAGGTCGTCGCCGTTTCTCCGACCGATCTGGGCGTGGACGTGGACGTGGAAAAGACCGTGACCGTTCCCGTTCTCACACCCGAAGAGACGTTTACGGTGGCAGAGAACGTTCAGCTCAAGCGCACCTATTCCGTGCAGAGCATCTCCGTCAAGGGGCCGCAGGCCGTGGTCGATCGTTTGCACGGCGTGAAGTGCCTTGTGGATCTCGGCGAGGTGAAGGAGAACATCGTCAAGACCGTGCCGCTTCGCTTTGTGGATAAGGATGGAAACGAGGTTACGGATCGTTATCTCGTCCCGTCGCAGAACACCATCACCATCAGCTATACGCTGTACAAAGAAAAGACCGTTCCGCTCGTGCTTGACGTTTCTACCTTGCTGGAGGCGGAGCGCGTCACACAGACCGTTACCCCCTCGCACGTCACGGTGCAGGGGCCGCCCGAGCAGATCGAAGCACTCACCGAGGTGGTGGCGAAGAGCCTCACCACCGCGGAGATGAAGAGCGAGTACAGCACCTTCTCCGGAACGGTGCCTGTGCCGGACGGTCTCACCTTCCCCGAGGGCACGATCCAATATACGGCAAATGCTGTTCTTTCCGGCATCACGACGACGCGCGTCAGCTTGGATCTTTCGGGGGATAACGTGATCGTCACCGCCCCCGAGGAATTGCAGTACCGCTTTGCTTCGGACAGCATCGACGTCAACGTTCGCACGCAGTACAATTATCTGCCTCAGGTGGGTGCCGATTCGCTTGTAGCCTCCATCAACCTGTCCGGACACAAGCTGGAGGGGACCTTCCCCGTGGAGGTCACGCTCTCCGTGGCGGAGGAAGATCGGTCTTATTGCTACGTCATCGATACCGTGACGGTGGACGTCACCTTCTACAAATGACCCGCACGGGAATCGTAGAATCCTTGCGGGACGGGGAGGTCACCGTCGTGTTGGCGGATGCCTCCTGTGACGGTTGCAGCACTCCCTGCGGCGCCTGCAACAGACGGCAAAAGCCCCAAGTCATCACGTTGCAAAGCGAACTTGCGCTCTCCGTGGGGGATCGGGTGGAGATCGAGCTTCGGTCCTCGGCGGTCGTCTGGTACAGCCTGTCTTTGTTCGTCCTTCCGATTTTGTGCGGCGTTTCGCTCTGTCTTGTGCTGATGCCGCTTCTGGGCGAGGCGATGGGCGCGCTGCTTTCGGCGCTCGGCGCACTTCTTTTGTTTTTTGCCGTCGGCGCCGTGCTTGCCGCCCCCGCTTTGCGGCAGAAAAATGCCCCGATTCTCACCCGCATTCTCGCCAAAAACGGGGAAGAAAAAGAACTTGACAAACCGTAAATGACTGTGTATAATGATATGCACGCTAAAAAAGGGATTACTATGCCTGAAGCACAAAAACACACGGAAAACAGCGCGTTTCTCGACCTGAAGAACCTTTTTCAGGGGAGGGAGACCAAGGTCTGTTTTTCCCGCTCGTTTCTCCCGAAGTTTTCGCTTTCGCCGCTTGAGATCTGCGGAGAAGTGACCGCCGAGGGGAGCGTTTCGGATTACTCCGGCGTGTTGCAATTTCAGGCAGAAATTACGATCTGTTACGGCACACGGTGCGATCGTTGCTTGGGCGAATTGACCCGCACCATTCGGATTTCCCTGGATCGCCCCGTCACCAAGGTCTCTCCCGAGGAGGAGGACGAGGGTGAGGTGGTCTATGCCGAGAACGACGTCATCGACCTTGAGTGCCTCGCGTACGAGGGGTTGTGTGAGAATCTTCCGTTGAAGCATCTGTGCTCCGAGGACTGCAAGGGCCTTTGCCCTTATTGCGGCTCGGACTTGAATGAGGCACCTTGCTCCTGCAAGGCACCGCCCGACCCGCGTCTTGCGGGCTTAGCTGAGTTTTTCCATGAGTAGCATCTATAAGGAGGTGTAAAGACCAATGGCAGTCCCGAAGAAGAAAACCTCGCATGCGAGAAAGAACTCCCGTCGCGCAAGCGTTTCCAAGCTTGCTACCCCCGCTTTGACCACTTGTGCAAAGTGCGGCGAGAAGATCCTGCCCCACCGCGTCTGTGACAACTGTGGCAGCTACGATGGCAAAGTCGTCATCGAAAAGGAAGACAAGTAATTTGCAAACAGAGCAAAAAAGATATGTCTCCAGGGCAGCGCAAGCGCTTTGGCGATATATCTTTTTTCGTTTTTGAGGAGAAGTTATGATTCGCATCATCGGGGTGGAGGCCGCTTCTGCGGCAGAACGCGCCGGTATCGTCGCGGGAGATCTGCTCGTTGCAATCAACGGGCAAACCGTCATCGACGTGCTGGACTATCGCTTTCTCGTCACCGAGTGCCGCTTGAGCCTGTCGCTTTTGCGCGGCGAGACGCCCGTGACCGTCACCATCGACAAGCAACAGTATGACGACATCGGTCTGTCCTTTTCCACCTACCTGATGGATGAGGAGCGAACCTGCCGAAACAACTGTATCTTCTGTTTCATCGATCAGAACCCGCGCGGTATGCGTGAGACCATCTATTTCAAGGATGACGATACCCGCCTGTCCTTTTTGCACGGCAATTACGTGACGCTTACCAACTGCGACCGAGAGGAGCTTGCCCGCATCGCGCGTCTGCGCTTGTCGCCCGTGAACGTCTCGGTACATACTACGGATCCCGATCTGCGCGTGCAGATGCTGGCGAATCCCGACGCGGGCGCCATTTTGGATCAGCTGCGCTTTTTGGCAAGTCAGCGCATCTTGCTCAATTGCCAGATCGTGCTTTGCCGCGGCATCAACGATGGGGAAGCACTCACGAAAACGTTAAAGGATTTGGTTTCCCTCGGTGAAATGGTGCAGTCGATCGCCGTCGTTCCGGCGGGGTTGACTCGGTTCCGCGAAGGACTCGCCCCTCTGAACGATTATGACTGTGAAAGCGCAGGCGAGGTCATCGATCTCGTGGAGGCGTTTTCCGAGATCCAGTACGAAAAGCACGGAGAACGCCGCGTTTTTTTGGCAGACGAGTTTTACATCCGTGCCCGTCGCCCCTTGCCGGAGGCAGAATATTACGAGGGCTATCCCCAGCTTGACAACGGTGTCGGGCTTCTCAGAAGCTTGGAGGAGGACGTCCTTTTTGCTTTGCCCGAGGCGCGGAAGCTTCCCCCGAAGGCGCGCCGCGTCCTCTTGATGACGGGCGTTGCCGCCGCAGACTTTTTGCGCGCGACCGTCGAACGTATTTTGGAAGGACAGACAAAAGTCACCTGCACGGTGCTTGCCGTGGAGAATGAGTTTTACGGCAAAAGCGTCACCGTGGCGGGGCTTTTGACGGGGAGTGATTTTCTCTCTGCGGCAAAGCGTGTGGATCTTGCCCGTTACGACGAGGTGTTCATCCCCGCATCCGCACTTCGCTTTGAGCGAGATCTGTTCTTGGATGGTATCAGCCTTGCGGAACTGTCCGAGAAGATCGGTCTTCCCGTGATCCCCGTGGAGAACGGCGACGATATCGTTTTCAAATTGTTAGGAGAACATTGATGGCATTACCGGTAGTGGCAGTAGTCGGCAGACCGAACGTCGGCAAAAGCACCTTTTTCAACAAACTGTGCGGACAGCGCATCTTCATCGGGGAGGATGTGCCCGGTGTGACGCGCGAGGCCGTGTGCGCGGGCTGTGAGTGGGCGGGCAGCAAGAAGCTC
>JAZRZY010000160.1:0-1804 GCA_045601605.1 Eubacteriales bacterium
GAGCTCTTCGGCGGCTATCCGATGTACCTTGCCGAGTGGCATCAGGCGCGCTTTGCGCGCTGTGTGCCGCGCCCCATCCGCCGCCTCGCGGCCTCCGTTGCCTCCCGCTTCTCCTTCAAGGGAAGTCACTTCCTCATCGAAAGCGCGAAAACGCCCGCTGAGCGTTACCCGCGTGCAAACTACAACTACACCCAAAAGAGTCGCCGGAGCATTCTGAAACAGACCTCCGACGCACCCGATCCCGTAACCTTTGCCGCGCCCTATTTCGAGCGTGCCGAGCGCGAGGGTTGGGATTCTCCGACTGCCACGCAGTATGCGGATATCTTCGTCTGGATGGCGTACGACATTCTGCAGAAGGCCGACCGTATGAGTATGGCGCACTCGTTGGAGCTTCGCGTGCCCTTCCTCGACCGCGAGGTGCTCGCTCTTGCGATGAGACTGCCGCAGGAGATGCGCGCACAAAAGGACATCACCAAGCTCGCCCTGCGTGCATCCGCCGCGCATCTGCCGAAAAAAACGGCAACGATGAAGAAAAAGGGCTTTGCCACGCCGTTGGACGCCTGGCTGCGCGAGGAGAAATTCTACAACGAGGTCTATGCGAAGCTCACGGGCGAGGTCGCCGAAAAATTCTTCCGCACGGAAGAACTCAAGCGCCTGATGGAAGAACACAAGAACGGCGCTCACCACATGAAAAAGATCTACCTCATCTACACCTTTGTCGTCTGGTACGAGGAGTTCTTCGTCAAGAGATAAGCTTTTTTCTTCTCTTCTTTTCTTTTCGCGAGAAAAGAAAAGAAAAAAACAAAAGAAAAGCGAAACGAGAAACAGGAAAAGACAGCGTCACACACAAACGGCACCCAAACTGCGGGTGCCGTTTGCGGCATATATGGGGCTTCTTCTTTCTTTTCGGGAGAAAAGAAAGAAGCAAAGAAAAGCCAAGGTAAAGAAGAAGGAAAAGACAGCGTCACACACAAACGGCACCCATAACGCGGGTGCCGTTTGCGGTGGGGGGTGGTTGCGTGCGACAAACAAAAAAGCGTATCCTCTGACCGGCAAGCCGGAAAACGAGCCCGTCGTTTGGGCTCGTTTTGTGCCGAAGATGCCCCTTTTGCCCTTTCCCAACCTCGGCTTTCTTCTTTGTTTCTTTCTTCTTTCTCCCGAAAGAAGAAAGAAAAGAAAAGAACGATAAAAAACAAAAGAAGCACGCGACTTGCGTGCTCCTTTGCTTATTTCTTTGCTTTCGGATACGGCTTTTCCTCATCGGTGAGACCCACCAGGTAGTCCATACTGGTGTCGAGTGCCTGTGCGACACGGCGGCATTGCTCCAACGACAGAAAACGCTTCCCGTTTTCGATCTTGGAATAGTCGCTTTGATCAATGCCCGTGAGCATCTGCATTTTCAATTGCGTAAATCCGCGCTTCTTGCGGAGGTCTTTGAGTCTGGACATCTGTTTCACCCCTTTGCCTTAATTATGGCAGATTGACCTATTGACAAAAGGGTGAAATTGACCTATTATTGATGCGGCGGTGTTTGAGCTGAAACAGATTGATGCATTGGGGCGTGTGGTGATCCCGAAACAGCTTCGGGAAGAATTTTTGATGAAGACCGGAACAAAGGTGGACTTCTTACCGAGGAGAGCCGGGATCCTGTTGGTTGCAAAAGAGGAGAAATGCATTTTTTGCCGTCAAACACAAAACCTGTATGAATTTGAAAATCGTTTGTTGTGTCGAGACTGTTTGACGAGAATCAAAGAAACGAAGGTTGACAAAAGAGGGTAATCCCACCGCAAAACAAGCCCGTCGT
>JAZRZY010000161.1:0-7163 GCA_045601605.1 Eubacteriales bacterium
CGATGACCAGATCATCTCTGCGGCTTCCTGCACCACCAACTGCCTCGCTCCGATGGCCGACACCCTGAACAAGACCTTCCCCATCCAGAGCGGTATCATGACCACCGTTCACGCCTACACCGGCGACCAGATGATCCTGGACGGCCCGCATCGCAAGGGTGACCTCCGTCGTGCCCGTGCCGGCGCTCAGAACATCGTTCCCAACTCCACCGGCGCTGCCAAGGCCATCGGCCTTGTCATCCCCGAACTCAACGGCAAGCTCATCGGCGCCGCCCAGCGCGTTCCCGTGTGCACCGGTTCCACCACCATCCTCATCGCCGTCGTCAAGGGTAAGGACGTCACCAAGGAAGCCATCAACGCCGCTATGAAGGCCGCCGCTTCCGACTCCTTCGGCTACAACGAAGACCAGATCGTTTCCTCCGACGTCATCGGCATGCGCTACGGCAGCCTCTTCGATGCCACCCAGACCATGGTCGCCAAGATCGACGATGACACCTATCAGGTTCAGGTCGTGTCCTGGTACGACAACGAGAACTCCTACACCTCTCAGATGGTCCGCACCATCAAGTATTTCGCGGAGATGTAATCTCGAATTCAAAAAATGCCAAAAACGCCAAGGGATCCCCTTGGCGTTTTTTTCTTGCGAAACGGCGCAGTTTGCGGTACAATGAAAAAAAGGAGGTGTTTGCCCGTGAAACGAAGTGTGAGATCGGTCTGTCTCGTGCTTGCGTGTTTAATTTTTGTGCTTCCCCTTGTTTCCTGCGAGAACGTCGGCACGGAGGCAGAGGGACTTTTGCGTGAGGTCTTGGCAGGCATCTTCGGCCCTTCGACAGAGGAGGAGAAGGAGCCCGTTTTTCCGGAGGTTTTGACAGGGTGTTTCCTGTTTGCCGAAGAATCGTTCTCCGAGGGGGCACATCTGGTGTATGCCGAAGAGATCGAGGATCACGAGCCCTTTTTCTCCGAGTATGACAGTCAGGTGTACTACGACACGCTCACGGAGGCGGAACAGCTCATCTACCGCGCGTTTCAGTATGCGCTGGATCATTCTTATCAGGATATACTCATCAGCGAGGAGCTCAAGGAGGCGGCAGAGCTTCGCCCCGCCGAGATTTTGGAATTCCTCTCGTTGGACAGTGCCCATCTGGAGCAGAATCTCTATGAAACGGGACAAGGCAAGGAGCGTTTTCTGATCACGGGTGAGCGCTACTACGGCGGGGAAGAATCCACCCCGATGGTGGAGGGCTTTCGCATCTACGTCTTCAGCTTTTCCGAGGAGTTGGAGAAAAAACGTATGGAGGCACTCTCGGCCGCCTTTGAGGTGGATTTCGACTTTGCAAAGGACGCCACCGAGGCAGAGAAGGCCGAGACCATTTTCCGTTGGTTCGGGGAAAACGTAAGCTACGATCGGGAAAGCGATGAAAATTTCCTCTATTCCGCCATCGTGGAGCGGAAGACCATTTGCGACGGGTACGCCAATGCATTCCAGCTCTTTTGCGGCATCTACGGCATCGAGTGCTGCGAGAAGAAGACCGATTTCACCAAGATCGGTCGGGGAGACGAGGGGCACACCTGGAATATGGCAAAGCTTGACGGTGTCTGGTACAACGTTGACCCGACTGCGGCCGTTAACGCCGTGGAGGGCGCGGAGTGGCATATGCGCTATTCCGATGCGGTCGAGCTGGATTTCACCGCCCATTTGGATCGCCTGCCGGAGTGTACGGAGAGCCGTTTTTACTACGTCGGTCACTTCGAGACACTCACCGAAGAGGGAATGGTGGAGAAGCTTTCTGCGGCACTTCAGGAGCACGATACGGTGATCGCCAGCTTCCAAAAGGGGGAGAGCGAGGTGCTTGATACCACGTCTCCGCCGGAGTTTCAGGAGATCGCAAATCGGATCCGGGCAAGCTACGAGACCATCCGCTATACCGGAAACAGACAGGATCTCGTGTGTTTTCGCAAATACTGAACGGTAAAACAAAAAACGGACAGAACGCGTGTTCTGTCCGTTTTGTTTTGGAACGTCAGGCTTCTTCCGCGATGACGAGGGAGGCGTACTCGGTGCCCTTGAAGTGTTCTTCGGCAAAGGAGTTCGGGGCGACGTAGATCGTCTCAAGCGTGGTGGTATCCTCAAAGAGATACTCCCCGATGAAGGTCAGAGAGGCGGGCAAGCCGACACTCTTTAAGTTGTCACAGCCGGAAAAGGCGCGCTCGCCGAGGGAGGTGACGCCTTCTTCGAGGCGCACGCCGGTGAGCATGGCACAGCCGGTAAAGGCGTTTTTGCCGATGGCTTTGATGCTGTCCGGGATCAGGATCGTGGAGAGGTTTGTACATCCGGCAAAGGCAAAGTCGCCGATCTCGGTGACGCCCTGCGGAATGTACACGGAGGTCAGGATCTCACAGGAAGAGAGGGAGGCGATCTTTTTCACGTCCGAGGGGATGGTAATGGCGCTGATGTCGCCGTGATAGCCGATGAGGATGCCGTCACCGACGATGACGAATTCATCCTTGTGCTCCTCCAAAAAGGGTGTGTCGGCGAAGGCGTGCACGCCCAGCGTTTTGACGCCGCTGAAGATCTCCACCTTGGAAAGCGAAGAACAGGAGGCAAAGGCACTCTCTTCGATCTCGTGTACGCTTTCGGGGATCTTCACCTCAGAGAGGAGTGTGCAGGAAAGGAAGGCGTACTTTCCGATGTGGCGCAGGCCCTCCGGAAGCTTGACGCTCTCCAGCAGGGTGCAGGAGGAAAAGGCGGAGTCGCCGATGCTCATCACGGGCGTATCCTCGATCGTTTCGGGGATCTCGGGGGCGCTCAAGGAGTTGTCGCCGCGGGTGATCGTGACGTAGTCCTCGTAAAGATCGTATTCAAATCCCCCGTATACGCCTTTCTTCACAAAGGTGCTTTCGGGCAGGGGCTCGGTTTCGATCACGATGGGATCGGGCGTTTTTGACGGCTCGTTTTCGCCGTTTTCGCCTCCCGCGTTTCCGCCCGCAGGCGTATTCTCGCAGGAGAAGAGGCACGTGCTGCCGAGAATGAAAAGCGCGGCAAGAGAAACGAGCAGAATGGATTTCAACGGGTTTCTGTGGGAGAGGTTGAGGTTTGCCATAATAGACTCCTTTTATTCGTGTTCGCTCAGCGGGATGTATTCAAGGCTTTGATAGGCTTCTTCAAGCAGACGGTCTAGATCGAGCTTTGCTTCTTCCTCTTCGATCTTGGCAAGCTCGGGGGTGAGCTTGGGATGCTTCGGCACAAAGACCGTACAGCAGTCCTCGTAGGGCAAAATGGAGGTTTCGAAGGTGTCGATGGTGCGGGCGTAGCGCACGATCTCGTCTTTGTCCAGACCCACGCAGGGGCGCAGGATGGGAAGGGCGGCTGCGTCGTCGCTTGCGGCCATGGCGGAGAGCGTTTGGCTTGCCACCTGACCGAGGCTTTCGCCCGTGATGAGCGCGGGGATGCCGCGCTCCTTGGCGAGGCGGGAGGCGAGGCGCAGCATACAGCGCCGCAAGATGAGGGTAAAATATTCTTCCCGCACCGCGTCGCGCAGAGCGAGCTGGAGCTCCGTCAGGCCGATGACGTAGGTGTCAAGCTTTCCTGTGTAGCGGCAGAGCTTTCGGCCGAGGGTCAGCACCTTTTCCTTTGCGCGTTCGCTGGTGAAGGGGTAGCTTTCAAAGTGAAGCGCCGTCAGACGCAGGCCGCGTTTTGCCATCAGCCAGCCTGCGACGGGGCTGTCGATGCCGCCGGAGAGCAGGAGGAGTCCCGTGCCGCTCGTGCCGGCAGGCAGACCGCGTGCGCCGATGACGCGCGAGGCGTGCACAAAGGCCAGTCGGTCGCGCACCTCCACCGTGACGGTCACCTCGGGGTGATGCACGTCCACCGAAAGGTGGGGGCACGCTTCGCCGACGCAGGCACCCGCTTCCTGCATCAGCTCCATAGAGGTCAGCGGGAAGGATTTGTCGCTGCGTTTGGCGTCTGCCTTGAAGGTGCGGTAGGCGCCGAGGGTGGGGACGATCTTTTTGCGGATGACGGCGAGGATGTCTTCCAGATTTTTTTCGCAGGGGTAGGCCAGCGAGAGGGCGGCGATGCCGAAGACGCGTCCGAGGCGATCAAAGGCCTCTTCGGTGTGTCGGTCGTCGTCCATCGTCAGAGCCATGGTGGATTGGCGATATTCGGTGCGGTAGGTGCCGATTGTGCTGAGCGCGGCGGCGATGTCGTCCGAGAGGGCGCGCTCAAAGCGGCGCTTGTTGGCGCCCTTCAATACGAGTTCGCCGTATTTGATGAGGATGCAACGGGCAAAGGTCATCGGCTGTACCGTCCTTGTGTCAAAATGGTTTGCAGGGCACGCACCGCCTCGTCGATCTCTTCGGGGCGTGTGTCGGTGCTGAGGGAAAAGCGGAGGGTGGAATCCGCCCGTGCGGCGCTGAGGCCGTGGGCAAGCAGGATCGGGCTTTTGGCACCCTTTTTGGAGGAGCAGGCACTGCCGGCGGAAACAGAGACGCCTGCATCGGACAAGAGGTGTAAAAGCACCTCGCTTTTGTATTTTTCAAACGAAGCGGAGACGATGTGCGGGCTCTGTGCAAAGCCCTCCAGCACCGTGACTCCCTCCAGAGCGGCAAGTTTGCCGCTCAAGCGTTCTTTCAGGTCTTGCAGTGTTTTGCACCGCGCGGGGAGGCTGTCGTAGCCCTCCTTTGCCGCCGCGGCATACGCGGCGATGGCAGGGGTATTTTCCGTGCCGCTTCTCAGCCCTTTTTCCTGCCCTCCGCCGTGGAGGGGGGAGATGAGGCGAACGCCCTTTCGGACGTACAGCGCGCCGATGCCCCGCACTCCGCCGATCTTGTGGGCGGAGAGGGAGAGCAGATCGCAACCGAGCTCCTTGACGGTGAAGGGAACCTTGAGGTGCGCCTGCACCGCATCGCAGAAGCAGTAGGCGCTTTTCGAGGCGGCGTGAACGACGTCGAAGGCGCCTCGCACGTCAAAGACGGCACCTGTTTCATTGTTGACCAGCATAAAAGCGGCGAGAATGACTTGCTCGTTTGCCGCGTCGCGCAGAGCGTCGAGATCAAGCACGCCGCCCTTGGTGGGGATGGTGAGAACCTCAAAGCCTTCGGCGGCGAGTGCCTTTGTACACTCGGAAACGCAGGGATGCTCCGCATCGGAGACGAGGATGCGCTTGCCTCGGCGGGAAAGGGTGCGGGCGGTGCCGAGCAGGGCAAGGTTGGCGCTTTCCGTTCCGCCTGCGGTGAAGCAGATCTCCTCGGGCAAGGCCCCGATGGTTTCGGCGAGGGTGCGACGATACTCCTCCAGCCGGCGGTGCGCCGCAAAGCCTGCGGCGTGCATGCTGGAGGGATTGGCACCCAGTCGGGCCTCCGCCTCAAAGGCGGCGAGAGCTGCATCCGTCGGGAAGGCGGTGGCGGCGTTGTCGAGGTAGATCATCGGTTGAAAAATTCCTTGAGTGTTTCGTCGATGTCGCGCCGCGAGGCGGAGCGCATCAGCCTTTCCCGTGTGCGCGCGGCTCCTGCGAGCCCCTTGAAATAAAAGGCAAGCTGACTGCGCATTTCGGGCAGGGCGCGGGAGATGGGTTTGAAGGTGCAGGCGAGATCGAGGTGTCGGCAGATGACGTCGTACAGATCGGGTGCCTCAAAGGCCTCTGCGCGGAGTCCTTTTCGGATCTCGTCGAAGAGCCAGGGGCGACCGAGTGCGCCACGGGCGATCATCAGATGTTCCACGCCCGTCTTTTCCAAGGTCTCGCGTGCGCTTTCTGGGCTTGTGATGCCGCCGTTTGCGGCAACCTCCACGTAAGGCAGAGCCTCACGCACGCGCGCGATGGAGTCGTAATCGATCGGGGCGGAGAAGCCGCCCTCGCGGCTTCTGCCGTGTACGGCAATGAGCGCGGCGCCGCTTTCGGCGGCGGCGCGGGCACAATCCAACACGTTTTTGTGCGCCTCGTCAATGCCGGTGCGTAGCTTGACGGAGACGGGAAGCCCCGCTTTTTTCGCGGCGGAGACGAGTATTCCGATCAGGGCGGGGGAGCGCATCAATTCGCTTCCTTCGCCGCTTTTTACGATCTTCGGCACGGGACAGCCGCAGTTGATGTCAAAGCCGTCGGGGGAGAATTTTTCGGCAAGGATCTTTGCCGCCGTCTCAAAATCCTCCGGCTCACGGCCGAACAGCTGAAAGAGGATGGGGCGTTCAAGCTCGGCAAAATCGGCAAGGTCCTGCGTCTTGCGGTCTTGGTAGCAGACCGCCTTTGCAGAGATCATCTCCGTGTAGAGAAGGTCTGCACCGTAGTCCTTGCAGAGGGTGCGGAAGGCACGGTCGGTATAACCCGCAAGCGGGGCGAGGGAAAGCTTGATGGGCATGGTGCCTCCGTTGAGAAAAGCGCAAAAGAGGGCGCGCATGCGTCCTCTTTTGGCGGTGTTTTGAAAAAGTTTATGCCTTGGCGGCTTCTGCGCTGCCGGCGGCGACGATGACGAGGAAATCCGCAGGCTTCAGGGAAGCGCCGCCGATGAGTCCGCCGTCGATGTCGGGCATGGAGAGCAGTTCGCGGGCGTTCTTGGCGTTCATACTGCCGCCGTATTGGATGGTGGTGGAATCGGCGGTTTCGGTGCCGTAGAGCTCGGCGAGCAGGCCGCGGATGTAGGCGCAGACTTCCTGTGCCTGATCGGCGGTGGCGGTCAGACCCGTGCCGATCGCCCAGACGGGCTCGTAGGCGATGATAACGTTCTTCATCGCTTCTGCGCTGATGTCGGCGAGGCCGAGACGGATCTGGCGCTCGATGACCTCTTGAGTCTCGTCGAGCTCGCGCTCTTCGCGGGTCTCACCCACGCAGAGGATGACCTTCAGTCCGGCGGCGAGAGCCGCTTTGGTGCGGGCGTTGACGGTGGCGTCCGTTTCGCCGAAGTACTGACGGCGCTCGGAGTGGCCGATGACCACGTACTGCGTCTCGCAGGCGACGAGCATATCTGCGGAGATCTCGCCGGTGAAAGCACCGCTTTCTGCCCAATGCACGTTTTGTGCGCCGAGGCCGATGCGGCTGCCGGCGATGGCTTCTTTGACCTGGAAGAGATCGACGAAGGGCACGCAGAGCACGACGTCACAGGCTGCACCCTCGGTCTTTTCGGCGATTTCGTATGCGAGGCAACGGGCTTCGAAGGGGGTCTTGTTCATCTTC
>JAZRZY010000162.1:0-2387 GCA_045601605.1 Eubacteriales bacterium
GCGTCTCCCCGCGTCGCGCGGGGTCGATCCCGGCGCGTTCCAATGCGGCGGAGAGCTCCTCCTTCGTGCGTCCGAGCGAGGCGGAAAGGCAGTTGTAAACGGTCTTTCTGCGCGCGGAGAATGCGGCTCGAATGACCGAGAAGAAGAGCGCTTCGTCCTTGGGATGCACGGGTTTTTCTTTGTGCGGGAGGATCTGGATGACGGTGGAGGTGACCGTCGGGCGGGGGTAGAAATTCGCTTCTTTGACGTCAAAGAGGCGCTTGACCTCCCCGTAGTAGGCGAGGTAGGCGGAAAGAGAGCCGTAGGATTCATCCCCTACCCGCGCGGCAAAGCGGCAGGCGGCCTCTTTTTGGACCATCAGAGTCAGGCTTTCAAAGGGAAGTTTGGATTCCACGAGCTTTAAGATCAGGGGGCTGGTTACCGAGTAAGGGAGGTTTGCACAGACGCAAAGCGCCTCGTCCTCGCGTGGGGAAAGGCGTGCGGCAAGATCGCTTTCGAGCGCATCCTCATTGTAAAGAGTGACGTTTGATTTTTCGGCGAGATTTTCGGTAAGCCAAGGGAAGATCCCTCGGTCGATCTCCAGACAGACCACGCGATCGAAGGATTCGCACAGGCGCATCGTCAGGGCGCCGATCCCGGGGCCGATCTCCAGACAGACGGCCTTCTTTTCGCAGGAGGCACGTGCGGCGCGGGCGATGTTCTCGCACACGGCGGGGGAGATCAAAAAGTTCTGCCCGAACTTCTTTTGCATCCGCAGATTTCGCCGATTGAGTTCTTCCTTGATATAGGAAGGGGCGTAGATGGATTCAGCCAAGTTTACGCCTCCGCAGGAGTGTAGTCCAGGATGAAACGGTATTCGGCGGTGCCGTAGTATCCGTCTGCTTCGGGGTTGGACCAGGTGGCGGTGATGCACATCTCGGCCTTTCCGCCTTCGGCGGGGAGAAGGCTCGCCAGATCGCCGACGGCACCCGTTTTCACGTCGTTTCCGACGGTGACGGTCAACTTTGTTTCATCAGGTTCGAGTGCAATGGAGAAGGTCGGCAGAACTCCGCGCACCTCGTAGGTTTCAACGGGGGCCTCCGCGATCTTTTCCTGCTCGGTCTCATCCGCGCCGAAGTAATGCCAGGTGTAGCTCGGTGCAGGGGAGTAGGTCTCTTCGCCGACGGTCATCGTCAACGCGCCCGGCTCGGTCTGGTAGAGAAAGGAGAAGCAGTCGGAGAGCATCAGCGCCGTTGCGTCTTCGGCGGAGAGCATATAGACCTTGTTTTCTTCGTTTACGATCAGTGTGTCGTTTGCGCTGTCGGAGAAGCAGAAGAGATACGTCTCCTTTGTGTATTCATCGGAGCAGACAAATTGCACCTGACGGTACTCGGAAAGCGGGCGTGCGCTCTCGGTGATGGCTTTGGCGCGTGCGAGAACGTCCATACAAAGCGTGATGGATTCGCGGTCGGTCAGCGTGATTTGAGTGCTCGTTTTTTCGTCGGTCAGCAAGATCTCGTCCACGGTCTGCGCGTTGAGGTTCTGCGAGAGGATGGAAACGAGGAAATACCCTGCCAAAACGAGGGGAACGAAAAGAAAAATGAGCAGGAAAGAGAGCTTTTTACGGCGGCGTTGTTCGCGCGCATCGCGCTGGTTGATGTGTGCCATGTGCGGTTCCTTTCGAGGTGCGAGTTAAAAGAGTACGCGTCCGACCACGCGCAAATCGTCGTCGGCAAGTACGCCGATGGGTGCGTAGCGGGGATTTTCCGAGAGCAGGAAGCAGCGTCTTCCGCTTCGGTCGAGCTTTTTGCAAAGTGCTTCGCCGTTGAGCAGGAAAATACCGATCTGGCCTTCGCCGATGGCCTCCTGCTGCTTGATCCATACCACGGAGCCGTCGGCGATGACGGGCTCCATGCTGTCGCCGCTGATGCGGATGCCGAAGTCTGCCTCGCGCGGCGCGTCGGGGGCGTCCTGCCAAGTGTAATCCTCGGAGTGCAGGGGCAGGGCGGCACCGGCTGCGGCGGGGAAGTCGTAAACTTTCAGGCGGCGAAGAACAGGCGTGAACGCGGGCATTTCGGCGGCGGTCTCGTTCTCTTCAAGGGAAGCCTCGTGCAGCAGGAGCGCTCGGACGGCGCTGCGGCCTCTGGTGTCCAATGTGCGCCAGGTGTCGATCAGCTCGCGCTCGCTTGAAGTGAGCGCTTGCGCGTTCTTCGGCGCGCTGTCGTCGCCGAAGTCGGATCGTAGCCATGTCGTTCTGTGAGCCAAGGAGTTGATAGCCCCAGTTGTCTTCCTAAGACCGCTTGGCCTCCGACTTGCTGCGGCCTCTGGTGTCCAATGTGCGCCAGGTGTCGATCAGCTCGCGCTCGCTTGAAGTGAGCGCTTGCGCGTTCTTCGGCGCGCTGTCGTCG
>JAZRZY010000163.1:0-10402 GCA_045601605.1 Eubacteriales bacterium
AGCTCCTTGATGTCGCGGGAGACGGTGGCCTGTGTGACGGAAAAACCGGAATCGGTCAAAAGCTCACAGAGTTCGTCCTGCGTCTGAATGTTGCGGGAACGCACGAACTCCATAATCTTTTCCTGTCTGCGAACTCGAATGGATGCCATACTCAATTCCTCTCGAAAAATTTGCTGTAAAGTACGTTGCAGAAATGATGCTCTTTCGGCATCAGGATGCGCGTGATACGCTCGCTTCGGGTGATCTCCACGGGATCGTCCCCGAGCTCGATCTCCTTGCGGCCATCCACGCACAAAACGGCCTCGTCGTCCTTGCTCGAAGTGATGTGACTGAGCACCACTTTTGCCGTCGGCGGCTCGATGATGGGACGGGCGCGCAGAAGCGAATGAGGACAGATCGGGGTGATGCAAATGCAGTCAAGCCGCGGATCCACGGCGGCGCCGCCCGCCGAAAGCGAATAGGCGGTGGAGCCCGTAGAAGTCGCAACGATCAGGCCGTCTGCGTGATAGTGACCGATGTAAATATCGTCCACGGAAACATCGAAGGCCGAAAGCGTACAAGAGTTTTTGCTGTTGACACAAACCTCGTTTAAGGCGTGATACTCTTTGCCGCGGTGACGCACGCAGAGCATCATACGCTCCTCGATGCGAAAATGCGTGTTCTGTAAGGACGCAAGCAGATCCATCTCATCGGATCCGAGCGAGGTCATAAATCCGACGTGCCCGCAATTGATGCCGAGGATCGGGGTGCCCGCCTTCGACGCGCCGCGCGAGGCGGAGAGAAGCGTTCCGTCACCGCCGAACGCGATGATCAGATCCGCCTTATAAAACTCGCTTGCGCTGACAAATTCCAGACCGAGAATATCCTTGAGAATGGGGCGATAGGCTTCATCCACCAAAAGATGCTTGTTGCGGGCGCACAAAATATGCGCCGCCTGTGCAAGCGCTTCAAAGGTGACCTCTCTGACCGGATTCGGATACAGTGCTATGGTCTCAAACATCTTCACACCTCTTAAACAACAAAAGTTCTTCATAATTGCCGTCCCCGCCCAAGATCGGGGAGGCGGTACGGTCGATCAATCGCAGCGAGCACTCCGCCGCGCGCGCCGTAAGCGCCGCAAAGGCGCGCTCACGTGCGCGGGCATCCTTGACGATGCCGCCCTTTGCTACGGATTCTCTGCCCACTTCAAATTGGGGCTTAAAGAGCGTAATCAAATCCCCTCCGGGGACGAGGTTGCGCCTTGCCGCGGGATACAAAAGAGACTGAGAAATAAAGGAAACGTCCATCACACCGAGATCGCAAGCCTTTTCCAAGGTAACGGTTCGGGCGTCCGTCTCTTCCAGCGATACGATACGGCTGTCGCCCCGCAAGGATTCGCAAAGCTGGCTCTTGCCCACGTCCACCGCATAGACGCAAGCGGCACCGTGCTGCAACAGGCAATCGCAAAACCCGCCGGTGGAAGCGCCGAAATCGAAACACACAAGCCCGTTCGGCGAGACGGAAAACGCAGACAGCGCCGCCTCCAGCTTCAGTCCCCCGCGCGAGACGTAACGCACAAGCTCACTTTGCAAAACGGCGATCTCATCCGCCTCGTCCACAAAATACGAGGCCTTTTTTGCAGGCGCGCCGTTGACGGTGACGTAACCGCCCTCAATGAGGCGCGCCGCCAAGGTGCGACTTTTGGCAAGCCCGCGCTCCACCAACGAAACGTCGAGCCGCATCAGATCAGCGAAGCGATCTCACGGGAGATGCTGTCCCCATCCATCTTCAAGTGCGAAAGAAGGGCATCGTAGCTTCCGTGCGGGACGAAGGTGTCCTCCACGGCGCGGATAAACGTGCGATCGGCAAAAGACGCAAAAGAAGCAGAAAACTGACCGAACAGTCCTTCAAAGAAACCGCCTCTGCCCATTCCCTCCTCCAAGCAGTAGCAAAGCTCGTAACGATCGCTTCCGAGAAGCGCTCTGAGCGACGCCGTATCGAAGGGTTTGAGGCAGACGAATTTCACCACCGTCACTCCCACGCCGACGGACTGCAGACGATCGGCCGCCAAAAGTGCCTGTTCCGTGATGCGTCCGTACGTGAGGATCAGAACGCGGCGTTTATCCGAACTGTCCCAACGCTCCAGATCCTTCTCGCAGGCGAAGCGAGACACGATCAGCGCTTTCTCACTCCCCTTGGGGTAACGGAGTACCACGGGACGGTTTTCAAAGCGAATGACCGCTCCCTCAAGCACGCGGGCAAGCTCCCTGTGGGTGGCGGGAGAATAGATCTGCACGCCCGGAATCGGAAGTGTGAGAGAAACATCAAACAGACCGTGATGGGTGGGGCCGTCACTGTCGGCAAGGCCCGCGCGATCCAATGCCACGATGCCGCCCAGATCCTGCAGAGCAAGGTCGTGGAAAAGCTGGTCGAAACTGCGCTGGAAAAACGTGCTGTAAACCGCAAACACCGGCTTGAGTCCTCCCGCAGAGAGACCTGCGGCATACGTCATCGCATGCTCCTCGGAGATGCCGACGTCAAAAAAGCGGCGGGGATATTTCTTGTGGAAGGGCTCCAGTCCCGTACCGTCCTCCATCGCGGCGGTGATGGCGACCAGGCGGCGCTCCCGCGCTGCCAAAGAGAGCATCGTTTGCCCGAAAACACGGGAGAAGGTCTCTTTCTTACCGACGGCCTTTGCCGCAGAAACGGAGTGATACTTGCCCGGATTCTCTTCGGCAGGAGCAAAGCCCTTGCCCTTCTTGGTGATGAGATGCACCAGAACAGGGCCGCGGTGACGCTTTGCCTCGCGCAAAAGGCGCTCCACCTCCGCAAGATCGTTGCCGTTTGCGGGACCGAGGTAGTACACGCCGAGCTGCTCGAAGAGATTGTCGCGGTAAACCATAGACTTCAGCGAGCTTTTCACATTTGAAAGGCCGCGCTCAATGGGGGTGCCCAAAAGCGGCACCTTTTCCAATACGCTGTGGCTTTTGACTTTCAAAGACAGGTACTTTTCACTCTTGCGCACGCGGCTCAAATAGCGGGAGAGGCGTCCCACGCTCTTGGAGATGGACATCTCGTTATCGTTTAGGACAATGATGAGGTTGTCCTCGCGGCGAATGTTGTTGAGTGCCTCGTAAACCATACCGCAGGAGAGTGCTCCGTCGCCGAGGACAGCAACGGTATGCTGCCCCTGATCGGCCGGATTTTTCAGTGCGCGCGCGCGGCAAATCCCCAGCGCGGCGGAAACTGCCGTGCCGGAGTGGCCTGCACCGAACGAGTCATACTCGCTCTCGCTGCGGCGAGGAAAGCCCGAAATTCCGCCGTATTGGCGAAGCTTTTCAAAGCCTTCAAGACGACCCGTAAACAACTTATGTACGTAACTCTGATGGCCCGTATCGTAAAGGATATCATCCTCGGGCAGGGAAAAAACGCGCAAAAGCCCAAGACTGATCTCCACGATGCCGAGGTTGGACGCAAGATGCCCGCCGGTCAGGAGCACGTGCTCCACAAGATACCGACGAACCTCCTCTGCCAGCCCCTGCGCCTCGAAAACGGAGAGCGCCTTGAGCTCCTTTTGCGAATATGTGTTCATAACCTGTTCCCTTACTTTCGTTTCACGGAACCTTTTTTCTTTTTCGCGCGCGGGGAAAACAGACACAGCACCCGACACAAAAAAGAAACGACCTTCTGACTGTGCTCCATGGCAAGTCCCTTGAAGACCGCCTTTCCGCCGACGGTGACGGCAGAGATGGCTCCCGAAATGAGAAGATCCACCCAAAAGCTCCAAGGGGTATCTGCCGCAAACATCGAAATAGAAAGCGTTGCGCCGATGGCGCCCGACAAAATGCCGGAAATGTCGCCGATGACGTCATTGCAAAACGACGAGACCTTATCCGCATTCTGCACGAGCCAAACGCCCTTTGCTCCGTAGGGGCTGCCGTGCGCCGCCATTGAGTGGAACGCGCCTGCATCGGCGCTGGCCACCGCCAGACCGATGAAGTCAAACACCACACCGACGGCAATGACGAGCACCAAGATCAAAAAACCCCAAAAGAGATTCATCGTTTCCATCGTGCTTGAGAGGACCGCAAGCACCATGGAAATGGCAAGGCTCATACAAAAAACCGAAAAGGACCACTTCCAATTGATGACGGAGCGGCGTTTTTTTTGCGATCTTTTCTGCTTTTCTTCCCGCCTGTCTGACGGGGGGAGTGATTTGTCCAAGTTTCCTCCGAAAAAAGTCCGTTTATAATTTATGCCTTCCCGCAGACACGAAAAGGCATATTGTGTTCGGTTTTGATGGTAGCCCGAAAAGTAAATGTTGCGGCTTGAGGTCGAGTTGGCGTTTCCCCATCCGCTACTTTCCGTTGCCGTGAAAGCGGTTCCCCTTCAAAGCGGAGCCGATATCGTCGCCGAATATCGGTACTCGATTGCCTATGAGTGCGCACTGCAATCCCTTCCGTGCCTTTGTAAAACAAAACAGCCTAGGAGATTTCCTCCGAAGAACAGAGCCTTTCTCAGCCTCTTTTGCAGCCATGGTTTCACCCGGCAATCACCTGTAGGGTCTTCCGGCCGGAAGCCCCGGTGTGTTCCGTGATTCGCACACGTCCACTCAAGGCAGGCTACACTGCCCACAGCATCAAAATCGTACCGCGTGACAGGTTTACCCCTTACCCGTAGGCACTGAAACGCGCCCACAGCATAAGGCCTCCAAGGACGAACGGGTCAGTTGCCGCATGCCATTGCGATTGCCCGCAAGTCCACTCATTCAGCACCCACCCCATACTGGGCGTACGAAGCAGGCACAAAACGCTTCATCGATGTGCCCTTTGACGGATTTTTAGGCCCGTATTCAAAAAGGACTGTCCTTACTAGGATACTGCACCATCGTATGGATTATAGCATAATTATAACCGTTTTGCAAGAGGGATCTTCAGTTTGCGTTCGGAGTGAATTCGACCTCCTCGGTCGATCCGGAAGCAGAATCCTTGAGCATCGTGACCTTCTGCGTTGCCTCGTCGAGCGCGCCCGTCAGAGTACGCACGAGAGCAGTCCCCTCTTCAAAAAGCTGCAACGCCTCCTCAAGCGGTGTCTCGGAGGCCTCCAGCGCGCGGGTGATGACCTCAAGTCGCTTGAGGCTTTCTTCAAAATTCATCTTATTCTCGCTCATAATTGGTTCTCCTTTGTGATCCGATTGACCGTGGCGGCCGCACTTCCGCCTCTGGTGCGAAAGGTGATCTCGTCGCCCGGCGAAACGTCGTCAATGTGCGTCACGGCACGCCCGCTCGGAGAGAGGACGGCACCGTATCCGCGGGAAAAAGCCGCAAGCGGGCTTAAGGCGTCAAGCTTTGCCGCAAGCGTTCCCACGCGTTCTCTGCGGAGCCGGATCAAAACCTCCATCGCGCGAATCAATGCTTCTTCGGCACGATCTACAGGGATCCGACGCTCCGACAAAAAGCCGATCGGCGAGGAAAGCACGCCCTTTTGTGCATAAAAATTCACCCTTCCCCGCTCCCGCTCCAGTCTCTGGAGCAATACGCGAGAGAGGATCTCGCGCACGTTTTCAAACTTGCGCTTCATATCCCCGCACTCCGGCAGGGCGATCTCCGCCGCCGCAGACGGCGTGGGGGCGCGCACGTCACTGACAAAATCGCTGATGGTAAAATCCGTCTCGTGACCGACGGCACTGACGACGGGAATGCGGCTTTTGAAGATCTCGCGCGCGAGCGCCTCGTCGTTGAAGGCCCAAAGCTCCTCCAGAGACCCACCGCCGCGCCCGATGAGAATGACATCCACCGGGTAAACCTCATTGAAATAACGCACGGCCGCGCAAAGACCGGCAGCGGCACCCTCTCCCTGTACCAAAACAGGGTTTAAGACGATCTTCGCCAAGGGAAACCGCCGTCCGGACACCTGAATGATGTCTCGAACCGCCGCGCCCGTCGGAGAGGTGATGACGCCCACCTTGAGGGGGCATTTGGGAAGCGGCTTTTTCTTTGCCTCGTCAAAAAGTCCTTCTGCGGCCAGACGCGTTTTCAACTGTTCGAAAGCAAGATAAAGGGCGCCGATGCCGTCGGGCTCCATCTCCTCGCAGTACAGCTGATACTGACCGTCCCGCACGAAGGAGGAAACGCGCCCCGTGGCGATCACCTTCATCCCATTTTCGGGAGTAAAGGCAATCTTCTGCGCGCTGTAACGGAACATCACGGCGCGAAGCACACCGCCCTCGTCCTTCAGCGTGAAGTAAAAATGACCGCTCTTATAATGGTTGGTAAAATTGGAGATCTCACCGCGCACGGAGACCTTCTGCAAACGCGCGTCCGTGTCCAGCTTCGACTTGATGTACTCGTTGAGCATCGTGACGGTGATGGCTTCACGCATACAGGGCTCCTTTCTCCCGCGCCAAAAGGCAGACTCCGACGGCATTGTCGGTGGCAAGAGCGGGATCGGTGAAATAGATCTTCTCGGAGACAAGGGTTCTGCGAAGCGTGCGGCTCGCCGAGACGCCGCCGCAGAGAAGCAGGGGGAGATCCTCCTCCAATCGCGCGTGCATGGCGCGAATGGCGCGTGCAATCTGCAAAAAGACGAACGCCGCAACATCTGCCTTTTCTTCGCCTGCGGCAAGATACTCCTTTGCTCGGTTTTCGATGCCGGAAAGATTGACGCCCCCCTCCTTGAGCCGCAAGGGCAAGGAGGCAAGTTTTTTCTCAGACCGAAGCGCAAGTTCATCCAATGCGCGGCCGCAGGGAAACGCAAGCCCCATGGCAACGCCGATGCGATCGATGAGCTGCCCTGCCGTGACGTCGAGCGTGCAATCTACGATCTCCGTTCGGTAGCCCGAGAGCGTAATCCTGACGCGAACAAGCTCCATCGTGCCGCCCGAGAGGTGCATAGAATAAAACGCGGGCGTCGTCGGAAATTCGGGGCAGCCGAACAGCGCTGCGGCAATGTGCCCCTCTTGGTGGCTGGTTTCAAACAGCTCTGCGCCCGCAGACAAAGCCGCGAGGTGCGCCGCGCTGACGCCCGCCAAAAAGCAGGGCATATACGAGCCCTCCACACCTCTGGGACGGGTGGAGACGCCGACGCGCACGATGCGGGCATCTTCCGGCAGTTTGGCGCGAAGCTCATCTGCCAGCTCCGGCAGATTTTTGGTATGCAAAAAATGCGCATCGCTCTGCCTGAGACCCACCTGTCCCGTGGGCGTGGCAAGGAGCTTGCGCACCGAAAACACCTCTTTCCCGTCCATCGAAACGGCGGCAAGTGAGGTCGTATAATTGCTGGTGTCGATTCCGAGACAATAGTCCATTATGCCTCTTTTTCCGATTCGCCCTTCCGGGCGCGGCTGACGGTGCCGAGGATGCCGTTTAAGAACTTTGCACCCTTCTCATCCTCGTAATGCTTGCAAAGCTCCACCGCTTCGTTTGCCGCGATGCTCGTGGCGATCTCGGTCTTTAAGATTTCGTACAGGGAAAGTTTGAGCAGGGCGCGCATAGCAGGTGACATGCGTGCCGCAGTCCAGCCGCGAGCGGCTCCCACGGCAAGCGCCATCGCCTCGTCTGCAAATGCGTGCGCGCCGAAGAACGTATCCTTCACGTAATCGGAGACACTCTCCTCTTCACGTGCTTCCATCGCACTTTCCAGAATCTCCTCAGCGGATGCTTCCGCGTGAAATTCGGCGGCGAAAAGAAGCTGAAATACGCGTTCTCTTTCCAGAACTCTGCTCTTAGACATACGTTTCCCTCAAACTGTGTTTTCTGTGCTCCTATTATAGCGGTATGGAGAAAAAAAGTCAAGGCGGCAAAGGAACTCTTTGCCGCCTTGCAGATCTTTCTTATGCGCGCAGGGTGATGCCGTGGTGGAACTCGAGATTGGAGAGCGTCTTCTTGACGATCTTATCGGCTTCCTCATCGGTCATCGTCTTCTGATCATCGCGCAGAGTCAGCGCAAACGAGAGACTCTTCTTGCCCTCGGGCACCTGAGAGCCCTCATAGGTATCGAAGAGACGCACGTCACAAAGCTTCTTGCCGGCTGCCTTGATGATGGTGCGGGTGATCTCGCCGACGCTCGTCTCTTTGTCGCAGACGAGTGAAAGGTCACGGGTCATCGCAGGGAATTTCGGCAAAGCGGTGAAACGATGTGCTTTCAGGCGGCGTGCAAAGAGCTTCTCCACCGAAAGATCTGCCACATAGCTTCGCGTGGCAAGCGAGAAATTCTCGGCGATCTTCGGATGGACCTCGCCGAAGGTTCCGATGACTTCTCCGTCACAGACGACCTCGGCGGCGCGGCCGGGATGCAGATAGCACGCACTGCAAGCGCGGATCTCATAGGCTGGCGCGGAGAGGCTTCCCTCGCCGAGCACGCGGCGCAGGATGGTTTCCACATATCCCTTGAAGGTGTAGAAATCCATATTCCCGTAAGCGCCGAAAACGAGCGCACGATGCTCTTCGGGCAGTTCTTCTCCCGCGATGGGGCGATAGAGACGGGCAAGCTCAAAGAGGCGCACGTCGGCATTCTGATACTTATAGTTGTGACCGAGCACGTCAAGCATACTTGCCACGGCGGTAGTACGCATCAAAGAGGTATCCTCACCCAAGGGGTTTGTGATGACGACGCTCTTTCTCAATTCATCATCTGCGGCAAGGCCGAGCGCGTCGTAATACTTGGCGCTGATAAACGAATAGGTTTGGATCTCATAGGCGCCGAGGGCGGTGCAGATGCCCGCAAGGGAGCGAACGAATTCGCCCATTTCTCCTCTGCCGCCAACGGTGGCGGGCGTCTTGAAGGCGCTGGCGCGGATCTTTTCATAACCGTAAATGCGGGCGATCTCCTCGGCAATGTCGGCAAAATCGACCACATCCTGACGGTAGAACGGAACGACGATGTGCTCCCCGTCGATGACGAAATCAAGGGAGGTCAAGATCTTCTCATATTCCTCGCGGGTGATCTCAATGCCCAAAAATTCGCAGGTGCGCTCCACCTCGACAGGCAAAAGGGTCTGGGTGCGGGGCTCAGGATACACGTCGATGACACCGTCGGTCACCTCGCCGCATCCGAGCAGCTCGACCAGCTCGCAGGCACGGGCAAGGGCAAGCGGTGCGTTCTCGGGATCCAAGCCCATCTCGAAACGGCCGGAGGCCTCGGTGCGCAGACCGAGTGCGCGGCTGGTGCGACGCACGGAGGCACCGGAGAATACGGCAGATTCGAAGACCACGGTGGTGGTATCGTTCTGGATCTCGCTGTTTTCGCCGCCCATCACACCGGCGACACCGACGGGCTTCTTCCCGTCGCAAATCATCAGCATTTCGGTGTTCAGCTCGTGGGGCACACCGTCAAGCGTGGTCATCGTCTCACCCGCTTTGGCGCGGCGCACGACGATCTTCCCCTCCTCCAGCGTGCGGTAGTCGAATGCGTGCATCGGCTGACCGTACTCCAGCATCACGAGGTTGGTGATGTCCACGATGTTGTTGATGGGGCGCACGCCCATCAGACGCAAACGGCTTCTCAACCACAGAGGCGAGGGGCCGATCTTGACGTTTTTCACCGCACGGGCGCAATAGCGCTCACAGAGATCGCCGTCTTCCACGCTGACGCTGACGAGCTCCTCGGTCTTCCCCGCTCCGCCGCGCACGGCGGGCACGGGAATGTCTGCCTCCACCTCAAAGGAGGCGGCCGTCTCACGGGCAAGGCCGATGACGGAGAGACAGTCGGGGCGATTCGGCGTGATCTCAAATTCCACGATGGTATCCGTGAGCATCAGATACTCGCGAATGTCCGTGCCGAGCGGCGCATCCTCGGGAAGGATGAGGATGCCGTCTTCCACCGCCTCCGGCATATCAAGGATCGTCAGGTCCAGCTCCGCGATCGAGCAGAACATTCCCTCAGAGAGCGCTCCGCGAAGCTTGCCCGCCTTGATCTTCACATCGTTCGGAAGCAGAGCGCCGTCCAAAGCCACGGGGACGACTGCGCCGACGAACACGTTTGTGGCGGCGGTAACGACCTGCAAAAGGCGCTCGCCTGCCACGTCCACTTGACAGATCTGCAGACGATCCGCGTCGGGATGACGGGCAATCTCGGTGATCTTACCGATGACCACGCCCTGCACGTTCTCACCCGCGATCTCGTAGCCCTCCACCTTACTTCCGGTGGCGGTCATACGGTCGCAATACGCCTGAGGATCGGCGGAAAAATCATGCTTTACATATTCGGAAAGAAAGCTTAGTGCAAGTTTCATCTTGGCACCTCCTTCTTAAGAGAACTGCCGCAGGAAGCGAACGTCATTTTCATAGAGATAGCGCATATCGTTGATGCCGTAGCGAGTCATAACGATGCGCTCGATGCCCATACCGAAGGCAAAACCGGAATATTCCTCGGGATCGATGCCGGAGGCACGAAGCACGTTCGGGTGTACCATACCTGCACCGAG
>JAZRZY010000164.1:0-5197 GCA_045601605.1 Eubacteriales bacterium
TGGGAAGTGAAAACTACCGCAAAGATCCCTTGGTCGGCGGCGGCGAAGGCTACGCCGATTGGTTCGTGCATACCATCGGTAAGCTTGCCGAGATGCCGAAGAACGAACAGGGAAATCATTTCAACGTTCAGCCTTGTCTGACCGATGAGACCGTCTATCAGACAGTGCTGCAAAACGTGCGAAAATGGCTTGAAGAGTATCCCGACGCCACCATCGTCCCCATCTCTCAAAACGACGGCACGCAGGAGTCGTCCATGTGCTCCTGCGACAACTGCACCGCTCTTTACGAAGCATACGGCAACGTGCAGAGCGCGAAATGGATCTGGTTTGTCTCGAAAATTGCAAACGAGTTGCGCGACGAATATCCGAACGTGCGCTTTGAGACTCTGTCCTACAACTTTACCACGATGGCTCCCACGGGTCTTGAGATCCCCGACAATGTGATCGTGCGCTGCGTCTCTTCCTTCTGCTGCCTCAATCACAACTACAAGGACTGCGCCAACGCTCACGGAACTGCCCAACAAAAAAAGAGTTCTCTCTTTGACAAAACAGCCACCGAATGGACCGAGCTCTGCGACAACGTCTTTATCTGGGATTACGGCACGCTGTTCCACAATTACTGGGCGCCGCTTACAAACTTCGATACTCTGCGCCAAAATATGAACTACTATGCCAAAAAGGGTATCAAAGGCGTCTATCTGCAAGGCGGAGGAGAGAACGATTCCTTCGGAGAGTTGCGCTCCTACCTCACCTGCAAGCTTTTGTGGGATCCCGATATGGACGAGGACACCTTCCAAAAACTGATGACCGAGTTCATGGAGGGTTATTACGGAAAGGGCTCTTCCGAGCCTCTCACAGAATACATTGACTTGATGAACCGCTCGGTGGAGGATCAGCATTTCCACCTTTACGCCATTCTTTTCAATGACTACCACACCCTTTCCGTCTATGAGGATGAGGAAGGCACACATTTGGATACCGCGTCTCTCATCGACCCGATGCGCGCCTTATTTGACCGCGCGGAGGACTGTGCCGAAACAGACGAAGAAAAAGCGCACTTGAAAAAGGCGCGCATCCAGATCAAGACCTACGAACTGCTCGCACTCTTCGCGTTGGAGGAAAAATACGAAAACGCCTGCTTTGACCTTGAGTATCGCAGAGCGCTCGGAAAAGAACTGCACGAAGATGCGCTCGCCTGCGAAATGACCTTTTTTTCCGAAGGAGGCGTCATCCTCACCCAAAATGCAAACTACGACTATCCTCCGGACCAATGGAACCATGAGTAACGCCAATCAGAAAAAACAATGAAACGAACACGCTTTTTTGCGCTCATCCTATCTCTCCTCCTGTTCTTGCCTGCCCTGACGGCCTGCACAAACACCGCAGAAACAGCGCCTCCCCCCGCACGAGGACTGAGGCTTGCCTACCACGGAGAGACGGCTTACCGTGTGGTCGTCTCGAAAGACGCTTCGCAAGACGTACGGACGATGGCGGAAGAATTCGTTTCGTACTTCGAGAGCATCACCGGCGCGAAACTTGAGATCACAGACGACACTGCCGACACGGCTTGCAGCCCCTACACGGTCGGCGGGATCACCTACGAGGCGATCCCCGAGATCATCATCGGAAGTGCCGACCGCCCCCTGTGCCGCGGAAACGAAGCAAACCGGCTCGAAGAAGAAGAATTTTTGCTCTGCACCGACGAGGAAAACCTCCTGCTGACCGGCGGAAGCGACCGTGCCGTAGCCTATGCGGTCTATGCCTTTTTGGAAGAGCGAATGGGAGTTCGTTATCTTTCTGCCGATTATGAATACGTTCCCACCACCGACAATCTGGAAGTGGCGAAAGGAATGTACCGCACCTCCAAGCCCTCCTTCGAATTTCGCACTTTAAGCGGCGGCGGAATGGATTCGAAATGGCACGTGAAAATGCGCCTCAACTCCCGTCAAAGTTTGGGGAGCGAAAACTATCGCCAAGAGCTTTTTGTGGGCGGCGGACTCGGCTATGCAGACTGGTTCGTTCACACGATCACCAAGCTTGCCGAACTGCCCGAAAAAGACGAGAACGGAAACTACAACACCGCCCAGCCCTGTCTGACCGATGAAACCGTCTATCAGACGGTGCTGAAAAACGTGCGGAAATGGCTTGAAGAGTATCCCGATGCCACCATCGTCTCCATCTCCCAGAACGACGGCGGAGACGAGAGCAGTATGTGCTGCTGCGAAAACTGCACTGCCATCTACGAGGCACACGGGAAAGTGCAAAGCGCCAAATGGGTCCGGTTCGTCTCCAGGATCGCAAACGAACTGCGTGACGAATACCCCGACGTCTACTTCGACACCCTCGCCTATTCCTTTACGCTGCTTGCCCCCACCGACATTTCCGTGCCGGACAACGTCATCATCCGCATCGCACCCATCGGCTCCTGCTACGAGCACGGTACCGACTGTGCAGACTCCGGCGCCCCGACGCGCGCGCAGCGGATCAGCGACCGCTTGAAATCCGCGCTTGCCGGCTGGCAGAAAATTGCAAAGCACCTCTACGTTTGGGATTACTCCGCCCTGTTTGCAAACTACTGGACGCCGCTGACAAACTTTGAGGCCCAGCGTCGGAATATGCAAAACTACTCTCGTTTCAGTGTAACGGGAATGTATATGCAAGGTGCGGAAGAAAGTCCCTTTGCCCCGCTCTCCGCCTATCTCTCTGCCAAGCTGATGTGGGATGCCGAGATGAGCGAGGAAGAATACCGCGAACACATAGCCGAATTCTGCCGCCTGTACTACGGCGCAGAAGAGGCGATGCTGGATTATATCGATCTTATCAGCGCGGAAAGCACCAAGAGCCACTACTCCACGCATGCCGTTTTGGGGCGCGATCTGCTCTGCTTCGAGACAACGGAAAACAAGGAGAGTTCCCTTTTAGAACAGATGAAGGCCTGCTTTGAACGAGCAGAGCAAGGTGATCTGAGCGAAGAGCAAGCCGAGCATCTCAAAAAAGCCAAGCTGCAGGTACAGTACTACGAAGTAGTGTATCTCTTTTGGTTGGAAGAAAACGACCCCGATGCGGTCATTGATTATGAAAAGCGAGAAGCCCTGAACCGTGCGCTCTACGAAGACGCCGTCGCCTGCGGCTGTACGCAGATCTCGGAGCGTGTGAAGATCCCCGCAAATCCAAACTTCCAGAACGCCCCCTTGAACTGGGGGAAAACGAACCTGCAAAACGACGAGCAATACTAAAAAGGAGAAACGATATGAAACGATCTGCCCCGCTCTTGTGCATTTTCATCGTACTTGCACTTCTCTGCCCCCTCTTCACCTCCTGCACAAAAAAACCGATGCCGGAGGGGATGCTGCGTCTGGCAGAAGACGGGAAAACGGACTACCGCGTAGTCATTTCCGCAGATGCAGACGAGGACACCGTGAAGATCGCAGAAGAATTTGTCGGCTATTTTGAAAAGCTCACCGGCGCCCTCCCCGAGATCGTACGCGACAATACTCCCGCCACCGAACAGGAGATCGTCATCGGCAAAACAAGCCGCGCGATCGATGCACGCGCCCCTTACGATGCACTCGGCGAAGAAGGTCTGTACTACGCCGCGGAAGGCACTTCTCTCTTGATCACGGGCGGAGCCGTTCGCGGAGTGGCATACGCAATGTACGACTTTTTGGAAGAGATCTGCGGTGTGCGCTACTGGTCTTCTGAGTACGAGACCGTTCCAAACACTCCCACCCTCGACATAAAAAGCGATCTTGAAAACCAAGAGACACCCGTCTTCTGGTACCGCTGTATGAATGAGGCGGGCTCCGCCGATCCGAAATGGATGGTAAAGATGCGCCTCAACTCCCGTCAGAGTCTGGGCAGCGAGCGCTACCGCAAAAATCCCTTCGTGGGCGGAGGGCACGGATACGCAGACTGGTTCGTTCACACCATCGGGAAACTCGCCGAGATGAACAACGACTATCCCGACCGCAACTCCTTTACCAATCTTCAGCCCTGTCTCTCCGATGAAGACACTTATCAAACCGTCTTGAAAAACGTACGCAAGTGGCTTGAAGAGTATCCCGACGCCACCATCGTCTCCATCTCCCAAAACGACGGCACCAGTGTGGACGCAATGTGCACCTGCGAGAATTGCAGCAAGCTTTACTTCCAATACGGCGAAACACAAAGCGCCAAGTGGATCTGGTTCGTCTCCAAAATCGCAAACGAGTTGCGAGACGAATACCCGAACGTGTATTTTGATACCCTCGCCTACAACTTCACCCTCGCCGCACCGCAAAACATCGAGATCCCCGACAACGTGATCGTGCGGCTCGCTCCCGCACACACCTGCATCAACCACGACTACAAGTCCTGCATGTACATCGGAAATCACAACAATGCGAAAATGAACAGCGTCAACTTCGGTGTCGCCATGCAGGGATGGGCAAAACTGGCAGACCACCGCTTCATTTGGGATTACGACGCGCTCTTCTACAATTATCTGGCTCCCTTCTGCAACTTTGACTACATACACAACAACATCCGCAACTATGCCGAAGACGGCATCGAGGGTGTCTTTATGCAAGGCGACTCCACGGGCTCCAACAGCTTCGCCGAGCTGCGCGCCTATCTGGTTGCCAAATGCCTGTGGGATCCCTATATGATCGATGCCGAATACGATGCGTTGATCAGTGAATTCTTGGACGGTTATTACGGCAAGGGTTCTTCCGAAGTGCTTATGCAATACATCGATTTCATCAACTTAAAGCTGGACGAAAAGCATTTCACGCTTTACGCCTATATGATCACGGATGAGCTTATCCCCTTTGCCACCACCACCGACGAAAAAGGCGTGGTGCATCTGGATCGCAGCGATATGATCGACCCGATGTACGCATACTTTGAAGAAGCGGCACAATACGCCGTGAGCGAGGAAGAGCAGCACCACCTGCGAAAAGCGCTCATTCAAGTGAAATACTACGAAGCGATGGCGAGCTACTGGATCGTTTACGAGGGCGAACAGTACGAGATCGACACCGAGCGCCGCGCCGAAGTGAACCGCTCCCTCTACGACGACGTCATTGCCTGCGGCGTGCAGCAGCTCTCCGAAGGTCAAGTCGTCACCTCCACTCCGAACCTCAACAATTCCCCCCTCTACTGGGATCGATAAAAAGAAGGCCGCACGTTGGGGCACCTTCCGTAAGGAAGGTGCCCC
>JAZRZY010000165.1:0-15086 GCA_045601605.1 Eubacteriales bacterium
AGTTCATAGATGAGCACCGCGAAGAGTACGACGTTGCGGATGAGTGCGCCGCCCTCCATGGAAGCGGCGGTGGCGGCCATGCCGAGGGCAACGCCCGCCTGCGGCAAGAGAGTGATGCCGAGATTTTTCTTGATCGGCTTCGGCTCGTGGGTCAGATGGCAGGAGAAGAGAGCGCCGTGGTACTTGCCGAGGCTTCTGGCGAGGATATAGACGACGCCGATGGCAAGCGTGGTCGGCTGAATGAGGACGGTGAGGTCAAGCTCCGCGCCCGAGAGGACGAAGAACAGGATGTTTAGGGGCATCGTCCAACCGTCCACACGCTCCATCAGTTCTTCCGAGGTGTCACAGATGTTGCAGAAGACCGTTCCCGTCATCATACAGACGAGCAGAAGCGAGAAGCTGACGTGAACGCCGCCGATGTCAAAGGAAAGGGAAGACAGACCGACGGTGAGCAGCACGAAGGCGACGGAGAGGGTCATACGGCGGCTGCGCGAGTGGAAGAGGTGTTCGACGAGGTCGAGCAGCCAGCCCATCAGCGAACCGAGCAAAAGGGAGGCGGCGATTTCGATCAGCGGCTCAACGACGACGCCGATGACGCTGATCTTTCCGGCGCTGATCGCGGTTGCCACGCCGTAGGAAGCGGAGAAGAGCAGCAGACCGACCGCGTCGTCAATGGCGACGACGAGGAGAAGTAGTCGGGTCAAGGGGCCGTCCGCCTTGTATTGGCGCACGACCATCAAGGTCGCGGCGGGAGCCGTCGCGGAGGCGATGGCGCCGAGAATGATCGCAGCGGGCAGGCTCAGGACGGTGGGGAAGGCAAAGTGCAGGGCGATGAGAATGATGTCAACGACCGCCGTGGTCAATACCGCCTGCAGAATACCGATCGTGATGGCACTCTTGCCGATGGCCTTCAGCTGGGAAAGGCGGAATTCGTTGCCGATGGTGAAGGCAATGAAGCCGAGCGCGATCTGCGTGATGACGGAGAAGTTTTCGACCGTTTCCAAGGTGTCAAAGCCGAGTCCTTCAAGCGGGATCGCCCCGAGACAGAAGGGACCGATGAGAAGGCCGGCGACGAGATAACCCGTCACGGCAGGCAGATGGAACAGTTTCGTCACACGCGACAGCATCAGGCCGGCGATGAGCGCGAACGCAAGACAGATGAGCTGGATGTGCATAAAAGAGCCTCGTGTATATAAATATATATGAAAAAACTTCGGTGTTTCCAAAAACACCCTGTTATCATAGCACTAACGGATGAAAGAATCAAGAGGAAATGAGAAGTTTTTTTCATAAAATCAAGAAAAGGCTTGACATCAAAAAACCTTTCTGTTACAATACAGTGCACGGCCCCTTGGTCAAGCGGCTAAGACATCGCCCTCTCACGGCGAAAACGGGGGTTCGATTCCCCCAGGGGTCACCAGAAAAAGCACTTGCGAAAGCAAGTGCTTTTTTTATCAATGAAATTTGCCCTTCTGCAAGGGATGCAGCTTCGCTGTGAAATATTTGCCTCACTCTTCGATGCGGCACTGCTTCTGCTCACAGAATTCGCGCTTCGTCTCAAGTTCAAAGGTCGCATGCCCGATGCCGAAGGAGGAGAGAACCTCTCTTGCGCGTGCCTTGACCGCCGACGGAGGCGCGTCGGAGACCAAGTGCATCGTCGCGCAGAAGTGCACCTCGTCCAGCGCCCACAGATGCACGTGGTGGACCTCCTCGATCTCCTCGCAGGCGACGAGCGCGTCCTTCACTCGGGAGAGATCTATGCCGCTCGGCACCCGCTCCAAAAAGAGGTGGAGCGCTTCCGTCAGGTGTCGGACGGAATGGAAGATGAGGAAAAGACCGGTGGCAAGACTGACGATCGCGTCCAGCAGGAAAAAACCGGTCCACTTCATCACGATCGCGCTCAGAAGCACCGCTGCCCAACCGACCACGTCCTCCCATAGGTGCAGGTTGACCGCCTTCTGGTTGAGGGAGCCCTTTCCCTGCGTGAGGATGACGGCGACGGCGTTGGAGAGAAAGCCGATCACCGCAAACACGAGCATCGTATCGTAGGAGACGGGCGTGGGGTGCAGAAGCCGCGTGACGGAGTGCTCGATCACGAGCACCGAGCCGCAGATGAGCACGACGGACAAAAAGACGCTCCCGATGAGGGAATAGCGCGTGTAACCGAAGGTGTAGAGGAGATCCGCTTTGCGGCGGCTCTTCTTTTCACAGACGTAGGAGACCGCGAGGCTTGCGGCGTCCCCGAGGTCGTGCAGAGCGTCGGAGAGAATGGCGATACTCCCCGAGAGCAGACCGCCGATCGCCTCAAAAACCGCGAAAAACAGGTTGATGAGAAAGGCGAATAAGATCTTCTTTTCGCTTTCGATGCGGTGGACGGGCTCGTGTGAGTGGGAATGGGCGTGAAGGTGTGCCATCAGCCTTCCCCCTCTTCGAGAAGATGGGCAAAGCCGGCATCGAGGATGGAGGAGACGTGCTCGTCGGAAAGGGAATAGAGGTTCGTCTTTCCCTCACGTCGGTAGGTGACGAGCCGACTTTCGCGCAGCACCTTGAGCTGGTGGCTCACGGTGCTCTGTTCCAGAGAGAGCAGGCTTGAGAGTGCGCCCACGCAGAGCTGTTCCCGTCGCAACGCGCAGAGGATGCGAACGCGCGTGGAATCCGCAAACAGGCGGAAGAGATCAGCAAGCTCAAAGAGCGCCTCCTCGCGGATGAGCGTTCCCTTTGCGCGCTCGAGTGCGGCGGTGTGTCGGTGCGTGTGTGCCATAAATGAATATCCTTTCATATGAACGATCATTCATATTATATTCCGTCTTCGCCCGCTTGTCAAGCCCTTTTTGGCAAACGAGAGGAGATTTTCAGTTTGTGCAAAAAACGCCCTCTCCTTTTTGCAGAATGTGTGATACCAAAAAGCGGCGGCGTCGGGTATAATCGTGATGTAAGTTCGGAGATTCCCTGTTGTATTGGAAAGACTGCTGTGCTACAATGAGATAAACTCGCTTGGAGGATACGACGGATATGAAGAACAGCATCTATAAAGAAACGCGAAAAGCACTCGGACTGACCAGAGACGAGGTGTGCGACAAAGCCCGTTCTCTCGGCAAGCCCATCCAGCCGGAGCGATTGGAGCGGATCGAAAACAACAAGTTTCCGATCACGCCTCAAGAGGTGCTGATCCTGTCGGAGATCTACAACGAACCCACCCTGTGGAACTATTATTGCACGCACGAGTGCCCGATCGGGAAAGACTACGTTCGTCCCATCAAGGTGAAGGATCTGGCGCAGATCGTTTTGGAGATGCTCTCCTCGCTGAACACGGTGAAAAACAGTCAGGAGCGTCTCATCGAGATCACCGCCGACGGCATCATCTCCGACGACGAGCTGGGTGACTTCATCTTCATCCAAAACGAGCTCTCGCGCATTTCCGACACGGTGCAGACTCTGCAGGCGTGGGTGGATAAGATGCTGGCTGACGGCAAGATCGATCTGGAGCGGTACAACGAATTGAAAAATGCGTAACGAAGCGCAAAAAACGGCAGAAGCCCCGCGGGTTTTTGCCGTTTTTTCGGTTTGTGCAAAAAAGAAGGGCTATTTTTGCACGGATTGCCGTGGAAAAACGTTCTCGCACAGCGTAAAATAAAGAAAAGAGAAGGGGGCGAAAAAGCCCGACGTCAAGCGCTTTTCTTCTTCTTTGCCGGATTTCCTTGAAATTTTACAAAAAACGTATTAAAATTAAAGAAAAAACTTTTCGGAGGAACCTATGAAACGCATCGTCTCGGTCTTACTTTTGCTTGTCTTCGCTTTGACTCTTGCCGCCTGTGCAAGCACGCCCGTTTCCGAGTCTCCGTCGCCCGAGACAGACGAGGAGAAGCCGAGCGAAACGCTGAAGTTGTGGGTCTGTAAATCAGCCACTTGGTACAATGTCGACGGGAGCGTGGACACCGTCGAGACCTTCGCCTACGACAAGTGGGGCAACCGCAATTACACGAAGGTGGAAAGCGAGCTAATGGATGGGGCGGAAAAGCCTTATTATAAGCAGAACGTCTCGGAGTACGATGAAGCGGGCAGGCTTCTTTCGAAGTGTGATTCCGAGCTTTACAAAGCGGATGATTCTCTGCTTTCCAAGACGCAGATTGAATATCGTTACAACGAAGCGGGCTTGCTCGTGCGCGAAGACGAGCAAGAACTCAGCTACGACGGGAAAGAGACTGCCTGTTATCGCGTCTATTCCTACGACGAGAACGATCGGCTTGTGAAGATGGAAGAGATGCAGACTGCCCCCGAGGAGTTTTGCTCCATGGTTGTGGAATACAGCTATTCCGAATCCTCCGAGCGCGAGTTTACCGCCGAATATAAGTGGGAAAACGGCGCGGCGGTCTCCAAAAGTCAGACCACGAGCATCTATTACCCGACGAAGGAGAAGCCGGATCGCACCAAGACTACTTCTTCGAGTGCTTCCTCCTCCTACGAGCAGGAGATTCTCTACACCTACAACGAAGACGGAAAGGTATTAAAAGAAATCAGCACCAACACCATGTATCTGGCAAGCGGTGCGTCCATGGGTGAGACGCAATGGACGAAAGAGTATGAGTACGGCGAAACGCTTGGCAAGGTGGTGAAAGAAACCACCTATTACAACGGCGAACTCTCCTCGACGACCACCTACGAGCACGACGAGTACGGAAACTGGAAGTCTCAGTACAGACGAAACGGCTACGGGGAACTCTCCCGCCATGCGGATTACATCTACGAAGAGATCGAAGTGGAACCAAAGACGGAACAATAAGATGAGGAAACCTTTGTTTTTGCGTGCTTTTCTTTTTGCCTTGGCGCTGGCGGTCGGCGTTTTGCCGTTCCTTACCTCCTGTACGGAGCCTGCCGCACAGCCGGAAGAGACGCCGCCCGATGCATTGTCGGGTATCACCGACGCCGTTCCTGTGGGGCCTGTCGAGCTTGGCAATCCCTTCTCAAATTATAAGGCTTTTGAAGATTTCCCGATGGCAAGATGCATTTGGGAGCTTTACGAGTACGAGGATAAGATCTACATCGGTTGCGGTGACGGCAACAACAATACTGCGCCCACTCCCATTTTTGCCTACAACCCCTATGCCGATGCGTACGTTCCGGACGATATCCGCTTTTCTTTGACCGGAGAGGTGATGGAGGAGTGGGTGGATCGCTTTTTCGTTTTGAACGGGACGCTTGGCGTGCTCGGTGCCGATCCCGCCGTCGGCGTTCACGGTTGGGAGGTAGGCACGTATTACACGCTGGAAACGGACGGCTGGAAGGAGCATCTGTTCCACTCCGGCACGCACACCTATGACTTCATCGAGTATGAGGGCGCGCAGTTCATCGCCAAGCAGACGCTGTATGACGGAGAGCCCGTCATCCGCTCCGCCGACGGCGGAGAGACGTGGGAAAACGTGGCGATGATCAAGGACGGCGTGCGGCAGATCTGGGAAGAGGGCTCTTACATTCGCGGCGAAAAGTTTCTCACCCTAAACGGGAAGCTCTACCTGTATTTTTACAATACGGGAAAAGAGCTCGGGTACAAGCATTTTGTCTATGAGTACAAAGACGGCGCGTTTCATCAACTGCCGTACACCTGGCCGCAGAATTTGGACATTCGAAGTCAGATGCCGAACGCCGCAAGCTCGCGCCTGGAGAACGCCGTGGAGTTTGGCGGCAAGGTCTATCTCGTGACGGGTCACCTGATGGCGACCGACGATCTGTCGACGATCGGGCGCGTCGCGCTTCCCGAGGCTTGCCGCGTGCAGGATATCTGCGTCACAGACGACACCCTTTACGTGATGGCATCGACACAAAAAGAGCTTTCAAGCTTTGAAACGGCGGTCTTCGCCACCACCGACGGGGAAACCTTTGAATGTGCCGCGCGCTTTTCTTACCCGATTCCGTGCTACAGCTTTTTGGCGATGGGAGACTCTTTCTACTTCGGAACGGGCTCGAGCGCTTTGACGGAAGAGAGCGCCGTAGATCACGAAAAACTCGGTATGCTCCTCTCTTACCCCAATCTATTCAAAACGAAATAACTTCTAAAGGAGATTTGTGATGAAAAAACGGGTGTTATCTCTGATCCTCGCGCTCGTGTTCGCCTTGACGCTCGTTTCCTGTACCTCTGCACCGACGGAGGAGGGCGGTGAGGTTCCGACCTCCGATGTGCAGGAAAATGAGGAGAGTGAAGCGGAAGACCTCGTTGAAGTGTGGGTCTACGTTCGGCAGACGAATCCGAAGGGCAACGTAACGACCGTCACCTACAACGACTTCGGACAGCCCGAACAAAAGAAGCAGAACGATCCCTACGGCGCGTTGGTCTCGACGGAAACTTGGGAGTACGACGAAAACGGGTGGAATACCCGTTACGTTTTGACGACGTCCACCTATCCGGACGGGCAGGTGACGGAGTACAAGTATTCCAACGAGGGGAATTTGATTGAGTCTGCCACGGGTGAGTCGGTCAAAAAGTATTCCTACGACGAAAACGGGCGTCTGGTAGAAGAAACGCAGTCCCTGCACGACGACCGAACCGTCGTTTCCTACAGTGAAAACAACACCTACGCCGCCGGTTCCACTGTGCGCGTTCGCAAGCAGTATAAACGGGACGGTGCAGTTTGGTGGATCGAAACGAGCGAGCTGGATCAAAACGGACGACTCCTCTCGCGCAAGACGGAAAATCTGAACGACCAAACCGTCACCGAGGAAACCTTCGCCTATACCTACGACGAAGAAGGCCGCGTTTTGAAGCGGGAGGCGCATTTGCTAAGTGGGGAAGCGGGCGACGTCGCTGTGTACACCTATACCGAAGAGGGCCTTTTGCGAAGCCGCTTTACCACCTACGCCAACGGCCATACGAATTCTGCCACCTACACCTACGACGAGCACGGAAACTGCACGGAATCGATCCTCTACGACGCAAACACGGAGTCCCGTTACACCTGGGTCTGGGAGAAGATCAGTGTCCCCACGGCGTGGGCAAACAGGATCAAACAACCGAGCTTCGGCCCCACTCTTCCGTAAAAGGAAGAAACAACAAAAAGCCGCACAACGTGCGGCTTTTTTTGATGTTTGTCGTGATGGTTCGGAACTTTTTGGAGAGTCTGTATCCGAACGCGGTCTTCGTGCCGAAAACGGACGTTCAGCGGTTTGTCGGGAAGCCTTCTTTTGCCGCTGTTTCGTATTCGCAAAACACTTTTTCGATTGCGGAAAGCTCGCTTAGCTTATTCTTGTCAAGCCAGGCCTTGCGGTAGCGGTTGAGCCATTCGTGCGTGTCGGTTACGCGCTCAAAGGAGTGCCCGAACAGCTTGGCGTTTGCTTCCGCCATCACCAGAAGTGCCTCAAGAGTCAGCAGCATTTCTTCTTTTATGGCGGGGAGAAGCTTCTCGTCTGCCTCGAGCGTTTCCCGAAGGGCAAGGCAGTCGTGCTGTACCTGACCGATCTCACAGAACAGACAGTCTTTGAGCGGTTCCTCTTTCAGGTAGCGCAGACGGAAGAAATTCGTGCAAAAGCGGTTCCAGGAGACGAGGTTGTGGATGCGGCTGAGCTCCAGTGCACAGTCAAAGCCGTTTTCGCTTCGGTAGAGCAGGGCATTGACGCGCCCGTGAAAGTCTTCTCCGATCTCTGACGTTGCCGCCCAGGATTTTTCTGCGCCGAGCACCAGCCCGTAAAGGGAAAGCTCCAGGGAGCAGGGGTTTCCGTAATCGCCCCAGTTTGTGTTCAAAACGCCGACGGCGCCGTGACGGAAGCCATATTCCGCCATCTTCGAGATATTCTCCTCCGAGCAATGGATGTTCTCGCAAAAGCGGCTCCAGGTAGAGGTTCCCGGACAGACGATCTGTCTGCGCCCCAGACGGGCAAAGGAGGCGACTTTTTCCTCCGGCGCGTTTGCAGAGTATTCCCAGTTTAAAAAACAGGTGTCTTCGGGAAGAGTGTGGATCGCCTCGGGATGCTCCTGCAGAATATCGGCCCACATCATGGCTTTTTTGCCCTTTTGATTGACGTGAGATACGATCTGACCGACGAAATCCGCGTACAGTTTACCGACGTCTTCGCCGCCCTTCTCGTAGTTCTTCAGATCAAAGGTCTCGTCACAGCAGATGTTGAAGTATTCACTGTCAAACAGAGGCTCGTATTGATCGATGAGTGATTGAATGAGCTTGATGCTTTCGGGATGCTTGGGGTCGATGGTGTGATGCGCCATCCGCTCGTGCCAGAAGTGCGGATGCTTCTCGTAATCCTTCAGCACGCGAAGATGCTGATACTGCGGTTGCTCAAGCAGCTCGTATAAGTGACCGAAGGTGGAAAGCGAGGGCTCAAAGGAGATGAAATTCTCCTTGCAATACGCGCCGATCTCCAAAATTTCCTCGCGGGTAAAGCAGCCGGTCTGTTTTGTGACAGACGCATATTCCCGGAAGTCAAAGGTGTGCTCAACGTACAGCTGAAGCGCGTTCATCTTGAAATATGCCATACGGTCGATCAGCTCTTTGACGGTCTGGACCGTCGGGACTTTTCCGCGCGTTACGTCGTGGTAAAAACCGCGGTAGGAAAAATCCGGTTTGTCGCTGATCTCAAGGAGTGGGATCGAAGGGGCGTTTGCGAGCTGCCGAAGCGTCTGGACGGCGTAAAAGGCTCCCGCCGGACCCTCCGCGCAGATTTTGACGAGATCTGCCTCCACCGAGAGCGAATATTCCTCGCCGGAGCCTTCCCCCACGAACAGCTCGATCTTCGTGCCGTGAGGATCGTGCGGCAGGGCGCTGAGTGCTTTTTGTACTCGCTCGTCACCGCGGAAGCGGTGCCAAAAACCGCGGACGGTGAGCGTTCCGCCCGTCAGATGCATGTTTTTGACGCTCGGTATCAGTTGGATCATAAAACCTCGCTTGTGTGTGTTTTTCGGCGGACTGCCTGTCAGGAAGTTTTTTTCCACCAGGTCAGCGGATGCCGCCAGGTCTCCGTGGTGGTCTTGGAGAGCCAATAGCCTTCCATCACCTGGATGATGCCGAGCTTCTGAGCGTCGGCAAAGAGCGCGGCTCCCAGCTCGTTTCGGGCGGGGACGTATTCCTGCGTACCGAAGGTCTCCTCCATGTAATGGTAGCAGACCAGTTCGTAATAGCGGATCTGTATGCGCGCCTTTTTCAGGTGCAAAAGCTGTTCTTCGTCTTGTCCCTGCGCCTCAGCTTCGTCAAAGCAGGCTTGCAGCTTGCGAAGGAAGGTCATATCCAGTTTTTTGTTGCCGTTTTCATCTTCGATGACGTCGGCAGGTAGGTAATCTTTTGCTGCGTGCGCGTAAATGGTGTAATGCGTCTCACTCGTTTTTTCGTCCACGAGTTCCATGTAGCGCATCAGCGGCGCGGCGGTGCCCGTTCCGTAATAGCCCTCGCAGAACTGGCGCAGATGGGTGAAAAATTCCTCGTCGCCCATCTTGGGATTCCAGATCAGCTTTGCGGACAGATAGGCGCGCAGCTCGGAAAATCCACCGCTTCCGGTGTCGTCGCCCTGCACGAACATTCCCGTCACGCCAAGCTCGGAATAGATGCGCAGATTCTCGCGCAGATGCGAGAAATTGACGTTCGGGGACCAGTATTCGCTGAAGAAGGCGTCGTATTCCCAAACGTGAAGGTTGTCGGTGAGAAGCGCGCTCCAATCGGAGAGATTTTTGCGCATTTCCTCCGCGAGTCCCTGATCGTTTTGACAGCTCATAACGCCGTGACGGAAGCAGGCGCGCAGAGGTGCGACGCGCACGACGACGTTGTTCGGAATGGTAAGCCCCGTGGGAGCCTGACGGGAGAAGGTATAGGAGAGGGTGTCAAAGTTGACGCGCGGATATTCGTCCCCAAGCTCTTCGGCAATGCGAGAGACAAAATTGATCCAAAGAGCACTTTCCGCCCCGCCGTGCTCTGCCACAAAGGCGCGGCATTTTTCGCATTGGCACATGGAGTTCTTGTCGCCGTCGTTTTGCGAGATGGACACAAGCTCCGCATCGGGACTTGCCTCCAGCCATTTGCGGACGTTTTTGAGTACGGTCTGATAGACGCCCTCGTCCATCAGACAGGGTTGAATGTCCCAATAGCCTCTGGGTCCCTTTTCCATTTCGGCAAGCTGAGCGATGGTGTGCACGAACCAGCCGGCGTATCCCACGCCGCCGCCGACGAACGGCGTTTTGTGGTAACGCTCACTGCCCAAGGACTGCTGGCCGTTGATGCGCATTTTCACCATCCATTTCGGGTCGGAGCTGCCTGCGCCGTTGAGGTCGCGGAAGGAAAAGCCGGGGGAAGAGATCCGGGAAAGATCTTCGGGAAGAGAGAGCTCGTCACACGCGGGGACGGATTCATAGTCGGGCGTCCAGTAGCGCACGCCGCAGATCTCTTCCAAAAAGGCGTAGACCGAGTAGAACACGCCGCGCGCGCCCGCGCCTGTCAGGACAAGCTTTTTGCCGTCAACTTTGTAAAGATAGGTTTCTTCCTTGTGCTCGGAAAGGTCGACGTTGCTTTCCTTGCGGCAGGTCGCGCCGAGCAGGATCTCCTCCTCCCTCTCCGGCTCGCTGTCAGATGCGATCGGGAGAAGACAGCCCGTGATTCGTTCCAGGTAATCTGCCAGCTCCTGCGCCATTTTTTTCGTATCCTCATCCGCTGCGGCGGAAAGAACGATGCGGTAGTCGCTTTGTTTGTTTTGCGTTAAGAGTAGCATCTCATTCTCCTTTTTTGACTGTTTTGATTGTTTTACCACCAGAATTCTTTGCTCCACATCAAAGGATGCCGCCAGGTTTCCGTGGTGGTTTGGGAAAGGGGGAGACCCTCTCTCAATTCACGGATCCCGACCTCTTTTGCATCGGAGTACAGGCTACTGCCAAGCTCGTTTCGGGCGGCAATGTAATACTCGCTGTCGAAGGCCTCTTCCATGTAGTGGTAACAGACCAGTTCATAATACTGGATCTGCAGACGCGCTTTTTTCAGGTGGAGAAGCTGTTCTTCGTCCTTGACTTGTTTTTCCGCCTCGTCAAAGCAGGCGCGAAGCTGAAGGAGAAAGGACATGTCCAGCGTTTTCGTTCCGCTTGCGCTCTCAGTAACGTCGGCCGGCAGGTATTCGTCTGCCGCGTGCGAATAAATGGTATAGTGGGTGTCTTTCGTTTTTTCGTCCACGAGCTCCATGTAGCGTATCAGCGGCGCGGCGGTGCCTTTGCCGTAATAGCCCTCGCAGAAATCTTTCATCAGAGACGAGAAGGTCTCGTCGTCCATGGTAGGATCCCAGAGAAGCTTCGCGTTCAGATACGCACGCAGCTCGGAAAAACCGTTGTTTGCGCCGGAGTCACCCTGAATGAACATCCCGGACACTCCGAGATCGGCGTACAGTTTGAGGTTCTCGCGCAGACGGGAGTAATTGACGTTCGGCGACCAGTATTCGTTGAAGAACGCGTCGTATTCCCAGACGTGAAAGTTGTCGGTGAGAAGTTCGCCCCATGCAGCAAGGGATTCCTTCATCTCTTCTGCTTGAGGGTCTTTTTGCGTACAGCTGATCAGCCCGTGGCGGTAGCAGGCGCGCAGGGGAGCAATGCGCACGACGACGTTGTTCGGGACGGTGAGCCCCGTCGGTGCCTTGCGCGTAAACGTGTAGGAAAGCGTGTCAAATCGAACGAGGGGGTATTCGTCCCCAAGCTCTTCGGCAATGCGGGAGACGAAGTCGATCCACAAGGCACTCTCCGCGTCCCCATGCTCGGCGACAAAGGCGCGGCATTTTTCGCATTGACACATGGAGTTTTTGTCGCCGTCGTTTTGCGAGATGGACACAAGAGAGGCGTCCGGATTTTCCTGAAGCCACTTGCGCACGTTTTTGAGCACGGTCTGATAGACGCCCTCGTCCATCAGACAGGGCTGAATGTCCCAAAAACCGTTTTCACCCTCTTCCATTTCGGCAAGAGAGGCAATGGTATGGACCCACCAGCCGGCGTAACCGTATCCGCCGCCGAAGGCAGGTGTTTTATGATAATTCTCACTGCCGAGCGACTGCCGGCCGTTGAGTCGCATCTTCACCATCCATTTCGGGTCGGAGCTGCCTGCGCCGTTGAGGTCGCGCATGGAAAAGAGCGGAGAAGAGGTGACGTCAAACGGTCCCTCGACGCAAAGCGTGCTTTGCTCGGGGACGGATTCGTAATCGGGCGTCCAGTAGCGTACGCCGCAGACCTCCTCTAAAAAGGCGTAGACCGCGTAGGCGACCCCGCGCGTACCGACGCCGGTCAGCAGGATCGACCGATCGACGCTCTGATAGCAAAAGGTGTCCGATTTGTTCGATTCATAGTCAAAACGGTCTGCTGTACGGTTGGTTTTCCCGATGAGGATCTCGTGGGCGCCCTCGGGGGAGCTGTCTCGTTCGATCGGCAGTGTAACGCCGGTGATCGAGGTGAAGTAGTCCACAAACTCCTGTGCGATCCCGATGAGCTCCTCATCCGCTTCGGCGGAAAGGATCACGCGATAATCGCTTGCCCCTTCCTCGGCGAGGACGAGGGAGATTTTCGGCTGTTTTTCGGGGGAGGCTTGCGTGCAAGAAACGAGCGGGAAGACAAAAAGGGCGGCGACGAGCAAGACACAAATCATCGGAAACCGAATTTTCCGACGGAAAGACAAACATGAGCGTTGCGACATATCTTTCTCCGATTCTGTTGAAATTGGTTCTTCTGTATTTCACCCCATTCTACCTTACAAGCATCGAAAAATCAAGGAAAAAACGAAAAAAGAAAGCCGTTTTTTTCACGGCTCCCGTTCTCCCTTTTTTGATAAAAAGACTTGCCACAAAACGCTTTTTTTGCTATACTAAAAAAACAGAAAAGTGCTTTGGCACGTTTTTTCGACGACCGAAACTTTTACTTTTATCGAGGTGATATTTTTGAAAACCGCTCTTTTGCTGCTGCTTGCCTTTCTGATGCTCGCTTTGCCCTTCTGTATGATCGGCTGCAACAACGGGAAGGCTACCCCACCGGAGAATGAGGGGTCTCCGACGCCGACACCGTCTCCCGAAGACACCGCGCCGCCCAAGGCGTTTGAGACCGTCAGTCCGGTCGACTGTTCCGACACCGTGAAGATCCTGACGATCGGCAACAGTTTTTCCGGGGATGCTCTTCGATTCCTCTACGACATTTTCAAGGCGGAGGAGGAAAAGGACGTCCTGCTGAGTTATCTCTACATTGATTCGGCGACGCTGGAAAACCACGCAAACCAGATTGCGAATGACACCGCCGTCTACCGCTGGCATCTCTACGACGAAAACGGGCACAGCACCACGGAAGGGAAGCGCTTTTCAGAGGCGATCGCCTATTGCGACTGGGATCTCATCGTCGTCCACCAGTTCAGCGGGCTCTCCGGAGTGGGAACCTCTTTTTCGCCGTATCTGGAGAATATCATTGCTGCAGCGAAGGAGAATTCCTCCAACGAGAACGTGAAATTCGCTTGGCAAATGACTTGGGCGTATCAGGCAAATTCCTCTCACGCCTCCTTTGCCGACTACGCAAACAATCAAATGCTGATGTACGAACGCATCACGCAGGCGGTGGTAGAGACCGTTTGCGAGAACCCCGATATTTCGTTTGTTTTCCCCGCAGGGACAGCCGTGCAAAACGCGCGCACCTCTTATATGGGTGATACGCTGACGAAGGACGGCCACCATCTGAGCCCCTTCGGAAAATATCTGGTCGGCTACACGTGGTATGCCTCTCTGACGGGCAAGACCATTGAGACACCCAAATTTGTCCCCGTGAAAAGCATGCTTGCCGAGGATGAACTGGAGTGTATGCGCCACCGCGGACAGATCCGTGACGACAGCGAAGAGCTGTTCGGCGCAGATGATCTGGAGGTTTTGGTCCAAGCGGCCAACGCCGCCGTCAAGACGCCGGACACCGTTACGTCCGTCGAAGTGGAGGAAATACCGATGAAAATTGCCGGTCGCAACCTGGACGTCAACAATGACGGGTTCATTAAGATCCTCGCCATCGGAAACAGCTTTTCCAGAAACGCGTTCTCCTGCCTGCATCAGATCATGACGGCGCACGGCGAGAAGAACATCATTATGGGCAACCTGCACACCGACAGCGGCAGCCTGGAGCGCGCCGCACTCTGTGCCGAGGGGAAGGCGACCTATCAGATCTTCTATAAATGGGACACCTCCTCGAAGTCTTATCAGCATCCGAATTACAGCCTCGAAACCGCCTTGAAAGAAGAGGACTGGGACATCATCTCTCTGCAGCAGGTCAGCGGCTTCTCCGGACAGCCGGATTCGTACCATCCGCACCTGGAAAAGCTCGTGCAATTCGTGGAAGAGAATCGCACGGTGAAAGACGGACTGACCGTCTGGCATATGACCTGGTCGTACCAGCAAAACGCCAACCACGAAAAATTCTCCCTCTACAATTCCGATCAAATGACGATGTACAACGCCATTTGCTCCACCACGCAGTCCGAGATTCTCACAAACGACGCCTTTGACCTCGTCGTTCCGTCGGGAACTGCCATCCAGAATATGCGCACCTCCTCCATTGGCGACACCTTGACCGCTGACGGGTATCACTTGAATGCAAAAGCCTGCGTCATCGCCGGTTATGCGTACTACGTTACACTCAAGGGTGAGCCGGTGGACAGCATCCATTATCATCCCGCCTCCTACGAGTTCAGCGAGGAATACCTCGGTGCTATGAAAGACGCGGTCAACGCCACGTTGGAAAAGCCCTTCGAGGTCACCCAGATCCAAAAGTGAGAAGCACCAAACAACAAAAAAGCCGCACACTGTGCGGCTTTTTTGTTAGGCTGTTTGATCATGCTTGAGGACAAAATTTCGAGCTTGTTGTCATCAACAAACACCCACAGACACAAGGTCTGTAGGCGGTTTGTTTGAAGACTGACCCTAATTTTAATACAAATGCACCCCCTTTTGAGGTAAGGGGGTGCAAAATCATTTTAAGGGGGTGCAACCGCACTTAATCATCCATCGGCTTAAAAACTGGAGTTCCATTTTCGACGACCACTGAGCCAATAACGCCCGTTGCAGTATAAGACAAATCTGCAAGGTTATTGCCGTTGACTTCTATGTTTGCGCTGTAG
>JAZRZY010000166.1:0-3617 GCA_045601605.1 Eubacteriales bacterium
CAAGGCGTACCGCAAGCTGAACGAGGCGTTCCAGAGCGACCATCTGCTCTACTGCGCCAAGAAGACCTGCGAGATCACCGACGAGACCGCTCCAGAGACCATCGAGGAGTTCCGCAAGTGCGGTCTGGCCTTCGCCAGAAACAAGACTTTCCTGAAGGTCCTCCAGGGCCTCTACATGGAGATCGTACGCCCCATTCTTCCCGCCGTCTACTCCGAGGCCGTTTCCACCTTTGCCGACGTGGTAGAGGTCGGTTTCGCCGAGACCTACGCGCTGAGCATCGAGTCTTCGGATATTCCCATCTTCCAAGACTCCGCCTGGGGCGCTTCCCGGTCCGTGCCTGCAAACCGGTTCTATAGCCGTGACATTACTTTGAATCCTCAACCGAAAACAGCAGAAATTCGAGCGAAATGGCACCAGCTCGTCGGCAACAACGTCGATTTCGGCTCCTTCTTCGCAAACCTCGTGGCCGGTATGTACGCCAAGACGATGGGTATGTGGAGCGCGATGATGGCCGCCGCCGCGTCCGACACCAGCCTGATCCCCACCGGTCTGACCAACACCTTCTCCTCCCTGAACTGGGTCCGTCTGGCGAACAAGGTTGCCGCCGTAAACAACACCGGCATCAACAACGTTATCGCCTACGGCGGCGCTGTGGCGCTGGCGAAGGTGCTGCCCACCCAGGCGACCGGCTCCTCCAACGTGGACATGGACGCCGCCCTCGCTATGCTGCTGGGCCGCGACTACATCCGCGACGCTCAGCTCGGCGAGTTTATGAGCGTCCGTCTGATGCCCCTCCAGGACGCTGTGGTCCCCGGCACCCAGAATGGCAACGTCAGCACCATTCTGAGCGAGAACCAGGTCTGGCTGATGGCCTCCAACCGCCGCAAGCCGCTGACCATCGCCTACAACAGCTACACCCCGATCCAGATCGAGCTGGAGCCTGTTGAGACCAACGGCGCGTTCGAGTACATCTGCAATTTGTCCATCTGCTTGGACGCAGCCAGCGTCTTCGCATCGAGAATTGGACTCGTTACGATCTAACAAAAAGACGAGGGGCGGTTAGTCCCGCCCCTCGTCATGGTATTTCCAACCGAACCCACCGGCTGAAACGTGGTTTCCAATGTGATTTATGATTTCGCTAATTGAAGTTTTGTAGGTATTTGCTGCTTTTGCTGCTTGCCCAATGGACTGAAATGTGGCGATTACTTTTCCAGTCTTCAAATCTATTTGGTCAACTGGTATGCCGCAAGTCGTTCCATTCTCTTTGCGAGATTCCCAAGTTGTTTTTGGAGGAGAAGGAACATCATCAAGAGAAAATGACCAAAGGAAACCACCAGCGGATAAACATTTACCGGATAGGCAAAGGGAGAGCGTTTTATAACTCGTTCCGGTTTCATTCGACGCTTCTCTCAAGGAGGGATAACTGCGGATAAAAGTCCGGTCTTTGGAAAACTGAAAGACTTCTTTTCTTCCGTAATCTCTGGCGATTGTGTCTATTTCTTCTTGCGTGAGGCGTGTTTTCCCAACGCATTGGTCCGAATAACGGACAACAAATCCTTTCATGGAACCGTAGTCGTTATACAAAGCTGAACTGAAGTCCGTGTGAAAATGATTCTTCGCCATTCTTATTGTTGGAAAATCACCGAGTTTTTCCCCAGTGGCAGCATCGAAAACGGTTACAGGGCGCGCTCTGGATGAGATTCTTCCGTTCTTGTATTTGACGGATCTTGCATCCGCAACGTCTTCTTCAGAAAGTTGTTCCGCATTGCCTACGTCACTTTTCAATCTAACGATATGCCCGCGAACAGTTCCGTGACGGGAATAGATGTGATGGTGCAAGTCAGTTACGCCGAGATATTCAGCAGCGCCGCGTATATAACCGAACTCCGCTACTTTTCTGCCAGACAGATCGAACACGACAACAGGCTTTCTGTTCTTTGCGTTTAATCCGGTATTACACTCCCGAATAGAGAGCAAACCTTCTTCAGAAAGGCCACCGTTGGAGATTCCACCCGGTTGAATGTTGTACCCAAAACTGGCATCAGTTATTCGATAATATGCAATCATTCCACGTTCGACGGCTTCAGCAAAAGACTTACTTATGCCGGAAATGATCACTTTATGTTCAAATCCGTCCCAACCATATTTTTCAATCGCAAAGTTGAAATAGCGGCAGCCTTTGTATTTGACGCCGTTGGACCAACGCCTTTTTGGATTTGAAGAAGTGATCCCGACATACCGTTTTCCGTTCACTTTGTTCGTGTGGACATAAACAGACCAGCAAAGATCATTTTTCATTGGCGACTGCCTCCCTGAGCAAAAGAACGATAAGGTTTGCGAGGGATCTGCCTTCAGAATCGGCGCGTTTTTGGAGTTCAGCGCGAAGTTGGACAGGGATTCGTATGGAAAAAGTTTCTCTTAATTCTGGCATAATGTGTCACCGCCTTTCTCTTATATTATAGCACGGGCGGCAACACAAAGCAATACATTTTCATAAAATAGGAGGAAGAATTATGCCAAGAGCAAAAAAGAAAGTTGACGAGGCTCCGGTGGAGGAGCAGGCGGCAGAAATCGCCGTGAAGGTTGAGCAGGAACAGGAGCAGAAAACCTATTCCGCCGAAGAAGTGCAGGCGCTTCTGGCCGCTATGCAGGCGCAGATCGATGCGCTGAAAAATGCGGGTCTTGCCCCGGCGAAGGAAAAGGAACGTGTGACCTTCCGCTGGCAGGCTCCCGTGGCAAAGGACAACGTGCTGGAGATCGGACCCGGAGGCCGTTTTGCGACCATCACCGGACCGGAACAGACCTTTTCCGTGCCGAAGGAAGAGATGTCCGTGATCCTCACGGGACAGATCCGGCACCTGCTGGACCTGCGCTGGCTGATCGTTCTCTCCGGCCTGGATGAGTACGAAATGGAGGCCATCGGCTGCAACTACAAGCCGGGTGAAGTGCTGACCAAACAGGCGTTCCACCGTCTTGTGGACCTCGGCGAAGAGATCGTACCGATTTACGCACAGCTCTGCGAAGGAAACCGGGAGATCGTGGCGAAGGTATTGTACGAAGAATGGAAAAAGAACCGCGGAAAGATCCGACGGGACATTGTGAACGAGCTGCGCAAGCTCGATCCGGAGCAGGGCGCTTTCCGTAAGATCATCGAAGAGATGAACGAGCGGGAGGCCAAGTGACGAAGGACGGGAGACGAAAACGCGGCCGATTGATAATCGGCCCTACAGGGGACGAGAACGATTGCGGGCAGATTGCCCGCGCTACATGGAAAGGAGCATGAAAATGACCGGATGGAGCGAGGTTATTTCCGCCGCAAAACTGCTGATCGACGACGTGCGCTGGCAGAAGGAGATTGAAACGAGCGCGGCGCGGTTCTTCCGGGCAAAGTCCGATTTCGTGAGGATGGCGATTCCGCGGCTGAACCGTCCCCCCGGTCTGCTTAACTTCATCCAGTCCGGGATGGAGGAACCGTCCTACGACAGTTATTCTTGGGTACCGACTCAGGAAAGCACGGAGATGGAGACGGAAGTCGAGACCGGTATGCTGAACTACGGACTGTGTACGGTTTCCCTGCGGTCCTCTGACGGACTGTACGAAACGCCGTACACAGACT
>JAZRZY010000167.1:0-4377 GCA_045601605.1 Eubacteriales bacterium
AGATATCATAAACGACTGCTGCATTCCGCTTTTGTGATTGTCGCAACCAGTTTGATAGCACTTGTTTGTCTGATAACCTTAATATCACTCCTTATCCCTGAATGTGGATTTCAAGACTTTTTGATAATAGTGTCTGTTATATTATTTATAATTCCTTGCATTATTGCTCTTAAGTTTAAGGTTGAGACTGGGTATTATGAATGTAAGAACTGTCAACATATGTTTGTTCCTAACTATAAAGAGATTGCCTTGTTGATGCAAACGCCAACCAGAAGATTGTTGAAGTGTACGAAATGTGGAAAATGGACTTGGTGCAAAAAACTAACCAAGAGATAAATTCCAATTTATCGAATTGCTTCACACCGATATCTTTTTCGGTGCTACGAGCCAAAAAGAAAAGTCGCACACAGTGCGGCTTTTCTTTTTGCCCGTGGGAAAGGTTGAAGCTGCGGGCGGATGGTTTTTACAATATTGTGTGTTTTTTCTTGTGCTTTTGTCGATTTCTGCTATAATGGAAACAGACGAAAAAAGAAGGGAGGGCTTCGCTTGAGAAGGATTTGCCGAGGTTTGGCGCTTTTGATGCTTTTGGGGCTTCTTGCCTCCTGCGCGCCGAGCGCACAGCCCTCTCCGCCCTCCGTGCCGCCTCTCCCGCCTCTGCCCGAGGCGGGGGGAGAGGATCTGCCGAGCGCGGGTGTGTCCTCCGACGACGTACCCGAGCCTGAGCCTGAGCCGGAACCTGAGCCTGAGCCTGAGCCCGAGCCCGAGCCTGAGCCTGAGCCCGAGCCCGAGCCTGAGCCTGAGCCGGAACCCGAGCCGCAACCCGTTCCCGAGCCGGAGGAGGACGTGGAGGTGACCTTCATTGACGGCATCCTCGTGGTAAACAAGACCTATCCTCTGCCGAAAAGCTATGCGCCCGGCATTGATCCGACGGCGCTGAATCACTTGTGGGAGATGTTTGCGGCGGCAAAGAAAGACGGGATCAATCTTTGGATCTGCTCCGATTACCGTTCCTATGCGGATCAGAATTATATTTACAACGGGTACGTTGCCCGCGACGGACAAGAGGCGGCCGACCGCTACTCGGCGCGCCCCGGTCACTCCGAGCATCAGTCGGGACTCGCCTTTGATCTGAACACGACGCAGAACTCCTTTGCCGACACCGCCGAGGCGCGCTGGATCGAGGCAAACGCGCACAAATACGGCTTCATTCTCCGCTATCCCAAGGGCAAGGAGGCGTTCACCGGCTATCAGTACGAGCCGTGGCACGTGCGCTTCGTCGGCAAAGAGCGCGCAGAGGATATCTACAAAAGCGGGCTGTGTCTGGAAGAGTATCTTTCCATCTCTTCAAAATACGCCGAATAAAAAAGACGCTTTCGAAAAGAAAGCGTCTTTTTTCGCTATCCGTTTTGGGTGTAGCGCGCGAGCGCCGAGCGTGCGAGTGCGCGAGGCAGGGAGAAGCCGAAGACGGACGTCTGTTCTTCCGCTTGCTTCTTTGCCGCGTTTTGCAAGAGCGAGTCAAGCCCCTGCTTGAGCTCGGGGTCTTCTTTTGCGTCCATTTCTTCGGCGACGCGCACGAGAGAGGGAACGGCGGAGTCACCGAGCTCTTTCATGGCGGCGAGATCGAGGGTCTCAAGCTCTCCCGCGAGATATTGATCCGCATTGTACTTGGCGCACAGGGCGCTGACGTTTGAAAGGGAGAGGGTCAAGAACAGCACGGCGAAGACGATCAGGCAGAGCGACGGCGCTTTGAGGCGCGGCAAAAATTGCCCGAGGGCGACGAGCAGGAAGACGATGCCGATGAGCACCATCAGCCACATGGCATAGACGCGCTTTTGGGTCAGACCGTAGCAGTCGATGTACATGAGAAGCTTTGCGACGGCGGTGCTGATGAGGATCAGAGTAAACAGACAGAAGACGGAGCTGACGAGCCTTAAAACGAGACGGGAGCCCCGCTTGTCGCGGCGCAAAAAGAAGGTGATGCCGACGATGAGAAGCAGGTTGATGGCGGAGACGGCGGCAAGCTCGAAAAAGCCGCGTCTTGCATACTCTGCATAGCTGAAGCTTGCGGGAAGCACGCCCGTGAAGCCGGAGACGTAGTATTGCCATTGGGAGAGGAAGAAGATCACGTACAAAAACAGGATCGGAAGCACCGCGACCACGGCGGTCAGGCTCGGCAAGATCTGCGCCTTTTGCACGGCTTTTTTGCAGTTTTCCGCCGACATCGCCCCGTGCAGGACTTTGCGGCGCGAGGCGGTGTACAGACCGAAGCCGTACATTGCCAGAGGCGGGGTGAACAGCAGGCTCAACACGGTGCGGGCAAGCTGCTCGGCATCAAACGTGAAGATGTTTTTCAAAAGCTTTACGAAGCCCGCGTCGTAGGAGAGGTACGCGAACACGATAAGCGTCGGGATGATGGTGATGCCAATGCCGATGAGGATCTTCAAAAGCGTGAGGGACGTGCGGCGCGAGCTTTTTTGGCTCAGGGCAGGGAAGAGACAGCCGAAGCAAGGGAAGGGCAGGATGAACAGAAGCTTGATGAAATCCATAAACACCAAGTCGGACAGACCTTCCTCGACGGTGTTTCCGTGTGCGGCATACAAAAAATACAGATAGCCGCAAAGCGAAAAGAGAAGGCAAAGCCGCATCAAAAGCGCCGTGTCGGTCAGAATTGCGGCTGAGGCAGCGAGGATGCAGACGGCGGCGCAGAGGATGCAGACGGGGGAAAGGCGCAGCTGTTTGATTCGCGCAAACACAAAGCCCGTGACAAAGAGTGCCGCAACCAACAAGAAGACGCCCAAGGGGTGGTCCTCGGCGGGCAAAGCTTGGCAGAAGAGAAAGGCGAAGAGCAGGCTGAGCCAGGCATACACGGTGTCTGCGAGGGAGTAGAGCGGCACGTGCGCGGCGGGCGCGGGCCCGGGGATCTGCACCACGGGCGCGGAGCCTTCTGTGGGAAAGCGGTTCATTTTACACCTCCCGATTCGTTTTGGGGACGAATTCGATGAGATCGCCCACCGTACAGTCGAGTGCTTCGCAAATGGCCTCCAGCGTGGAGAAGCGGATAGCCTTTGCCTTGTTGTTTTTGAGGATGGAGAGATTGGCAAGCGTGATCCCGACCTTGTCGGAAAGCTCCCCCAAGGACATCTTGCGCTTTGCCATCATCAAGTCCAGATGCAGTTCGATCATTCGGATCACCTTACCTTTACACGGTCAATTCGTTTTCGCGCTTGATCTCCACGGCTTCCTCAAAGGCGTTTTTGCACACCCTGAGCGAAAGACCGAGAAAGACGGCAAGCACGCAGACGATCAGAGAAAGTTGGAAGTGAAGCGTCAGATATGCAAAGGGCACGGCGAGCAGCAGGGCGCACCAAGAGACGCCGCGGATCAGCGAGACGGCGCGCTCGGTGAAGACTTCACCGCGGCGCACGAGGCGCAAGAGGAAAAACAAAAGCACGTCTGCAAGCATCATATCCGCCACGGCAACGTAGGCGGCGGTGTGAATGAGGATGCGCGAAAGCGCGGTGATGCTCTCTCGGTGTCCCACGTTGTCGGGCAGCGCGATGAGAAGCTCGGTCAGCGTGGGTAAAACGATGAGTCCGACGACGCAAAGCAGAAAGAAGACGACCGAGAGGATCAGGGAGAGCGTCGTGGACAGTTTCTTGGATACCTTCAGCATACAAACCTCCGAAAAATGGTTTCTTCGCCTTAAGGATAGCAGAATAAAAATCGTTTGTCAATAAAAAATTATCGAAAAACGATAAATTTTGACCCGCTTGGCTTCTGCGGGCGGGGAAGAGGCACTTTGCACAGCCGAAAAAACGGCGCTTCCGCCTTCAAAATTTGATTGATTTCGGCGCTTCGGGGTGTTATACTGAAGACGGAAAGCGAAGACGCAACACACGGAAGAAAAGGAGAAGATTATGGCAAACAGATTTGTGTTAAACGAGACAAGCTATCACGGCAAAGGTGCCGTCGAGGCGATCGCTTCGGAGATCTTATCCCGCGGATTTCAGAAGGCGCTCGTTTGCTCCGATCCCGACCTCATCCGCTTCGGCGTGACGAAGAAGGTCACCGATCTTTTGGATGCCGCAGAGATCGCCTATGAGATCTTCAGCGACATCAAGGCAAATCCCACCATCGAAAACGTGCAAAACGGCGTTTGCGCCTGCAAGAAGAGCGGCGCAGACTGCATCGTTGCCATCGGCGGCGGCTCTTCCATAGATACCGCAAAGGCGATCGGCATCATCAACGAAAATCCCGAGTTTGCCGACGTGCGCTCGCTGGAGGGAGTTGCCCCTACGAAGCGTCCGGCGACGCCCATCATTGCCGTTCCGACCACTGCGGGCACGGCGGCGGAGGTCACGATCAACTACGTCATCA
>JAZRZY010000168.1:0-1792 GCA_045601605.1 Eubacteriales bacterium
CCTCAACTACCGCGGCAAGCTGTGGACCCGCGCCGAAGCCCGCGAAGCCATGACTGACCTGTGCCAGTATGTGGACGTGTGCATCTCCAACGAAGAAGATGCCAAGGACGTGTTCGGCATCGAAGCCGAAGGCAGCGACATCTACGGCGGCAAACTGAACCACGAGGGCTACAAGAGCGTAGCCAAGCAGCTGATGGACAAGTTCGCATTTGAAAAGGTGGCCATCACGCTGCGCACCTCCATTTCCGCCAATGACAACGACTGGGCCGGCATGCTCTACGATGGTGAGAACTACTGCTTCTCCAAGTCCTACCACCTGCATATCGTTGACCGCGTGGGCGGCGGCGATTCCTTCGGCGGCGGTCTCATCTACGCCCTGCTTTCCGGAAAGGACACGCAGAGCGCCATTGAGTTTGCCGTGGCGGCAAGCGCCCTGAAGCACTCCGTGGAAGGCGACTACAACCGCGTCGGTGTCTCCGAGGTGGAAAAGCTCGCCGGCGGCGACGGGAGCGGCCGCGTTCAGCGATAAACGAACACAAAAAACACGACCTCGAGGCGCACTCCGTAAGGAAGTGCGCCTCAGTTATATTCGCCTAAAGGCGAGTTGTATTGCTTCGCAGTGATAGGATGCTTCGCCTCGTGATATTGTCCTTCGGACAGTTTTAAGGGCGAATATCATATCACTGCAAACGATCGTTTGCAAGATCACTTTATCAACCGAAAAAAATTCTGGTTTTTTCGGCGGGTATTACCTTTCTCAAAGCATGTAACCCACCGTGACACTTTCACAACCTTTGTGCAAAGTGTCATTTTTTATGCGAATAAAAAGGAGAGAGACGTCTTCTTTACGAAGTGTCTCTCTCGGCGTGTTTCTTTTTTGTCTTTTTTCAACAGCGCTTTTCCACGCGCTCTGCCACAAGGCACCGTCCGCTCTCATCCACGGCAAACAGCGCGCCCATCAGCACCGTCTCGCCCGAGGCAGGACGATACCGCAAAGGCTCTCCCGTGCGGAAACGGCGAACGGACTCCTCCACGCGTACGCCCAAAACGCTCTCGCGCGCACCGCACATCCCAAGGTCGGTGACAAAACCCGTGCCCTTCGGCAGGATCTGCAGATCCGCCGTCGGAACGTGGGTGTGCGTGCCGACAACGACGGAAAATCGACCGTCAAAATCGCGGGCGAAGGCTCCCTTCTCCGCCGTAGCCTCGCCGTGAAAATCGCAGACGGCAACGTCAAAGCTGCCCGCCTTGTCCGAAAGCAGCCGATCGGCGGCAAAAAACGGATTGTCCGTGCCGGAAAGGAAGGCCTGACCGATGAAGTTTGCCACGAGCACACGCACGCCCTTGACCGTGACGCAGACCGCGCCCGCGCCTGCGGCGCCGCGCGCGAGGTTGATCGGGCGAAGTGCGCGGGGGTGATTGTCGGAAAAAACGTGCATTTCCGGCTTTTTGAGCGTATGGTTGCCGCCGGTGAGCACGTCTGCCCCGTGGCGGAACAGCTCCTCGCAGAGTGCGGGGTGCGCGCCGTTGTCGTCCGCGCAGTTTTCCGCGTTGACCACGACGAGATCTGCCGCAGTTTCCTGCCGCAGAGACGCGAGATTTCGGCACAGGACGCTCGTCGCCTCCTCGCCGCACACGTCAGCCAAAAATAAAATGCGTATGGTTTTCATAACACTCTTTCCATTCTCTTGAAAAAGAGAAATTTGCCGCAGAGTTTCCTCTGCGCCAAACACGGTTATTTCGCGTAATCGACCGCACGGCTCTCACGCACGATCTGAACCTTGATCTGTCC
>JAZRZY010000169.1:0-4093 GCA_045601605.1 Eubacteriales bacterium
TCTCACATCCGCCGAGCGCAAACACGTCCTGCACGGAAAAGACCGCCAAAACGCCCTGCGGCGCCTGTTCGGCGGAAACCGTGTCGTACACGTGTTTCGGCACAAGCAGAAGGCGTGCGTCCGTCGGCAAAAGCACCTCCCGCACGCGATGCGCGAGAGACTCCTCCGCGCCCGCAGAAAGCACGGCGATCTGCGGAGCGAGCCCCGCCTCCAACGCCTCGAAGAAAAGCGTGGCTCCCTCAAGGAAGAACAGGCCGTGTTCTCGACGATACTTTTTCTCGTGGAGTGAGCGAATGAGGCAAAGCGTCTGATTCTTCTTCGATTCGATCAAGAGTTCTGTCATCGTGCTTTGCCCCCATTCTAAAAGTTTCCTATATTATAGCGCACTCCATTCTCTTTTTCAAGAGCGAATTTATTATAAGGAAGAAAAAAAGAAGCAAAAGAACTCTGTACAAACCACCCGTTTTGTGCTACAATAAAATTACTTATAAGAAAACGAGGTCAGGCTATGTCAAACAGCACCCGACGCAAGGACATTGTCGTCGGCAGAAACGCCGTGCGCGAGGCACTTTCGGGCGAAAAAATGCCCGACAAGATCTACCTGCAGCGCGGCGAGCGCCACGGGGCGATCCACGCCCTCGTCGCTCTTGCCAGACAGAAAAAGGTTCCCGTCGAGGAGGTGGGGCGCGAGAAGCTGGACGCCCTCTGTGCAGGCGTTGCCCATCAGGGCGTTGCCGCCTTGGTGCCGCAAGTGGAATACGCCACGATCGACGACCTCTTTCGTGTCGCAGAAGAGCGCGGAGAAAAGCCGCTTTTCGTCCTGGCAGACCACCTTTCGGACCCGCACAATCTCGGCGCGGTTCTGCGCGTTTGCGAGGGCGCCGGAGCGCACGGGATCCTCGTGCCGAAGCACGATTCCTGCCCCATCAATTCCACCGTCGTCAAGGCGAGCGCAGGTGCCGCCCTGCATGTGAAGATCGCCCGCGTCACAAACCTTGCACGCGCCGTGGAAGAGCTCAAGGCGCGCGGCGTCTGGATCGCCGCACTCGAGGCAGACGGCGAGGATTACGCCGACTTTGATTACGACCTCCCGCTGGCCGTCATTTTGGGCAGCGAGGGCTACGGCGTCAGCCGCCTCCTGCGCGAGATGAGCGACTTTTGTATCAGCTTGCCCATGCACGGCAAGGTCAATTCCCTCAACGTCTCTTGTGCCTCGGCCGTGCTTCTGTACGCCGCCGAAAAAGGCAGACGATAACTCCCTCCTACGCACGCACGCGCGCAGGCGAGGGCGCACACGCATTATTTTAAGGAGAAAATCCCATGGCAAAATATCGGATCACCGACCGCCGCAAAAAGAATCCCGCCGCCCCGCCGGAGCAGACGAGCACGGCGGAGTTCGCGCCGCGCATTTCCGAAGACCTCCCTGCCGCGCCGAAAAACGGCGAGGCGGCCTTCCGTCTGTACGAGGAATTTTTCACCGAGGGCGCCGAGCGCGAACCTCAAGCTCCTCTTGCGGATCCCTTTGCCGAGAACGTTTCCGCGCCCGCCGAGGAGGCGCCCGTGCGCCCGACGGGCGATCTGATCGATCCCGAAAGTGTGGAGCCGACCCGCGAATTCAACCTTGACGAGGTACGCCGCGCCTTTTCCGCCTTTGAGGACAAGCCCGCCGAAGCGGCCGAGCCTGCCGAAGCGCCCTCTCCCGCAAAAGAGGAAGAAGCGCCCGCCGCCGATATGAGCGGCATCTTCTCCGCTCTCTTCGGCGAGGAAAACGTCAAAAAGCCCGCGCCCGCCGCCGAGCACGAAAGATTCGAAAGCACCTCGGTGTTCAGCCCCGTCGGCGCCGTCGCTCCCACGCCCGCGCCCGCCGCAGAAGCCGCCGCCTTCACCGATACGGCACGCGTCGGCGCGGAGCTTTCCGCCGCAGGCCTCTCGGGCGACACCATTCAGGTGCCGCGCACCGATCTGCCCGAGATCAAGGAGCACTACTTTGCCGAGGAGCGCGCGCCGCAGGTCACCCGCGCCAACATCACCGACCTCATCACCGAGGCGACCGAAGAGGTGTCGGAAGACGCCTCCGACACCGAAGAGACAAGCGAGTTCTCCCGCCCCGAGCAGGCGGATGAGCTGCACGTCGCTCTGAAAAAGAAGGGCGGCTCCCTCTGGCGCAAGCTGATCGGGCTCGCCGTCGTTTTGCTCCTCACCCTCTATCTGGAAAGCGCCACCTACGGTCTCTCCGTCTCGCTGCCTCTGCCCGAATTTTTCACGCCGGGCAAATTCGGCATCGTCTATCTGCTTTTAGATCTTCAGCTTCTCGTTTTGGCTTCTGCCTTTGCCTTCGGGAGCATCAAAAACGGTTTTCGGACTCTCTTCTCCGGCCGTGGCAGTGCAGACAGCATCACAGCCGTCGCCCTTCCCGTCGCGCTCTTGCAAACGCTTAGTCTGATCCTGTTCTTCCCCACCGCCGAGACCTACGTGCTCTTCGGCACCGTCGCCGTGTTCCTCGCGCTGTGCAGTACCGTTCGCGCACTTTTGGAGCATCGCGCAAACCTCACAGCCTTAAAGCTGCTCACCGAGAGCGAGACCAAGGAGGCCGCCCTTGCCATGGGTGAGGACTGTGCGGAGCTCGTCGCCTTCTCCGATCATCTGACCGAGGGCGCTCTCCCGCGCGTCTTCTCCGTTTCCAAAGCCTATTTTGCCTCAGGCTTCGTGCGCCGCACCGCGGAGGACGGAACCATCTCCACCTCGTACACCGTCGCACTTCCCATCGCACTTCTCTTCTCCGTGGGCATTGCCGTTTTTTGTTATCTCGTCGGGGAAGCGCAGGACGCCGTCCACGCCATCAACGCCTTTGTCGCCGCAATGATGATGAGCCTGCCCGCCGCAGGCATCTTCTCCCACACCCTGCCCTTCTTCTTCGCCGCGCGCCGCGGTGCCGCCACCAAAACGGCGCTCGTCGGCGAGGCCTCCGTGGAGGAGGTTGCCTCCGCCGAGATCGTCAGTTTTGACGACGAAGAGGTCTTTTTGCCCCGCCACGTCAAGGTGACCAGCGTTCGCACTTACGGCTCCGCCCGCATCGACAAGATCCTCATTTACTGCGCCCAGATCTTCCGCATCGTCGGCGGCCCGCTCTCCTTCGTGTTTGAAAACTCCATCTCCTCCCTCTCCGTACCGGGTGTGGTGGAGATCCTGGAAAACGACGGCGACGGCATCTGTGCCCGCATCGACGGCAAAGAGATCTACGTCGGCAGTGCCGCCTATATGGAATCCTACGAATTTCCCGTGGAACTTGACGAGACGGACGCCACCTTTGAGAACACCGTCGGCCGCATCATGTACCTTGCCGCAGACGGCGAGCTCGCCGCAAAATTCTACATCAAATACGCCGTCAGCGCCCGCTTCTGTGCACAGCTTGCCGCGCTCAACCGCGCCGGCATCTACGCCGCCGTTAAGACCTGCGACCCGAACGTAGACGCCGTCCTGTTGCAGAAGATCCTGCACAACCCCGAATACCCCATCGCCGTCATCAAGACGCCGAGCGCCGCAAAGAACGCACCCGCACCGGAAAGCGTTGACGCTCCGATCGTCGGCACCGCCAAGATCTCCGGCGTGCTCAACGGCTTTTTGCTCTGCGAAGGCGTGAAGAGCCGCGCCGCGCTCGGCACGCTCGTGAAATTCGTCAGCATGTTCCTCGGGCTGTTCATCACCTTCGTGCTTGCGGGCATGCAGGACGCCTTCCTTTCTCCGCTCGTCTGCCTCGGCTTCCAGCTTCTGTGGCTGTTCCCCGTGGTGATCCCCGCGCTGTTCGATTGGCCGACGCCGCCGCGCCGCATCAAGAAAAAGCGCTAAATACGCATTTCTCCCCCTTTGCGCCTGCCGCGTGCTGCGGCGTGCGGCAGGCTTCATATAATATCCCATCCGCCCTTAGCGCAATTGGATAGAGCATCAGATTCCGATTCTGAAGGTTGGGGGTTCGAGCCCCTTAGGGCGGGCCAAACAAAAAGAGAGCCGTTGGGCTCTCTTTTTTGTTTGCTCTCACGCATCCGCCAAAAGGGGCTCTAAGCCTGAGAGGGCTCGAGGCGTATGGAAAACAGTC
>JAZRZY010000170.1:0-7768 GCA_045601605.1 Eubacteriales bacterium
CAGTTGTCTTCCTAAGACCGCTTGGCCTCCGACTTCCTATCTTGCCTCCATTGAGCGGATTCGAGAGTTTTGCATCGAGGGCACGGATTATCTGCTGTTAGAGCTTCCGTACCACGCGAAATTCAACGGCGAATTTTTCCACCGCGTCTTCCGTCTCAGAGACGAGCACGGCATCTTGCCGATTTTGGCGCACGTGGAGCGCTATGAGGCGGTGCGGCGTGATCCTTCCGTTCTCTATGAGTTTCGGGAGGCGGGGTGCCTCTTTCAGGTCAATGCGGCAAGCTTTGGCGGCGGCTTTTTCTTAAAGCGTTTTCTGCGCCGTTTGGAGCGGGACGGCAACTTGGATCTGGTGGCAACGGATTGCCACGATCCCGAGCAGCGCCCCGCCGCGCTTTCCGAGGCGTTATCGATCCTTGAAACACAGTACGGCGCCGACCTTGCCCGCAGGGTACAGGGAACGGCATATATGATTCTTCGCAACCAAAGGTGGTGACTTACGTGAAACGGATAAAAGACTTTTTCATTCGGCATCGAAGAGACGCCCTTTTGATCCTTGATCTTGTTTTGGTTTTGAGCTCATACGCTCTGTCGGAAGTGTTGCTTGCCAAGGAAGAGACGGTCACCGTCTGGGGGCACCTCGTTTCTCTCTTGTTGCTCGGCGGTTGCTTTTTCGTTGCGCTTTTCTTTTCTGCGGTTCGTCGCACCATTTGGCGTTACGCACAGGCACCGGAGTATTTCCGCGGAGGACTTGCCGTCGTTGCGGCTACGGTCGCTTACGCGCTTCTGGATCTTCTGTGTGCCAATTTGGCGCGCCATACCCTGAGCTTCTATGTGTTTTTGGGGCTTTTTTGCCTTGTGTTTCTCTTGGGAATTCGCTTGTTTTGGAGAATGTACTGCGGCGGAATGCTGCAGGCGGCATTTGCCAAACGTCGCCGCACCCTGCTCGTGGGAGCGGGAGAAGCGGCTATGGCGCTCGTTGCCGAATCCCGTGAGAATTTGAAGTGTGACTTCCTCCCCGTAGCGGCGGTGGACGATGATCCCACCAAGCTCGGCTTGCGCCTTGCGGGAGTACCCATCTGCGGCACCACCAAGGACATTCCCGAGGTGGCGAAGGCCTATCGGGTGGATTACATCATCGTGGCAATCCCGTCCATCGGCAACCAAAAGCGCGCCGAGATTCTGGATATTTGTGCAAAGCTTGGCATCCTGGTGCGTATCCTGCCTCGGGTGGCGGATCTGCCCGAGGAGCGAAATGCCAAAGAGATCTTTCGGTCTCTGCGTGAGATCACACCGGACGAATTGCTCGGCCGCGAGCCCGTGGATCTGCGGGATGAGCGCATCGGCGCCTTCCTTTGCGGCAAGCGCGTGCTGGTCACGGGCGGCGGCGGCTCCATCGGAAGCGAGCTTTGCCGCCAGATCGCCTCTATGGGTGTGGAAAAGCTTATCATTTTTGATATTTATGAAAACAATGCGTACGACATCGAGCAGGAAATGCGCCGCAAGTACGGGGATGAGCTCTCCTTATCGGTGCTCATCGGAAGTGTACGCGATTATAAGCGCTTAAAGCAGGTCTTTGAGGCGGAGCGTCCCGATATCGTGTTCCACGCGGCGGCGCACAAGCACGTGCCCCTGATGGAGTATTCTCCGCAGGAGGCGGTGAAGAACAACGTGTTCGGAACCTATCATACCGCCCGCGCGGCCATCGCCTGCGGGGTGGAGAAGTTTATTCTCATCTCTACGGATAAGGCAGTCAATCCCACGAACGTGATGGGTGCCACCAAGCGTCTTTGCGAGATGCTGGTGCAGTCCTTTGACGGCGCAGGGAAGACGCAGTTTGCCGCTGTGCGCTTCGGGAACGTGCTCGGCTCCAACGGCTCCGTCATTCCGTTGTTCAAAAAACAGATCGCCGCCGGCGGTCCGATCACCGTCACCGATCCCGAGATCATCCGTTATTTTATGACCATCCCCGAGGCGGCACAGCTCGTCCTGACGGCGGCGGCGATGGCAAAGGGTGGCGAGATCTTTGTTTTGGATATGGGAGAGCCCGTGAAGATCGTGGACCTTGCTCACAAGATCATAAAGCTTTCCGGCCTCAGAGAGGGCAAGGACATCGAGATCTGCTACACGGGTCTGCGCCCGGGCGAGAAGCTTTATGAAGAGCTTTTGATGAGCGAGGAAGGGATGAAAAAGACCGAAAATGCCAAGATCTTCATCGGTCGCCCGATCGAGCTTGACCGCATCAAATTTATGCAGGATCTCACGGATCTCTCCGAACTCGTCCATCGGGACGATCCTGCTGCAAAAGACGTCGTTGCGCTTCTCTGCCGCGCAGTGGACACCTTCCATCCGCAGACCTGAAGAACCAAAAAGAAAAAAGCACGCAATTTGCGTGCTTTTTTTGTGCGCTTTTCAGATGTGTCGCCTGAGTTCTTCGATCATTTCTTCATTCGGCTCAAAGATGAGCAGAGCGCGCTTGTCCTCAAGGTCGTTGAAGACGAAGAGCAGATAGGTGCGGTTTTTGGACGCAAAATTCTGGGAGAAATTGTAGCAGAGCGCGTGAGCCGGCTTCTCTTTTTGGAATTCTTCCTTTGTGGAGAGGGAGACGAGCGAGTCCAGATCCACTCCGCAGACCTGCTCCTCGCGCTTGCCCTGACGGCGGAAGATGAGAAGGGAGCCGTCACAGATCTCGTAGCGGAAGGAAGAGAGCGCAAAGCGCAGGGTCAAAAAGAGGGTAACGACGAGCAAAATACCGCCGATTGCCTGCATCAGAGCGCCGAAGGGCAGGAAGTTTCCGCTCCAGAAGAGCAGGAAAGCGAGGCAGAAGAGCGGTACGCAGAGTGCCGTAAGACGGCGTGTTTCTTTGACGGGTGTGTAGTTCACAAAAACCTCCGAAAAACAGTTTGCATAGACTGAAAACAGAAAGGGGGAATCGATTTGAATTTGGATCGGACACGCATTTCAAACCTGTTGAGCTTGAGCGACGGAGAACTTTTGCCGCGCGTGCGTGCGGTGATGGACGTATTGGGGATGGATCAAGAGGCACAGCAGCACGTGCTTTCGGATCTGCCGTCTTTGCGGCAAAGGGCAGAGGAGATCACGGAATTTGATCTGTACCGTGCGCGTCTGTTGCTCGGGGAAGAACAGCTGGAAAACCTCATCCGCATTTTGGAGGCACAAGATGGCTGAGCTCGGAGAATTGCTCGGGGGTCTTCTCAGCGATCCGGAGCTTTTGCGCCGTGCCGCAGGTGCATTGACCGCGCCCCCCTCGAAGGAGGCACCGCTCGGGGAAGCAAAGCCGCCTTATGTGTCCTCGCCGCCACAGTCCGGCCGCGCCCGTCTTCTGATGGGGGCAAAGCCGTACCTGAAGCCGCAGACCTGCCAAAGACTGGACGCCGCCCTCTTGGTGCTGTCGGCGCTTGAGGGACTCACGGGGTCAAAGAAGGGAGACGATTGAATGTATGCATCGGAAATAAACGTCATCGCCAAGAGCGAGGAGGCATTCAAACAAGAACGGCATCTGCCTGAGGTTGGGCCCAAGGCACATGCCGTACAAAAGATCGATCACGCGCCGGAGGCGGTCGCAGGCGTCCCCTCTTTGCGTCTGAAAAAACAGATCGAATGGGGCACGGAAGAAATGCTGCTTGCAGGGTTGATCGTATGGCAGCTGCTCAGCGGAGAAGAGGACTATTTACTGATTTTGGTTCTGCTCTTTCTTCTCTTCTTCGACTGATTCCTCGTGCTGGATCTTCAGGAATTCGCCCACCTTCTTGTGACGGAAGATGAGAAACATCAAACAGAAGAGCAAGAGTGCCGTAAAGCAAATGACAGCCGCCGTGATATACTCTCCGAGTGAGAACATGATGGCGGAAATGCCGAGGATGGCAGAGAAGCTCATGAGAAAGACCACGACTTCTTTCTGTTTGAAGCCGAAGTCCAAGAGGCGATGATGCACGTGCTTGCGGTCTGCCTCAAAGGGGCTCTGCTTGTGCAGGATGCGGCGCACGAAGGAAAGCACCGTGTCGAACAGGGGCAGGGCGAAGATGAGGAAGGGGATGAAGAAGGAGTACACCGCATCGATCTTGAAGAGGCCCATCACGGAGAGGGTGGAAAGCACAAAGCCGAGCGAGAGCGCCCCGGAGTCGCCCATAAAGATTTTGGCGGGGCTGGTGTTGAAGGGCAAAAATCCCACGCAGGCGCTTGCGAGGATCGCCACGAGCATCGGAATGGTGTATTCGCCCGTGATGACCGAGCAGATGAGACTGCAGATGAGCAGCGTCACCGAGGAAATGGCGGAGACGCCGCAGGCAAGCCCGTCCAGCCCGTCGATCAAGTTGACGGCGTTTGTGAGCATCACGATCCAGAAGATGGTGACGAGAATGGAGACGGGCAGGGGGAAATCGATCTGATTTCCGAAGAACTTAAAGGTGTTGATGGTGATGCCGCAGGCAACGGGGATGCAGGCACAGACGATTTGGCCGACGAATTTCACCCAGGGCTTGAGCTGAGTGGTATCATCCCAAAGACCGAGCAGCATGATGCAGAGCGTGCCGAGCAGAAGACCGACGGTCTGCAGAGTCAGCGGGCGGTAGAAGATCAAAACACCTATGAAAAAAGCGGTAAAGATCGCCACCCCGCCGCAACGCGGCGTGGGACGGCGGTGGAAGTGACGCTTGCTGTCGGGGATGTCCACGGCACCGATCTTAAAGCCGAGCACGCGGGCAAACGGAGTCAGTGCAAAGGACAGAAGCCCTGTAAAGAGCATTGCCGCAATGGCAAGGAAAAGCGTTTCGGCGTTGAGGAGCTCCAAGAGCTCCAGCAAGCTTGTGGATTTTAATACTTCGACACCCATATTATGCCTCCGGAGTGTAGAACCCGACTTTGCGGTAAACTTTGCGCATCGTGCGCGCGGCGCGGCGAGCGGCCTTTTCGCGGCCGTCGCGCATGACGCCGTCGAGGTAGGCGCGGTCGGAGACGATCTCGTCATAACGGCGGCGGATCGGCTCTAACATATCGCAGACGGTCTCGCCTACGGCGCTCTTAAAGTCACCGTAGCCCACGCCGTCGAACTCGCGTTCGATCGCGGCAAAATCCTTGCCGGTACAGCAGGAGTAGATGGTCATCAGATTGGTGATGCCGGGCTTGTCGTCGCCGGCGCGCACGCAGTTGTCGCTGTCGGTGACGGCACGGCGGAATTTCTTCATCGTTTCATCGCGGCTTTCCAAAATGCGGATGAAGGCGTTTTGGTTTTCGTCGGATTTCGACATCTTCTTGTCCGGCTCGGCGAGCGACATGATGCGCGCGCCGTGTGCGGCATCCGCAATGTAGGGCTCAGGCACCACGAAGGTGTCGGAGTAGTTGTAGTTGAAGCGCTGGGCAATGTTGCGGGCAAGCTCGATGTGCTGTTTTTGGTCGGCGCCCACGGGCACGAGGTCTGCCTGATAGAGCAGAATGTCGGCGGCCATCAGAACGGGGTAGGTAAACAGACCGGCGTTGATGTTGTCGGAGTGGCGGGCAGACTTGTCCTTGAACTGCGTCATACGCGAGAGCTCGCCGAACATCGTCTGACAGCTCAGCACCCAGGCAAGCGTGGCGTGATCGGGCACATGGCTCTGGACGAAGAGCGTGCTTTTCTCCGGATCGATGCCGCAGGCGATGTAGAGCGCGAGCGTTGCTTGCGTGCAGCGGCGGAGCTGTGCGGGATCCTGACGCACCGTAATGGCGTGCTGATCGACCACGCAGAAGAGACAGTCATAGTCGTCCTGCAGTTTTTCCCAGTTTCTCAGTGCGCCGAGGTAGTTTCCGAGCGTGAGATTGCCCGTCGGCTGTGCGCCGGAGAAGATGACTTTTTTCTTGTCGTCCATAGCGGTTTTCCTTATCTGCACTCTTTGAGTGCTTCTCCGAGAAGTTTTGCGCCCGCCTCGATCTGTTCATCGGAGGGCATGGAGTAGTTGAGTCTGAATCCGTCGCTGACGCCCTCCGTGTCGCAGAGGAAGGCCTCGCCCGGCACCACGGCAAGCTTCTTTTGTACGCAGGCCTGTACGATGGGCTTGGAGGGGGAGCCGTCCGTGGTGTTGCACCAGATGAACAGACCGCCCTCGGGACGGGTGTATGCGGCGGATGCGCCGACGTGTCGGTCAAGGGCATCGAGCATCAGGGCGCATTTGTCGCGGTAGAGCGCACGCACGCGCGCGATGTGCGCGTCAAGATCGTAGTTTTTCATATACTCGGCGCAGACCATCTGGAAGAAGACGTTGGTGTGCACGTCGTTTACCTGCTTTGCCACCACCATCTTTTGGGTGACGGCGGCGGGGGCAGAGACGAAGCCCACGCGCATGCCGGCGGAGAGCACCTTGGAGAAGGAGCCGCAGTAAACGACGCGACCTTCGCTGTCCATGGATTTTAAGGTGGGCAGATCTTCGCCCGCAAAGCGCAGTTCGCCGTAGGGGTTGTCTTCTAAGATCATCACGTTGTACGTTTCGGCAAGCGCAAGGATCTTTTTGCGCTTTTCAAGGGAGGTCGTCAGTCCCGTCGGGTTTTGGAAGGTGGGGATGACGTAGATGAGGCGCACGTTTTCTTCCCGCTTGAGCGCCTCCTCCAGCGCATCCGTGTCGATGCCGTCCTCCGAGAGCGGCACACCCACAGGACGCGCGCCGGAAGCACGGAAGGCGTTGAGCGCACCGATGAAGGTCGGCTCCTCGCAGAGGATCACGTCGCCCGGATTGCAGAGCACCTTGCAGGTGAGATCCAGTCCTTGCTGACCGCCCGTGACGATGATGAGGTCGTCGCGCTCGTCGTAAATGTTGAATTTCTCGGCGAGTCTTGCACGCACCAATTCACGCAACAGCGGATCGCCTTCGGTGATGCCGTACTGCAGCGCTTTTGCGGAAAGAGAAGCATCTGAGAGAATCTTGTTTGCGATCTCGCCGATCTCCTCGCGCGGGAAGGAAAGGGGAGAGGGATTGCCCGCCGCAAAAGAGATGACGGAGGGGTCGGAGAGTGCCTTGAAGATCTCGCGGATGGCGGAGGGCTTCAGATCACGCAGATTGTCGGAGAAAAAATAGTCCATAATGACCTCACTTTACAGGGCAATGCCCGAAATGTATTCTTCTTGAAAGTGCGCGTCGGCGGCAAGATCGATGACACGAATCTCGCGTGCCGTGCGTGCGGCAGACGCTTGAAATTCGCTGTCCCACAGCGCCCGCAGAGCGCCGGAAAGCGCTCCGTCGCATACGGCGGTGCCGTTTTGCAAAAGTGCTTCGGGAAACAGGCCGAATTCTGCGGCGAGGGTGCGGCTTAAGTGTTCGCCGATTCCGCCGGACAGGGTGAGACGCGTGTCGCAGGCACATACCCCTGCCGTGCGCAGAAGTGCGTTTGACGCGGCAAAAAAGGCGGCTTTGGCAAGAAGCACGGCGCGCACTTCTTTCGTGGTGAGCAAGATGCCTTCTGCGATCTCCAGCGTTTCGCTCGGCACAAAGCCGTTTTCTTCGATCAGTCCCGCGCGTTTGGCTTCGACGAGAAGGGAGATCAGCCCTGCGGCGCAGATGCCGCGCGCGGGCGCGTTCTCAACGGTGCGGCAGACGAAGACGCCGTTTTCATACGTGACTTCTCGGATGGCACCGCGCTCGGCGCGCATCCCGCAGGCGACAAGTCCCCCCTCAAAAGCGGGGCCTGCGGCGGCGCTGGCGGCGAATATGCCGTCTTCGGTCTTTAGGATCATCTCCCCGTTTGTGCCGAGATCGGCGTACAAATGGGGCGTTTTTGTTTCTTC
>JAZRZY010000171.1:0-8021 GCA_045601605.1 Eubacteriales bacterium
AGCTTGTTGATCCAGCCCGTGCCGGCAAATTTAACGATCAGGGCAATGACCACGTACACGAGACCTGCGAGGATGGCGCCGAGGATCAGGCCGAGGTAGCCGAGCTCCATCGTGGCGGCACCCGCAAAGGCGGCACCCATCGAGCCGAGGAAAGCAAAGGAGCTTCCGAGGAAGACGGGGCTCTTAAATTTGGTAAAGAGCAGATAAACGAGCGTGCCGATGCCGGCGCCGAAGAGCGCGGCGTTGGGCTGCATGCCGTTGCCGATAATGATCGGCACGACGAGGGTCGCCGCCATAATGGCGAGCAACTGCTGGATGGCGAAGATGATCAGCTGACCGAACTTCGGTTTGTCCTGGACGTTGTAAACGAGTTTCATGGACATCCTCCTTCATAGAATTAGATTGATTTATTTCCCACCCGAACTCGGGATGCGGACTCGGAAAACCTCAAAAAAATTCGCCGTTTCAAAAATGAAATGGCGAATTAAAAAACAGGAAAGCGACTCGTCGTTTGCGAGGGAACGGAAAAGAAGGAACAGGGAAGAACGGCGGCGTCGAACGTGCTCGAAACAGCGTACATCTTGTGTCTCCTCCTTGAATTGTTTTTGAGATTGTACCATATTTTGTTGTTCTTTGCAAGAGGAAAATGAAGAATTTTTGAAGAAGTTGCAAATTTTTGTCTCAGAGCGAAAAAGAAAGGGGAAAAGTCTGTTTTTTTTCAAAAAAAACACCGATTTGCCCTTGTAATTTGCGCGTGTCTCAGATATAATGTAAACAGAAAAGATTTTCCTTTGGAGGAATGTGACTATGCCCCTTCGTTTTGAACTTGAACACGCTAAGACGTTCTTGCCGCCTGTGGCTGACCTTGAGTGCGCCCGCGCGGCATTTTTACGTTTGAAGGAGTATGAATCGGCAGGCGAACCGCTCGGCTGGAGTACGCTCCCCAAGGATTATGACAAAGAAGAGTTTGGCCGCATCAAATCCGCCGCGAAGAAGATCTCCTCCCTCTGCGACGTTTTTGTGGTCATCGGCATCGGCGGCTCGTACCTCGGTGCCCGAGCGGCGATTGAATTTCTCTTCGGTCAGAATTACAACAATCGCAAGGGTGTCCCCGAGATCTATTTCTCCGGCAACAGTCTTGATGCCGATGCATTGGCGGATCTTCTCAACTATTGCCGAGACAAGGACGTGTGCATCAACGTCATCTCCAAGTCCGGCACCACCACCGAGCCCGCCGTGGCGTGTCGCCTCTGGCGTGCTTTCTTGGAAGAGAAGTACGGCAAAGAGGATGCACGCAAGCGCATTTTTGTCACCACGGATAAGAATCCTCGCCCCGGCACGTTAAAGGAACTTTCCGATCAGGAAGGGTATGAGAGCTTCGTTGTTCCAGGTGACGTCGGCGGCCGTTATTCCGTCCTCACGGCAGTCGGTCTTCTCCCCATTGCCGTCGCAGGCGCGGATATCGATGCGATGATGCAGGGCGCCAACGTTGCCCGTAAGGCCTATGCCGAGTGCAACGCGGAGAATCCTTGCGTGCAGTATGCGCTGGCGCGCAAGGCGCTTTACGAGGGCGGGAAGTCCATTGAACTTTTTGCTTCCTTCTGCACGAGACTTCAGTATTTCGGCGAGTGGCTCAAGCAGCTCTTCGGCGAGAGCGAAGGCAAGGACGGAAAGGGTCTTTTCCCCGCAAGCGTGATCTACTCCACCGACTTGCACAGTATGGGACAGTACGTGCAGGAGGGCGAACGCATCTTTTTTGAAACCTTTATCGATATCGAGGCGCCGAACGTTCCGCTTGCCATTCCGATGGACGAGACGAACGTGGACGGACTCAACTTCCTTGCGGGAAAGGATCTTGACGAGGTCAATGACTGCGCCGAAGAGGGAACGATCTCCGCACACGTTTCCGGCGGCGTTCCCATCCTCAAGGTGGCGCTTGAACACGCCGACGAAGAAAGCTTCGGTCGCCTCGTGTACTTCTTTGAACTCTCCTGTGCGCTCTCCGGCTGTTTGATCGGCATCAACCCCTTCAATCAGCCCGGCGTGGAACTTTACAAGAGTAATATGTTCCGTCTGCTCGGTAAACCGGGATATGAGAAGTAAGCTTTGCAAAAAAATCCAAAAAAGAAGCAGGAAATACTTGCAAAAAAACAAAAATGCAGTTAAACTGTAGATAATAAATATGGAAGGAGATTCCAATGGTACGACTCATTATCGGACTCAAAGGAAGCGGCAAAACCAAACAGCTCATCGAAATGACCAATCAGGCGGTGGATTCCACGCGCGGAAACGTGGTCTGCGTCGAGAAAGGCGATAAGCTCCGTCACGAGATTCGCCGCGAGGTTCGCCTCATCGATACCGATCTCTACGGTCTCAAGGGCGCACCCGAACTTTTCGGTATGGTCAGCGGCATCCTTGCCTCCAATTACGATGTGAAGGATCTCTTCATCGATTCCTCTTTGAAGATCTGCGGAGACGATATGGTTTCCTTTGTGGCGTTCATCCGTCGCTTGGATGAACTCTGTGCAAAGCTTGAGGTCAATTGCGTCACCACGGTCTCCATTGCCCCCGAGAGCTTCCCCGAAGAGCTTTCTCCCTATCTGTTCTGAAATGAAATATCGGAAATTGACGCTCACTCTGCCTCACGGCTCGACCGACGAGGTAGCGGGGCGTGTTTCTCTTTTGGGTTTCACCGCCTTCGAGATCGAGGATTACTCCGATTTGGAGAGCGAAGAAGCACGCCGTTTTTATGATTATATCGACGACGAGCTTTTGCAAAAGCAGAACGATCCGCCGCGGATCCACTTCTACTTTTACTGTGATCCCGACGGGGAAGATGCTTACCGCGCGTTTTTGGAGTGTATGAAGACTGCGGAGTTTTCCGCCTACCCCTTGGATGCAAGCGAAGGGGATGACGACGAGTGGAAAGATAAATGGAAGGAGTTCTTCCGCCCCTTTGCGGTGGGGAAACGTCTGTTCGTCTATCCGCCTTGGGAGGAAAATCCGACGATTCCCGAAGGGCGGCTCGGCCTTGTGATGGATCCGTCTGCCGCTTTCGGAAGCGGCACCCATGCCACGACTCGACTTTGCATGGAGTGTGCTGAGGAATATTTGAAGAATACGGACACCGTTTTGGATCTCGGTTGCGGCTCCGGCATTTTGGCGCTTGCCGCGCTGAAACTCGGTGCCTCGCACGCCGATGCGGTGGATATCGAAGAGAGCGCCGTGCGCGTCTGCTGCGACAACTGCGTGCTCAACGGCGTCAGCGAAGCGCAATGCTCGGTGCGTCAGGGAGACGCCACACGTGACCCGGGTGCCAAAGGTGCCTATACGTTTTTGTTTGCAAACCTCGTCGCATCTCTGATCGTATCGATCGCGCCGAGCCTGTTTGACTTGCTGCAAGACGGCGGCACGCTCGTTGCCTCGGGCATCTTGAACGTGCGCTGTGAGGAGACGCTTGCCGCGCTGCGATCGGCGGGCTTTCGCCTCGTCGAGTGCCGCGAAGAGGAAGAATGGTGTGCACTCGTAATGAAAAAGGAGGGGTAGTGAGATGCATATGCCCCCTCCAATGCCCAATCATGATCAAAACAAACCGAGAAAGCCGAGATCTCTCAGAGAACTGCCGCGCTACTTAAAAGAAGTGCTCGGCGGCTTTTTCTCGCGTCTGTTTTACATTTTTCGCCTTGTTTGGGAGACGCGCCGCTGGATTCTGCTGACGCTTCTCGCGCTCTCCGTGATCGGGGGTGTCGTGCCTTTGATCGGTGCTCTGATCTCGTCTTCCGTCTTAAACGAGCTTGCGAAGTTCTCCCTCGGCACCGGCAGTCGGGAACTGGTCCTCTGGCTTCTCGTTTTTCAGTTCGCCTACCTGATTCTGGCGAACGTCGTCTCGCGCGTTCAGATCATCGTCAACCGCCTGGCGGGGGAACTGCTCGTCTCACACATCCGACTCAAAATTATGCGAAAAGCGAGCGAGCTGGACCTTGCGAGCTTCGACCGACCGAAGTTTTACGAGAAGCTGGAAAACGCCAACCGCGAGGCGGGAATGCGTCCGATGCAGATCCTCTCCTCGACGTTTTCGATCCTTTCGACGGTCATCAGCCTCGCAAGCTTCGTGACCGTGATCTTTGCGGTCAGCCCTGTCGCGCCGCTTCTTGTCATCGCGGTCTCGATCCCGAGCGCGGTCATCAATTTCATCTACCGCAAAAAGAATTTTTTCTATATGCGCTTCCGTTCGAAGGAGCGCCGCAAGATGGACTACTACGCAAACCTTGTGGTGGATAAGGATCTGGCAAAGGAGGTGCGCCTGTATTCGACGGCGCCGCGCTTCATCGACGCCTTCTCCGAGGTGTTCCGTTCCTATTTTCGCGGACTGCGCCGACTCATCTTCGCAGAAGGTGCCTGGAACGTCGGCCTCTCCGTTTTGTCGGCCGGCATCAACTGCATCCTCTTTTACGCCATCGCCGTAATGGTTATGGGCGCCGAGATCCCCGTGGGCGACTACGTGCTCTACACGGGTGCATTGACTTCGATCTCCACGGGTGTTGCCGCCCTGATCGCGACCTCCGCGACGATCTATGAGGGGACTCTGTTCATTGACAATATGCTCGTCTTTATGAACGAGCCGAGCGTGATCCGCCCGATTCTCGACACGCCTCGCGTCCCCGAACGCGGCGTCGCACACGAGATCACCTTCTCGCACGTTTCTTTCTCCTATCCCGAGGTGCCGCGCAAGGTGCTGGATGACGTCAGCTTTACGATCCGAGCGGGGGAAAGCGTCGCCCTCGTCGGGGAAAACGGTGCGGGTAAGACGACCCTCATCAAGCTTCTCACCCGTCTCTACGACCCCACCGAGGGCGTGATCCTGCTCGACGGTCACGACATCCGCGAGTACGATCCGAAAGAGCTCTACCATGTGTTCGGGATCATCTTCCAGGTCTTCGGAAAATACGCCTTCGACGTACGGGAGAATATTACGATGGGCGACGTATTCTCGCCCGCAGATGAGGTGCGGATGAAGCAGGCTGCCGACGACGCGGACGCCTCGGATTACATCTCTCGTCTGCCGCGCGGCTTTGATACACCCTTGACACGCTTTTTTGAGCCGGACGGCATCGAACTGTCCATCGGGCAGTGGCAGAAGCTCTCCGTTGCCCGCGCGTTCTACGCCGAGAGCGACGTCATCATCCTCGATGAACCGACGGCCTCCTTGGATGCACTTGCCGAGCGCGAGATCTACCGCGAGTTTGACGAACTGCGCGTCGGGAAAACGACGCTTTTCGTCTCGCATCGCCTCTCAAGTGCCACGAGCGCCGACAAGATTTTGGTGCTCGAATACGGCAAACTTGTCGAAGAGGGCACACATGCCGACCTGATGGAAAAGCAGGGCCGTTATCATGAACTCTTCACCGCACAGGCGGAGCGCTACCAAAGCGAAAAAAACAAGTAAAATAGTTTGAAAAATCCACGAAATTTCGTGGATTTTTTATTGACAAAATCCAAAATTTTGTGTAATCTAACGGTGTAATAAAGAATATGCGCTCAAGAATTGACAGATTTGACAGTTTTTGGGGCGCGTCTTTGTACAAAAATGAAAAACGACGTTTCGTTTTTCTTTTTTTACCCCATTTTTCAATTTCGGAAAGGAGTTTGATTATGAAAAAAATCATTGCGTTTACCCTCTGTATGCTGCTTTTATCCCTTTGTTCCTGTACGGATACAACGCCGAGTCAAACTCCTGTAAGCGAAGAAGAGGCACCCGTCAACGAAACCTTCACGGCAACGGCTTTGCGTAAAATGACCTGGCGTATTTTTTCGAGCGAAAGCGGCGAGATGACTCGCGAGGATCAATACGAATATCATTATGGAGAAGACGGCTTGCGCATCGGCGAGACTTATACGGGGCTCGGCGGGTTACGCGGGGAGAATGAGTACGAATACGACGAAAAAGGTCGCTGCATCGCTTACCATCGGCAGAGAATCGGATACGACGATTGGTTTTATGTAACCGAGTATCGCTATGACGAAGACGGCCGTATGATCTATTGTATGAATCCCCGTGGTCGGGAGACCTTCTACACCTACGACGAACAGGGGCGTCTCTCGGAAGAACGCTCGGTTGTAGCAGGCAACGAAGCGCCGCAGGACGTTCTGGACTACACCTATGAAGAGGACGGCGGCTTCACCTCGCAGTTTCGCTATTCGTTTGATGGTACGGATATCGATGCAAAGCCAATGCAAACACTCGTAAAGCGCGTGGATGCTGCGGGGAAACTTGTCTTTGAGGTCGTCACCAATGAGTATATCGACACGTTGCACCACTACACCTATGAGTACGACTTTGACGAGAAGGGGCGCGTCACAGAACGCCGAAAACTGTGCGAGGAATACGAAAACGCCGTCGCCGAGATGGCGAAGTGGACGTATGACGAAGAAGGACGGATTCTCTCGGCTGTCATTGGGGAAATGGACGTGGAGCAGTACAGTCAACACGGCGAGGAATCGGTTCACACAGAGCGCATCGACGTCAATTACGACGCCGAGGGGCGACTCGTGCGGTTTGTGATCCGGCAAAAAGGTCCTACGTATTCCACTCACTGGGAATATCTCTACGAATACGGAGAGGTAACTGTGGGAGAGTCTTTGGCGGGCGCAGACCTCGTCGAGAAAGAGTACGGCGAACTCTGTCCCAATCTAAAAGCCTATCTGCCTTTGGAGGAAGTACGATGAAAAGACTGTTATCTGTGCTGTTTGCGCTTTGTTTCGTCCTTTTGACCTCCTGCGCCACCTCGCCTCCGATGGAGCTTGCGTCTGTGACCGCGATCTCCCGCGAAAACGGTGCGGAGGTAATGCGCTTCACTGAGTATGCGTATGATACTGAAGGGAAGTTGATCCGAGAAACGTATCTGGATTCCCAAAAAAAGAAAATTTACGACCTTCTCTATTCCTACGACGAATACGGCCGCCGCGTGAGTGCCGAGGCGATCAAGGGGGATGAGGCAACCGTCGTTTATCAGGGAAGCATCGCTTGGGAGTACGATGAGTCGGGGCGCGTTTCGGCGATCATTTCCAAAACCGGAAAGGTGATGGAATACACTTACGACGAAGCGGGACGAGTGATCCGTCGTGCAGCCTGCGGCGTGAATTCGCGCGATTCGCACTACAAATGGGAAGAATATGAGTTTCTCGGCGACGGCGTGATTCGAAAGGAAGGTTGGTGTGACGGCTGGGAAGAGCCGTCTGTCACCGTTTGCCGCGAGACGTGCGACGAAGAGGGGCGCGTCACCCTGCGCGAATACACGCGCGAAGAAGAACAAGCGGCGTTTCGCATTCACACCTTCGAGTATGATGAAAACGGTCGGATCGTGCGCGTGGAAACCTCGAGCAGGTCGGATGCTTCCTCAGAGCTGATTCCCAAAAATGAGTGCATTTTTACTTACGACGAAGAGGGGAGACTTCTCAACTATCTTGAGCGCGATTTGGAAACGTCCGAAGTGCAGAGTGAAAAACGCTACGAGTATAGGGAGATCGCGCCGAACGCGGATTTTTCGCCGTCCCATTTTGAAAAACAACAGGAAGAGATCCTGGAAAATCTCTTGGACTTCAAGCTGAAGTTCTTTTGATGTGAAAAAGCACCTGCCCAAAAGCGGGTGCTTTTCTTTCTTTTCGTGAAATGCCCTTGACAAAGCGGCGTGTTTCGTGTACAATAACGAAGCGCCGTAAAAACGGAGAGATGTCCGAGCGGTTTAAGGAGCCGGTCTTGAAAACCGGTGACCCCGAGAGGGGCCGTGGGTTCGAATCCCACTCTCTCCGCCACCTTTTTTCCGAATATGCGGCACAATGACCATCGACCGTGGAGAAGTACCCAAGTAGGCCGAAGGGGACGGTTTGCTAAACCGTTAGGTCGGGTAACCGGCGCCGGGGTTCGAATCCCCGCTTCTCCGCCAAGGACGATTCACAGGATCGTCCTTTTTTTATGCTCTTGAGTCCCACACCGGGCGATGGTATATTTTACTTGGGAGGCA
>JAZRZY010000172.1:0-2660 GCA_045601605.1 Eubacteriales bacterium
CTTTGTGTGCATCTTCGGCCTGCTGGGCGCGGTGCTGGGCACCTACTGCGCCGGCAACAATTATGCGGTCTATCCGGTTCTGTCGCTGGACAACGTTGCCTCCGGCCTGACACACGGCATCACCGGCTTTGCCTCGCTGTACCTTCTGTTTGCCGACATGGTGAGCATGAAGAAGGAAAACATCGGCATCACCTCCGCCATCATTACGGGCTTCTGCCTGGCGGCCTATGCAGCCAACCGCCTGCTGGACTACAACTATATGTTCCTCATGCGCGGCGACGGCACGCCCTACGACCTTCTCTACCAACTCTTTTCCGGAGATCCCGTACTCTATCCCCTCTCGGTTATGGCCCTGTTCTACGTCTTCATGGGCGTCTTTTATCTCATCCGATACGCCTGCACAAAAAAACGCAAAGCATAGACCGAAGGATCCGAGCCGAGCAGCTCGGATCTTTTGTGTAAAAACGCACCCCGCACTTGTACTTTTGACTCCGCTTTGCTATAATCCAATCAAGAGAATCACCCCAAAGGACCTTTTTATGCTCAAAAAATTCTTAAGCTATTACAAACCGCACAAGCTTGTCTTTTGTCTGGATATGGCGGCAAGCCTCACCGTATCCGTCATCGGCATCTTCTATCCGATCCTGACCCGCTCCCTCGTGGATGAATTCACCACGGGCTCCTTAAACTACCGCTTGATCGTGGGCGGCGGCATCGGCCTCCTGGCGCTTTACGTCGTGCGGATGCTTCTCAACTACTTCATTCAGTATCAAGGCCACGTGATGGGCGTAAAAATGCAGGCGACGATGCGCCGTGAGATGTTCGATCACCTCCAGCGCCTGCCCTATTCCTACTACGACGACCACGAGACGGGCAAGATCATGAGCCGTATGACCAACGACCTCTTTGAGGTCAGCGAGCTTGCACACCACGGTCCCGAGAACGTACTCATCACTTCGATCACCGTCGTTTGCTCCTTCGTGTATCTTTCCACCATCAACCTTGCGCTGACGCTCATCATCTTCCTCTGCGTGCCCTTTCTGTTCTTCATCGCACTTGCTCTGCGTACCAAGATGAAAAACGCCTTCCGCAAGAGCCGCGAGGCCGCCGCTACCATCAACGCCGCATTGGAATCGAGTATTTCGGGCGTGCGCGTGACCAAGGCCTTTGTGCAAAGCGAGACCGAGCGCCAAAAATTTGAGGTCGGCAACCGTGAGTTTGTAAACTCCCGCAAAGAAGCGTACCGCTCTATGGGAATGTTCCACTCCTCCACCTCGTTTATCACCAACACCTTCAACGTAGTCGTGCTGATCGCCGGCGGCATCTTCCTCTACCTCGGTCACATCGAGATCGCAGACTACTCCGCCTTCATCGTTTCCGTCAATCTTTTCTTAACCCCGATGACGACGCTCATCGGCTTTATGGAACAGTACCAGAACGGCGTGACGGGCTTTTCCCGCTTCCTGGAGGTACTTGAAGAGGCTCCCGAAGAAGACCGAGAAGACGCGCGCGACGTTGAAAACGTCCGAGGCGAGATCACCTTCGACGGCGTCAGCTGTGACTACGGCACGGGACGCGAGGTGCTTCGCGGCGTCAGTCTGAAGGTCGAGCCGGGCAAGAAATTTGCCCTCGTGGGTCCCTCCGGCGGCGGCAAGACCACGCTCTGCCACCTCATCCCCCGCTTCTACCCGATCAGCGCGGGTCGGATCTCCATTGACGGCGTGGACGTGCGTGATTTCACGCTCGCCTCCCTGCGCCGTCCGATCGGCATCGTCCAGCAGGACGTATTCCTCTTCTACGCCTCCATCCGCGAAAACATCCTCTACGGTCGCCCCGACGCAAGCGACGAGGAGGTGGAAGAAGCGGCGCGGCGTGCCGGCATCCACGAGTTCATCACCGAAATGCCCGACGGCTACGACACCGAGATCGGTGAACGCGGCGTGCGCCTCTCAGGCGGACAAAAGCAGCGTCTGTCCATCGCCCGCGTTTTCTTAAAAAATCCGCCCATCCTCATTCTGGACGAGGCGACGAGCGCACTCGACAACACCACCGAGATCTTCATCCAAAAGTCTCTCGACGAGCTCTGCGCCGGGCGCACGACGCTCGTGGTGGCGCACCGCCTTTCCACCATCAAAAACGCCGACGAGATCGCGGTGGTCGAAGACGGCCTCATCACAGAGTGCGGCGCACACGAAGCACTCCTTGCCGAAAACGGCACCTACGCGCGCCTCTACGCGCAACAGTTCCGAGAAGAATAAACCGCAAAAAGGTCAAAGATCGTTTATGAAAAAAGTTCGCATCACCGCACTCTGCCGACACACCTACCCCGAACTCATCGAGCAGTACGAAAACCCCATTGAGCACGCCTGCGACACCGAGCTCGGGCGCATCTACGTCTCCGTCGATGCACGTCGCCCCGAGGGCTTCTGCTCTGCCGCCTGGCGCGTGCTTGAGCCCTACGTGAAAACGCTCGCCGAGGGCGGCGGCAACTTCTACGACGGCTGGATGAAAAACCCCCACTCCGCGATGCTCTCCTGTGACGACGGCTTTCGCCCCGTCACCTACTACGTCGAGACGATCGAAGAGTAGGGTTTCTCTTCTTTCTTTTCGGGAGAAAAGAAAGAAGCAAAGAAAAGCCAAGGTAAAGAAGAAGAAAATGA
>JAZRZY010000173.1:0-24803 GCA_045601605.1 Eubacteriales bacterium
ACCCGCTATGCCGAGCCGAGCGATCTCGTGATCGATACGCTTGAAAAGTCGGTCACCAAGGGCGTCTCCACCGCAGGCCTTGAAAAGACCGTTTACGGTTTCACCAAGTCCGGTATGTTTGAGAAGTCCGGCACCTGGTACGTCCGCGGCTACCTCTCTTATAAGAATGCCAAGGGCGAGATCCTCTACACCTACTCTGCAGTCAACGTGCTGGAAGTGGCTTCTGCCGCTGTGAACGGTACCGTTCTCACCGAGGATGTGTCTCTTGTGATCGACGGCGACTACGATCCCACGAAGGTCGGCACCGAGATCTTCAAGGCGACCGATTACAGCGATTCCGGCTACAAGGCCTTCTTCCCCTCCACCACGCAGGCGGATGACGGCACTCTTATGGTCGTCTATTACTACGGCCCGAGCCACGCGTACTACAAGCAGACCGAAGGCAAGCTCAAGGGCGTGCTGCATCTGGTCAAGTCCAGCGACAACGGTATGACCTGGTCCGAGCCTGAGATCATCGTTGATCTCACCGATGAAGACACGGCGAAAGGCGACTACAACCGCGAATCCCGCGACCCGAACCTCCAGAAGCTCTCCGACGGTACCATCGTTTTGACCTTCCCGGTCCGCGCCCCCATCGGCAAGGCCGGCTACAACGGTTCTACTCTGAACGACTACTGGTACGAGCGTGCCTACTACATGACCTCCGTCGATAACGGTAAGACCTGGTCCGAGATGAAGGAGATCGAGTGCGATTACTTCTCCGGCGGCGAGCCCTTCCTCTACGACGATCCCAACCGCACCACCGGTTGCTGGGTCAAGAACGGCTCCATTGCCGAAATGGACAACGGAGATCTGATCTTCCCGCTCTACGGTGCAGTCGATTGCTCCAGCCGTGCCATTCTGGAAACGGTTGTCGTTAAGGCGAAGAACAACGGCGACGGCACCTTCACCTTCTACAAGGATTGGGCAAACGGCACCGATACCGCTCACGTGGCGGGTCAGGGTCTCGGCGACGAGCTCGCTGTCTGGGCTTACGGCGACACCGTTTACGGTCTTGCCCGTAACAAGATCAACACCGATTACAGCCTGAACACCGGCGGTATCGTTTACCGTTCCACCGACCGCGGTGTGACTTGGACGGAATATGCAGTGGAAAACACGGAAAACAACTGCATCAACCAGCCCAACTTCACCAAGATCACCGATGAGCTCGTGCTCGTCAACTACTCCGTGCCGCTTGCAAGCGTCAATATCTCCACCAAGAGAAGCGCACGTCCCATCTACGGCAAGCTCTTCAACATCACTACCGGTGATTGGGAAGAATACGCCGCAGTGTCCGTCTTTGACGTTGTCAATTCCGGCCAGACCAACAACGATATGGGTAACCCTGCCTCCGTCCTCCTTGATGACGGCCGCATCTTTACCGTCGGTTACTCCAACCCCTCCAACGCATCTTCCATCATCGCCGGTCAGTACACCACCGTGGATTACTACGGCGTCAAGGCCTCCGGCGGCTCCGGCACCGGCTCTTTGACGACCGAGGAACTCTTCTCTGCCGACTTTGACGATGCCGCCGAAAAGGATTACGTGACCACCTATCGCACGGCAGCGGCTTCTTCCGAGCCCGACGTGCTCACGGCGGATATCAACGACGATATCACGGCGTACCTCTTCGCGGCAGATAAGAAGGGTGGCTCCACCGTGTCCGTCGCCGACGGCAAGGTTGCGATCACCTCCAACTCCAGCCGTGCGGCAACGCCTTACGGTGCCATCGTCACCAAGGATACCTTCTCCGGCGACACCATTCTGCAGTTCGACTACTCCTTCGGCTCCATCGAAGCTGACGGTGTGAGCGGCTCCAGAAACCGCTTCGGCTTTGTTTTCTACGATCAGGAGCTGGATAGCAAGACTGCACCGACCAAGTACTACATCACCCCCGGTAAGGTTATCCTGAGCGGTACCGGAAGCACAAGCTCCTTCGTCTTCACGCATACGGCGAACACCACTTATACCTTCAAGGCCATGTATTTGAGCGGCAACCTCTTTGTGAAGGTTTGGGAGAAGGGTACTACTGAGCCCGACTGGATGTTCAATGAAGCCACCACCTTCGAAAGCGAAGAAGGCGCCTTCACGGTTTACTACGAGGCTCGCTCCAATTCGACCAGCAAGTACGTTCAGTACACCGGCACCATCGACAATCTCTCCGTCAGCTCCGTGAAGCTTGAAGCTTCCGGCCTGACTCCGGCCACCGGCCTGTTCATGAACGTGGGCAAGACCGCGATGGTCAAGGTGAAGTACGATACCGATCTGCCGATGAGCGGCTCGATCGAGACCGTGGCTTACTCCGACAACGCAGGCGTTGCAACGATCGCTGCCGACGGCACGGTCACCGCACACTCCAGCGGTATCGCGAACATCGTCACCGTCCTCGACGGCAAGGTTCACAAGCTGCAGGTCATCGTTCGCTGAGAACACCGATTTCAAACAGGCACAAGGCACACGCCTTGTGCCTGTTTTCTTTTTTCTCCCCTTGATAGAAATCAAAAAAGAATGTATAATAAAGAGAAGAAACGAAGCGGGAGGAAGCGTTTGTGAAGGCGAAAAAAGTTTGGGAACGAATGCTTGGATTCGGCGGCATCGTGCTCGGCGCGGCCATCTATGCGGCAGGCGTCGTGCTCTTTTTGCAACCGAACAATATGGTTGCGGGCGGCGTCGGCGGTCTTTCCGTGATCCTTGACCATTTTACGTCGATCCCTTCCGGCACGTGGATGCTCGTGCTCAACGTGCCGCTTTTGGCGCTTGCGCTTTGGAAGCTCGGCCTTCGGTTTTTTGTCAATACCGTTTGCGGCGTTGCATTCTCTTCTTTGTTTATGAATCTGTTTCAGAGCATTCCGTCTCCCACGGACGATCGCTTTTTGGCGGCGTTCGCGGGCGGCTCTCTTGTGGCTCTCGGGCTTGGCATCATCTTTCGTTGCCGCGGAACGTCGGGCGGGACGGACATTGTCGTGCGCCTTTTGAAGCTGAAGTTTTTGCACGTGAAAACGGGTGTGCTCATCCTTATTTTGGACGTCGTGGTGATTGCCGCATCGGTGCTTGCCTTCGGAGAGCTGGAACTCGGCCTTTATTCCGGCATCGGCGTATTGATCCAGGCATGGCTTTTCGATATGGTGCTTTACGGCTCCGATTCGGCAAAGCTTGTCTATATCGTCACGGGCGCGCCGCAAACGCTTACCGAGCAGTTTCTCACCAAGCTCGGTGTGGGGCTGACCTCGATCCGTGTCACGGGCAGTTATACGGGCGAGGAGCGCGTGATGCTCCTTTGCGCGATGCACAAGAAGGTCTTGCCGCAAGCGCGCGCCATTGTGCGTGAGGTGGATCCGCACGCGTTTCTCATCGTTACACCTGCCACGCAGATCTTCGGTGAAGGCTTTTTGCAGCACGATCGGGAGGAGCTTTGATGCATTCTCATTTGTACAACTGTCTGGATTCCTACGCGAAACGCTCCTTTTTGCGCCTGCATATGCCCGGTCACGGCGGCGTGCTTTCGCCCTTTGACGTGACGGAGACAGATCTGACGGACAACCTCCTTTCTCCGCGCATCGACGGAGCGATTGCGGCAGACGAGCGGGAGGCGGCAGAGCTTTTCGGCGCGAAATGTACGCTTTTTTCGGCGGGCGGCGCCACGCTCTGTTTGCAGACGGCCATCGCGTATCAAGTGTCCCGTATGCCGCAGGGCGCCTCGGTCTTTTGCGTGCGCGGCGTCCATCAAAGCGTGCTTCACGCCTTGGCGCTGCTTGACGTTGACCCCGTCTTTTTGGAGGGGGAAGAGTCCGTTTACAAGGCGGAGGTCGGACGCGGAGACGTATTTCTTTTCTGTGGTTGTGATTATTTCGGAAACGTTCCCGATTATGCCGCCCTGTCTGAGTTTTGTCGGGAGCGGGGGCTTTCAACCGTGGTGGACAACGCCCACGGCACCCATTTGCGCTTTTTGGCGGGAGGGCGAAACCATCCCCTTACATACGGATTTGATCTGGTCGTGGATTCGCCGCACAAGACGCTTTCCTGTCTGACGGGTGCGGCACTTTTGCATGCGGGCGAGGGGATCGATTTGCCTGCGGCGGAGTTGTCCTCGGATCTGCGCCGTTTTATGCGTCTTTTTTCTTCCTCCAGCCCGAGCTTTTTGATTTTACTTTCGTTGACGGAGGCGCTTTCTGAAATTCGCGCAGGCTTCGACGGGCAGAATTATGCGCCCTTTTTGCGCCGAGCGGCTTGCGTGCGCCGCGCCTCGGAAGCCTCCGGTCGGTGTAACTTGAGCTGTGACCCCCTGCGCTTTGTGCCGGAGGGCGTGAGTGACGGCACGGAGCCGGGTGCTTTTTTGCAGAAAGAGGGCGTGTCGCCGGAGCTTGCCAATGAAAGCGGTCTGGTGCTTCTGTTTGGCGAAAATGTAACGGAGGAAGATGCCTTGTGCGTCGGCAAACTTTTGAAATCGGCTCTGCACTCCATGCCGTCCGCCGCAAAAAAGCAGAGCCCGCCCGTGCCGCCGGAACGCGTGCTCAGTCTGCGCGAGGCATTGCTTGCTCCGAGTGAATGGGTCGAGAAGAATGCCGCCGTTCACCGTATTTCCGCAGAAATCGTGGGGCATTACCCGCCCGCCACGGCGCTCTGTATGCCGGGTGAGCGACTGACGAGTGCTGTTCTGGAGTCGTTGGATGCTCCCTGCGTGCGCGTGGTAAAGGAGAGAGAATGAACCAAGTCAAGCTTTTGAAAAACCGCCATATCATCGAGCCGTTGACGAGTGCCGCTCTGCGCGGTCAGCTTGCGAGCGCCTATCTTTTCGAGGGGCCCGCAGGCAGCGGCAAGCGTACCTTGGCTGCCTATTTGACGGCGCTTTTCGTCTGCCCGAATAAGAGCGAGTCGGGGCCGTGCTTTGCCTGCCGCGATTGTGAAAACGTCTGTCTGTCCTCTCATCCCGACGTGGTGAAGCTCAGTCCCGAAAAGGATCGAGAGACCGTCACGGTCGAGGCGGTTCGCCGAGCCAACGAGGCGGCGCAGACCGCACCCATTCATGCAGAAAAACGCGTGTTCGTCATTCCCGATGCCGCCCGATTGAATGCGGCGGCACAAAACGCTCTTTTGAAGAATTTGGAAGAGCCGCGCGGGGACGTGGTGTATCTCTTGCTTTGCGAAGAGGCGGCGGGAGTGCTTGCCACCATCCGCAGTCGCGCGATCGTGTATCGTATGGAGCTTTTTGAAGAGGAGGAGCTCGTCGCCGAACTTGCCCGCCGTTATCCCGCGAAGGATGAGGCCACTCTGCGCCTTGCCGCCAAGCTCAGCGGCGGCGCGCTCGGCGCCGCAGAGGCGAATCTGTCGGATCGCCGTATGGCGGATTGCCGCGAAAGAGCCTTGCGCTATCTTACGCTTCTTTGCCGAGGCGCAAGCTTCGCCGAGCTTTCCGAGGTGCTTCCTGTCGAAATGAAGAAGGAACAACTGCCGCTCTTTTATCGCATTTTGCTCTCGGGCGTGCGGGATCTTCTCTGCGCGAATTACACGGAGGATTTGCGCTTTTTCGACCGTGAGGCATTGCCGCTTTGTCAGGTGTCAACGGCACGGCTGATGGCTGTTTGCGAACGGCTGATGGAACTTTGCGACCCTTCGATGGCAAATGCAAACGTCGCCGCGAGCGTTTATTCGCTCAACGCGGTTGCCTCGCTTGCATAGCCATTCACCCCCAAAGGGTCCCTTGCGTACACTGAAACAGGAAAGAGGATTTTTTGTGCAAAGAATGTGCGAAAAACCCCTTTTCTTTTTCGCAAAATAGTGTTATAATAATTTGAATATTTTTACGCATTTTCCCCTGCTGCTTCAAAGAAACGTGTAGGATGGTTTTTACATGGACAAACTTGTGGTCAACGGCGGTCGTCCCCTTTCGGGCGAGCTGGCTGTATCAGGAATGAAAAATGCCGCAGTAGCGGTCGTTTTGGCGACTGTGCTGGTGGAAGATAAATGTGTTTTGGAAAACTTGCCCGACATTTCGGACATCAACATTGCACTTGACATCCTTGCCGCTATGGGTGCCAAGGTGAATCGCCTTTCCCGCGACACGGTGGAGATCGATACCACCTTCGTCAAGGCCGGCTCCTCTCCGCGCGAGCTTGCCAGCAAGATGCGCGCATCCTACTACCTTGTGGGAAGCGAACTCGGCCGCTTCGGCCGTGCGTTCGTTGCCGCTCCCGGCGGTTGCGATTTCGGCGTGCGCCCGATCGATTTGCACATCAAGGGCTTTGAGGCACTCGGTGCCAAAGTCGGCGTGGAAGGCGGCTACATTGAGGCCGTTGCACCCGAGGGCGGTCTTGTTGGCGCCAGCGTGTATTTGGATCTCGTCAGCGTGGGTGCCACCATCAATACGATGCTTGCCGCCGTGCGCGCCAAGGGTATGACCGTGATTGAAAATGCCGCACACGAACCGCATATCGTTGATACGGCAAACTTTTTGAACGCCTGCGGCGCAGACATCAAGGGCGCCGGTACGGACGTCATCAAGATCCGCGGCGTGGAACGTCTGCACGGTGTGACTTATACCATCATCCCCGATATGATCGAGGCGGGCACGTTTATGGTGCTTGCCGCTGCCACGAAGAGCCGATTGAAGATCACCGGAATCATTCCGAAGCACGTGGACTCCATCACCGCCAAACTGACGGAGATGGGTGCCAAGATCACCGAAGAGGACGAGGCCGTCATCGTGGAGTATCAGGGCCCTTTGAAGAGGATCAACATCAAGACTCTGCCGTATCCCGGCTTTCCGACGGATATGAACCCGCAGATGTGCGTGTTGCTCTGTCTGGCAGAGGGCACCAGCATCATCAGCGAGGGTGTGTGGGATAACCGCTTCCGTTATACGGAGGAACTCAGGCGTATGGGCGCCTCCATCAAGGTGGACGGGCGCGTCGCCGTCGTGGACGGCACGGGAGAACTCACCGCCGCCCGCGTGCGCGCGTTGGATCTGCGCGCAGGCGCGGCAATGGTCGTCGCCGCGTTGGCGGCAAACGGTCGCACGGAGATCGAAGACATCTATCACATCCAGCGCGGCTATGAGGATCTCGTAGGAAAGCTCCGCGGCGTCGGAGCGGATATCAGCCTGATCACTACCGAAGAACAGGCGTAAAGTAAGGAACGTATGGAAGAAAAAAAGATGCAGAAGTTTGTCGGCGTTCGCTTCAGGCCCACCGGCAAGATCTATCATTTTGATCCCGCGGGACTTGATCTGTCCGTGGATATGGAAGTCATTGTGGACACCGATCGCGGGGAGAGCTACGCATTTGTGGCAACAGAGGTGCGTGAAGTCGCCGAGGAGATGGCGCCCCGCGCACTGAAGAACGTCTTGCGCGTGGCAACCGAGGCAGACCGTGTGCGCAGGGAAGAGAATCGTGCCGTGGAACGCCGTGCGATGGATACTTGGGACGAGCGCGTTGCAAAGCATTCGCTCGATATGGCATTGATGGACGTGGAGTATGCCTTTGACCGTTCCAAACTTCTCTTTTACTTTACTGCCGAGGGCAGAGTGGACTTCCGCGAGTTTGTCAAAGAGCTTGCAGGGGTGTTTAAGACCCGCATCGAACTCAGACAGATCGGCGTGCGAGACGAGGCCAAAAAGGTCGGCGGGCTCGGCATCTGCGGAAGACCGTTTTGTTGCGCCTCCTTTTTGCCTGATTTTGAGCAGGTCTCCATCAAGATGGCAAAGGAGCAGAACCTTTCCCTGAATTCGGCGAAGATCTCCGGCACCTGCGGCAGACTGATGTGCTGTCTGCGTTATGAGAACGATACCTACGTTGCCGAAGCAAAACTCACGCCTCACGTGGATTGGGTGGTCGATACGCCCGACGGCCGCGGCGTTGTGACAGAGTCAAACGTACTTGCCGGAACCATCCGCGTGCGTTTGGATGACGATCCCGAAAAAGCCCCTCAATTGTACCGCCGTGAGGATGTGGAGGTCTTCTCCACGAAGAAGCGCCCGAAACAGCCGAAGCCTGCACCCGAAGCAGAGCCCGTCACCCCTGTCGCGGCAGAAAAGGCGCCTAAACCGGCGAAAAAGAAGCCCGTCCCGAAGAAGGAAGAACCCAAGGAAGAGCCTGCTCCCTCCGCGGAAAAGCAAGCAGACCTCTCTGCAGACGAGCAACCCAAAAAGAAGCCCCGTCGTCGTCGCCGTCGTCCGGGCAAAAAGAAAGAGCCCTCGGCTGAGGGCACCAACTGAGTCCTTTCAATAGGAAATTTCCATAGAAGTTTTATAGGAGGTAAGTTATGGCGTTCAAGATCAATGACAACTGCATCAACTGCTGCTCTTGCATCGACGAGTGCCCGACCGGCGCGATCTCTGAGGGAGACGACAAGGTCGTGATCGACGCAGAGAAGTGCATCGACTGTGCCAGCTGCGCAGGCGTTTGCCCCGTGGATGCCCCTGTTGCGGAGTAATCCGAAAAACAAGGAAAAGCAACTCGCATTTGCGAGGTGCTTTTTTATGCTCAAAGATAGCCGAGCGTGTGCGCGTAGAGGTAGACCTCGTAGCGGTATTCCTTCGTCAGGGAATAGTTTGACAAAACCGAGCGGATGGCACTTGCAAGGGTTTCTTCATCGCAATAGGCGGTCCCGTTTCGGCTTTTGTAGGTGTGCTTTTCGACCAGATCCTGTACCATTGCCTTCGGGGATATCGAGTCGGGAGAGAAAGATTCGTCCTCGCCCACACCGATGAGTTTGGAACCGCCCACACCGAGGATGGTGCCGCCGTCGGAGGTGCTGTTTTTCTTCGTTTTCGAAGCAGAAGAGGAAGCGGAGGAGGAAGAGGACGAGGAAGAGGACGCAAGCTTTGCCTCAGCCAAGATCAGATCGATCTTCTGGTCGTGTTCCTGCGCTGCCTTTTTAAGGGCAAGTTCTTCCTCTTTGCGTTTGTTTTCGAGCTCGTTTTGTTCCTTTTGCAGACGCAACTTTTCCTGTTCGAGCGCATCTTGTCGGTCTTTCTCCAACTGATTGAAATAGGCTTCGTTCATCTTGTAAACGTAGTTTGCAATGTCGTCTGCCTCTTCGGCGTCCAACTTTGCCTCCGCCTCACGGTAAGATGTCTCCAGAGCGCTTTTTTCGCTCTGCTCTTGCCGATCGATCGCGCTCAGGTTTTGCTGGAGTGCGGCGTTTTGCAAAAGGTCGCGGCGCACGGCTTCGCCGGAGGCACCGAGACCCTTTTCCGCCATACGGCGGTCGGTATTGGCTTTTGCAATGCGTTGCTCGGCGGCGGCTGTGTCGCGCATTTCGCGGAACTCGGCGGGGAGGGCGGCAAGCTCCTCGCTTTTTTGTATCGCATTCGCCTTGCGTACGGATTTGTATTTTTGGTAGAGCGTATCCAGCCCGTCGTTCAAATTTTCCCAGAGACGGCTGGCGTAATCTTTTTCTGCCATCTTGCCCTCCTTAGTAGTGGATGAATTCTAAAATTGCCGCACCGTCTGCGCCTGCGGTGGGCGCGCATTTCGTGTCAAAGAGCGGTGCGGAAAGGTAGAGAAGTGCGCCGGAACCGCCTCCTCCGCAGACGGGGGCGATTATCGTATTTCCGTCCGATAACAGCTCCCCGCCCGCGCCGAGCGTGGAGGAAAGGCCAAGCGTGCAGTCTGTATCGGCGGCTTCTCCCGCGTGCAAGAAAAGTGCTTCGGCGCGATCGGTGCTTGCCGTGGCGCGTGCGCGGGCACGCATGGCGTTTCCGCCTTCACAGGTGAAGTAGAGCCCCGTCTCACTGTGGGAAAGGGTGCTGTCCTCTCCGCAAGAGCCCCACTCGCCCGTGTCCATATGGGCTTGCAGATCATCCATAGAGAGGGCATCCTCCGAGGATGAGGGGCCTTTCACGACCTCGGAGGGCGCGCCGCCGCGTCCGAGACGGAAGATGAATTCTTCTCCCTTGATGAGAGGCAAGAAGGCCTCAAGAGAGGCACCCGCCGCACCGCCGCGGCAGGGGAAGTTCACCCCCGCCTCGGGGACGTCTCCGCTTTGGATGCGGGAGTTGTAATAGGTGCCGCCACCGCCCGCACCGCACATACGGAGGCGGTAAAGCCCGGTCTTCGGCACGGTGAAGCTGTGCTCACCCGCCGTTGTAAAGACGGCGATGGAGAGATCTTTTTTCTCTGCGGCGGAGATGCTTGCGCGCAGATCGGTGTTCAGATGGGAAAAGGCGATGCTGTCCGGAACGAACAGCCCGGCCGCCGCATCTTTGAGAAGTCCCTCCAGCGCGACGTTTTCCTCCCTGAGGCGGCAGAGCTGTGCGTGGAGGGTGCCGGCGGGGATGTCTCCCACCGCTGCAGATCCGATGGCCTCGGCGGCGCTCTCGCCCGCATCCTGATTTTCCAGTGCGGGGAGAAGCACGTTGTTGATGTAATCCTTCAGGGTTACACCGGCGCGGTCGAAACGCTCCTTGATGTCTTCGGGAGTGTATCCCTCGGAGAGCCTCGGTCGGTCTGGCAGGGATCGAATGTAGTCAAAGGGTTGATTAAGAGGAGAAAAGGACATAGTGCCTCCTTTTTAGGTGTGTTGGTCGTTCTCTTTGCCGCGCAGGATCAGATGCGTGACGCAGAGATCTTCGGTGCACTCTGCGGGGTGGCGGAGCTTCAGCGTGATATGACAGAATCGCTTTGCTCCGATGCGCACGCGCCTCTCATGCATATGTCGTGCGGTATCCAGCGAAAAGGCGGCAAAATCAAGCGCGTCCAGAGAGAAAAGGCGGGAAGATAAGACGTTTGCCTTGCCGTTTTTTGCGTGGGATGCGGCGTTGTCCGTGTGCCAGGAAAGCTCAAACGGCGCCTCCGCTTCGGGAGAGAGTCCGACGGTTACGCTGAAAAGATTCTTGGTGCGCGTCGGCGAGGAGCAGGAAAGCGCAGCGCTTTCCCAAAAAGCATCAATGCCCGCCCCGTCGTCCGTGGAGCCTTCGATGATGCAAAGTTTTCCCTCGCTGTCTCCGAAGAAAAAGCGGTTCTTTTCATCCTCCAGCATCGCCGTCGGCGAAAAGCCTTCGTAATAATAGAAGCGGTTTTTCGCCTGATGATAGACGTAGATGCCTCCTTGGGGAAGCACCGCATAGACCTCGCTTTTGGATGCACGCAAAAAAAGTCTTGTCTCCTTGAGGTTTTCGCGGATCAGCCCTTCGTTGATGCATTCGGAGATGCACACGGCGTTTCGCTCGTCGCGCACGGAGGTGCTGTTCCAGAGGTAGAGGCCGGAGGGCATCACCGAGAGCGGTTTGTTGTCCACCAAGAGAGAGGCGCCGAAGACGATATTTCCGCGCAGCGCCGAGAGCGTATAGACGGGAAACGAGGTGTACTGTCGCCCCGTCTCCTCGGTCTGTACCTCCGGGTAGGAGTAGTAAGCGGCGTGCGGCGTAAAGATGATTTGTCGGTCGTAGTGGCGCACAATGGAGGTGATCGGCTCTCCGTCACCGACCATCGAGGCATTGGATACGGGGAAGTAACGCATGGACGGCATTGCATCCACGATGCCGGAATAGTAGCGCATTGCGGGTTCGTACGGGTTTCCGTAGAGGAAGGCACGCGTGTCGTTTTCGCCGCCGTAAGTGATGCCCTGCAGGCAGAAGGCGGGATTGTTGACAGGCTCCTCCCAGAGCGTGTAGCCGATTTCAATGTTGTCGGTGCCCGCTTTGGGGATCTCCGTTTGTCCTTCGCCCAAGATCTGTACACGACCGTGCATTTCATCGGGGAAAAAGTCCACGCCGGAGCAGAGCTCTACGCCGTCGCGGATGATGTAGTCGATGCTTTTGACCGTCGGCTCCGCAAGATAAAAGAAGAGCGATTCTCCGTCGGCGGAAAAGGTCTGACGCACTTCTCCGGTGAGGTAGTTTACGTCTTCAAAGGGAATGCCTCCGCCCGTAGGGGGAGAGGTGATGCGAATGAGAGGGCGATACGGTTTTATCTCCTCAAGCCGCTCCCCGTCGAACGCGAGGATTCCCTGACCCGTGAGGAAGTAGAGCACCTCCCGGAATTCCAGACAGCAGAGATCTCCTTCTCCGGGCACGTGCCCGATTTCTTGCAGAGTGGAAAAAGCGTCCTCGGACGCATAAAGCGTATTTTTTGCCACGACCAAGTGGAGGGTGCGCCCGAGGAGCGTGCCTTGCCACAGACAGCGCACGGAGCCCTCAAGCTTTTGCAACGTGCGGTAACCTTCGCGGAGTTTGAGCTGTCCCGAGCGCGTGATGCAAAAGTTTTTCATCTTCGGGCTGTCGTTGTCGTTTTTCGGCACGGAGCCCTCCTGCGGCAGATTCAGCCCGCCGAAGGAGGCAATTGTGTGATTGAATGTGTTTGCCATACAGTGCCTTTCCGGCGGGCGGTCCCGCCTTGGGATCAATAGACCGAGGTGATCTTGTGCCGTTTCGCCTTTTTAAAGCGGCGGCGGACGGCATCCTTCTCCTTTTCATAGAGATTGAAAAAGAGGGAGGCGCGTGCGCCGTCCTCTTCGGCGACCAGAAGGAAGGCAAGCCCAAGCGGGAGCACGCCCGAGGCGATGACGGGGTGCAAAAGCACCTCGTCATCCAGCGTTTTGATCTCACGGGGAAGCAGCTGGGTTTCGTGGAACGTTCTTCCCTTGACGTGAAGATCCAGTTCATCGAGCAGAACGCAAAGCAGATTGATCAAATTCGGCGATGCGGCTTCAAATGCCTCGGTGTCATAGTTTGCCCCGTCTGCATTTTGTTCCGCAAGCAGTGCGAGCGCTCGCTCGTAGATGGCTCGGGCCTTCATTTTATTCGGCGACGGGCGTCAGATTTAAGACGACCATTTCCTTCGGATAGACGATCTTTGCTCCGTAGAGGTGCAGACCCTTGACGGCATCGCCGTGGCGCAGTTCGGGCTCGTAGGCTTTGACTGCGCTGATCTGTTCGGCAAAGGAGATGGCGCGGCCGGTACGCGCCACACAGCGCCAGGAGCCGTCCTCGTTCTGCGGGATGTTGTTGGTCACGTAGATGTCAAAGCCCATCAGGCTTCCGATGTAGCCGCGGGAGAGATCCTCGGCGTTGTCGGTGGAGCGCAGGACCTTGGCAAGCACGAGCTTCTGCTCGATGGCAGGGGAGACTTCCAGCGAGATCTTTGCGGAATTCGGGACGTTCGCTTCCATGAGCATGCGGCGGGCGTCCGAGATGGTGGCAAGGATGGAGTCGCTCGTGACGGCGTCGTTTGTGATCTCGCGCACGTTTTCGTCGGTCAGGGAGTAGATGTAGCTGTCGGCGACGTCGGCAAGAGCGTCGGAGGCTTCCTTCATCGCGGCCTGCATCAGGGTCTTTTTGGACTGGGCAAGGTCGATGGAGTCGATGCAGAAGTTAAAGCCCTTGGCCTGATCGATGATGAGGGTGCGTTCGGAGTCGGTCAGCACCTCGGGGGCGGGCATATCACTGTTCTTCTGGTAGTCGAAGACGGTGACGGGGCCGACGCCGACGATCTTGACGCGGTCGCCTTCGCCGCGGATCTCGCCTTCAAAGTCACGGTTGGAGAGCTTGACGGCGACGTAGTTGTTTTTGAGTTCGGAGTAGAGCGTTTCGCTCCAGAGGGTGGGAATGAAGTTGGAAATAGCCATAGTGAAGTATCCTTTCTCAGTTCCAGCTGTCCATGCTCTTTAAGATGGCAGCGTAGTGTTTGCGCACTTCGGCGGGGCTCATTTTTTGTACGGTTTCAGGAGAGAAGTACTCCTCCTGTCCCTTGTCCTGCTTGATGCGGCCGAGTGCCTTTTTTTCGTTTTCGCGGTTGACTTTTTCAATGCGCTCCTCTTCCTTCAACTGCTTGACGTAGAAAAGCGCATAGGAAGCGGCGAGGCTTTCGCCTGCGGAGACGCTCTGCCAGACCTCCTCGGGGATGTCCTCGGGAGTGAGGTCGGGGAAGAGTGCGCGCAATTGCTTGATGTCATCCGTCATGCGCTCTTCTTCGCTTCGGTCTGCCTTGTTTGCGTTGTCAACGGGCTGTTCCGGGTCAAACTTCTCGGTCTTCGCGTCGGTTTTGTCCATAATCTTGGTTCCTTTCTTTTATTTCGCTCAACAGCTCTCCTTTTTTGGGGAGATAACCGTCAGGCAAGCGATCCAGATATTGGGCGAGAGAGATGTGCCCTGCGCCCAAAAGATTGTCCAGCGTGGAGACGGCGGCAAGCTCGCTCCAGTAGGAGGAGGCACCTGCCTCTGCCGTGCAGGAAAAGAGTACGCCGGAGAAGACCTCATTCGGGAGCGTGCCGCCGAAGAGCTCTCCCTTCCTGCGATAGACCATCACGCGGGATGCGTCGTAGTAGTGGAGGATGAAGTCGAGCCAGATTACGCCGATGTCTTCGACAAAGGTGTAAAGCGCTCTCTTTTGGTTTTCCAAGGGAAGGGAGCTCGACTGTTGCAGAGCGATGATCGCGCTGGTGTTGTCGGGGCGCACTTCGCCGAGCGCGGCATCGGTGGCGCCCATCAGCTCCTTCGTCAGCGAGAGGGCGAGGTTGATGACCTCCAAGAATCCGCTTTGCATCGAACCCGGCTCCAAGCGAAGCACGGAACCCTCCACCTCTCCGTTGACGGCAATGGCTTCTCCGATGGCGTTGGTCCAGTCGTCGATGAGGTTTGCGTTGTACATCACCTTGGAGAAGGAGTGATCCATCATGTGCTTCATCACCATAGCGAAGGCCTTGTTGATGTAGAGCTGGTTTTCGCACAGCCCCGTCGCCACGGCTTGCCCGTGATAGGAGTTTTTTACCCGATCCCAGTTCATCAGCGCCACGGGGTAGTGCGTCAGTCCCGTATCGCGTTCGGGACAGATCACAGCCCCTTGCGTGCTTTTTCGGTAACGGACGGTCCCGTCTTTTTTGTAGAGCTTGATGACGTAGGTGGCTTTCGTTCCCGCCAATTCCTTTTCGGCGTAGTCGCCCGCGCCCCAGGCTGTGTCCTCATCGGGCGTAATGCGCTCCAGATCCTCGCGCGAAGCGCCGCATTCCGCCGCCTCTTCCCGCAGAACGGAAACAAGCTCTCGCCCGGAGAGCAGGATGTAGGGTTGATCCTCGACCTTCGGCGTGTTCACGTCTCCGAAAAAGACGTTGGTGTTGTCGAAGAGCTCTGTCACAAAGTCGCCCGTGTACCCTTGCGAGGTACGGCGTGCAGGATCCCAATAGACGTAGGCAACGGCGTCGCCCGTCAAGGCGGCGTCGAGGATCGCGTCGGAGAGCAGAGTCGTCATCTTTTCGCGGTCAAAGCGGTAGTTGGCGTACCCGCTCACCAGCTCGCAGGCCTCGGTGAGGATGCGGCGATCTTCTTCGCTGTACAGCGCCTCTATACCGTCTGCCGAAAACTTCAGACGGATGTTTTGATTCATCAGCGTGGCAGAGAAGTAGTTGATGACGCGGCGAAACAGATTGAAGACCGGTGTGGGCAGATCTCCCGCGTTTACCCCGTGCCATTGATCTCCTCGGTAAAAGCGCTCGTTTCTGCTCACGTTTTCGTAGAGCCCGATCTTGCGGTTGTAATCTCGCCCTGCTTCAAATAGGCGAAAATCCTCCGTGATCGGCTCCGTTTTTGCTTTTCTCATAAAACACCTCCCGGAAATGGTTTTCGCCGAGATGCTATCCCTTCTGTCCCCTGACACACAATGACAAAAAAGAAAAAAGCACGCAGATCTGCGTGCTTCTATATGGGTAAAACAAGACTATTTTCTCAGCTCTTCGGGATAAAGATCTTCGATAGAAACTTCTAAGATGCGAGCGATCACAAACAGCTCCTTGTCGTTTGTCATACGGATTTGCCCCTCCAGTTTCGAAAAACTGGTGGGATTGATGTCACAACCGAAAAGTTGCATCTTGGAAATAAAGTCTTTTTGACTGATCGATCGTTCTTTGCGGAGCGTTTCGATGCGGCGGCCAACCAGGTTTGCCGTTCCGTACTCTTTTTTTCTTGTTTTCATAATCGTCCCTTCTGTTATTCTTTTATAGAATTATAAGGGAGATACGGATTGACAAAATTCTAAAATGGAATTATAATACAATTATTCCGTTTTGGAATTATTCAAAAATGGAAGATCCCGTTAGTTTTTAGAAAAGGAGAAGAAGATGAAATTTTTAAAATCAACCTTGTGTTGCCTTTTGACTTTGCTTATACTTGCAGCACTCTTTCCGTTTGCAACATTTCAGGTAAGCGCCGCCACTACTCCCGCTACTGTCACGGTTGCTCAGGCTCAACAACGTCTTCAAACTTTGGTGAACACTCTCAACGGAGTGTATTTTACAGTAAACAGAAATGCTTGCGGAACTGGTTTGAGCAGTCATAGTTGCAGCAATTGTTTGCTTTCGTCTATTATATCTGCTTCATGGTTAAGAAACGCTTTGTTGGTTCCGGATAATGTTAATTATTGTCCTGTTCAATATGATCCGGCTGATGGATTGCCTTTCACACCTAATGGATACTCTTGTTATGGCTTTGCCAATTATGCTCATTGGTATGTGTTTGCGCAAAGAGGCAGTGATAATTTAACATCGCAACATATTGCTACAGGTTTATTCAGTTACTCTTTTTTGAGTACTTATGCAAAACCGGGTGATGTTCTTCGCTCTTCTGGACATTCTATGGTCTTGATTTCATTTGATCAGAATGGCGCAACGGTGATGGATTGTAATGAATATACTCGCGAGCCGAATCGCTATAACTGTAAGGTACAGGTTTATTATAAAACATATTCGAGCTATAATCGGACGGTTACACTGAATGGTGTTGCTAATTATGACAGAGGAAGTGGAGCTTTCACCCCTTCCATTTCTTTTGACATTACCAAACCTTCAACCTACCCCGCATATCCGGGCGCAACGTTACGAGAAGGAGCAAGCGGCGATTATGTGAGGTTTATACAGACTGCACTCAATGATCTCGGATATAATTGCGGAACAGTAAACGGAACGTATGGGGCGAGTACAACAAGTGCCGTAAAAGCATTTCAGTCGCAACACGGATTGACGTCGGACGGTTTGTGCGGACAGTGGACATATGCTGAAATTTTAAGTGTTTTAACTGCAAAATATAACCATGCTCATAACTATTCAAGTTCTGCAGTTACGCGGGCGGCAACTTGCTCACAATCCGGAGTCAGAACGTATTATTGTTCTTGCGGAGCGACAAAAACAGAGGGGATTCCCGCTACCGGACATTCGTGGGGCTCATGGGTGACGACCAAACAACCGACCTCCGACTCTACGGGAACAGCAAAACGGACTTGTACCAAGTGTTCCGGCTACGAAACAAAAACGCTTGCTAAACGTCCGGCAGTTAAGATTACAGGGTATTCAAATAATTTACTTGCAGCAAAGAATAAGACGGCAAAAATTTCCGTTAAGGCTGAAGGTGACGGGCTTGTCTATAAGTGGTATTACAAGAACAAAGGAGACAAAAAATTTACGCGCACCTATAGTTTCAGCGGCCCGACTTATTCGGTGCAAATGACTTCTGCCCGTGACGGCAGACAGGTGTACTGTATTGTGGAGGATGAATACGGCAACTATGTTGCGACTGCCATCTTCACCTTGAAACTGCAGAACGTTGTGAAAATCAAAACACAACCGAAAAGCGTGACGGTAGCCAAAAATAAAACGGCTAAAGTTACGGTAAAAGCCACGGGCGACGGTTTGATTTATAAGTGGTATTATAAGGACAAAGGGGCATCGAAATTCACGCGCACGTATTCGTTCAAAGGTGCCACTTATTCCGTGCAGATGAACGCCAAGCGATCCGGACGCCAAATTTACTGTGTGGTGGAAGATGCGTACGGGAATTATCTTGCTACGAAGATTGTAACGATCAAAATGAAATAGCGAAAAAAGAAGCACGCTTTTGCGTGCTTCTTTTTTTGTTTTGAAACGAGGGGGATGATTCTGCTTCCACGTATTCCGACGGTCTGCTCTGAAGTTCAAACTTGGAGAAATTCCGATGCCTTTTTACAAGAGTGTCTCGGTGAAAACAAAAACTCACCCTCATCGGTGTCGATATCCGACAGCTTCATATCCGAAGTCAAATACGCTCGGTCACCTGACGGCGATCCCACGGGAAGTTGGCGCCATCCATATATCGACTTAAGGCGGGGAAGGTTCCGGCCGTGCATAGGGGCAATTTCTTCTTCCGATTTTCAAGCCTTCGTGATATGCCGATCAGTTCTTTCTCACAGAAGAATACAACAAAACAAGTCCTGCGCTGAGCAGTGCACTGCCCACAATATCCGTAAACCAGTGAACGCCGGAAACAAGTCTGCCGATTGCCATAAAGGCAATGAATGCGATGATGGCAACAGCGGTGATGTTGCGGAAAAGTTTGTTCCTTATGCGGTGGCCAAGCTGCATGATCGCCGTTGGCATCACGCACGTCACAAGCAAGGTTGTTGAAGACGGGTAGGATGCTTCCAAGCAACCGTTGATCAATACGGGTCTGTAATTGATTGCCACGCTTTCGAAAAACAAATAGGAGGCAAGCGTGATAACGTAAAAGCCGCCCAAAACAAGAATGTCGGAATCCACCTTGCGGATGCTTTTTCGCTTGATCCACTGCACAAGGCCAAGGATGCCGAAGCCCACGCACACAAAGATCGGCACGAGCCCGAGCCAATCCGTGATGTAATATAGGGCAAAATGCACACCCGTCAGGCGATGGACAAACCCGTTGATGCCGGCAAATCCTACCGAGGAACCGTTCGGCCCGATCGCGCGCACGTCTACAAAGCAAATTGCCGCCGTCCACAGGACAAACACAGTGAGTAAGCATATGGAAGCCACAAAGCTTTTTTTGATTCTTTTCATTTTCTCTGCCATCCTTTTGGTTTGTAGTTAGGCTTTTGCCTGAATACAAGTCTAAGGAAAGGCGGCAGAGGATGAAAGAACCCCATCGTCACATCGACGATACGCTTCGTGTCATCCGCGTTTTATCAGCATAAGAGCCTTGATGATCAAAAAGGCAAATACAAATACCGCTGCATAGGGCTGTTGACTGATCACAAAAAGGCAGACGCCGACGGCACTGAAGGAAAGCGACAAAACACGTTTTCCCTGTATCCAATGTCTTTGGCGGCAGTTTTGCAAGGCAAGCGTTGCAATGCCCAGCACGATCATAACTCCTGCGAAAACGATGTACGCCGTTTTCAAGTATGGCTGAACATCACCCAAAGCAAGCAGGGATACCGATCTGATCACACCATCCGCTTCTTGACCGAAGAAAGGCAAAAACAAAAGCAATGCCATACCGCAGTCAAGTAAGCCGAAAATCAGATCACGAACGGTTTTCTCTTTTTGACTGTGATCGTTTTCGGCAATCGCCAGCAGCTCCTCGCCGGACAACAGCTCGTCCAAGGAGACGGACAAGTGCTTTGATATTGCCTTCAAAGACTCTATGTTCGGAAACCCGCGGCCGGACTCCCACTTTGAAACGGCGGTTCGGGACACATACAGCAGTTCTGCCAATTCCTCTTGAGTGAGGCCCTTGCGCTTTCTTAATTCTTGCAGTTTTTCGTTGAATTCCATGATGATTTCTATTCTCTTTTACCAAATAAACGGCAGCAATCTGTATTTTACACGCATTTTATATTCCGTGTAGCCGTCCAGTCCCGTTTCGAGCACCTTTTCCTCGTTACAGATCCTGAGTGCGATCACCGCAACGTAAGGAGCAAAGCAGAGCAGAGACCACCAAGAACCGAGAACGACGGGAATAGAAAGAAACAGAAAAACCGTTGCGGCATACATAGGGTGACGCACAATTCCGTAAAGCCCCGTATCGACAACCGTTTGATTCTCCTGTACTTCGATCGTCCTTGAAAGATATGCGTTTTCTCTCATCACTTCGGCGTAGAGCGCGTATGAAGCAAGGAGGATCACGGCTGCAACGATAATAACGGGAGTCGGAACGTATGACCAACCAAAGCGGAAATCAAGCCCTGCAACAACGAAGCCGCCGATGAACATAATTCCGGAGAGCGCAACCACGCCTTTTTGTGTGTTTTCCTCTTCTTTGGCATTCAGCCGCTTTTCAAGAAGTGCGGGGGCTTTTCGAAAGAGCGCGATTCCAAGAAACAGCATCGGCAGAAAGAGCAGCCCGAGAAAGAGCCATCCGTTCGTATAGTCAAATGTTCCCGCAGGGATAAACAGCAATGCGCCGACGAGCACAAGCCCGATCAAAAACTTCACAAGTGCTTTCAGGAGCAATTTCATCGATCTGTCTCCTCTTTTCTCATTTGTCTCCTATACTTTGCGATCCACTCTCATCACGCCACTCGGGCAAGTCCATGATTTTTTCATCGCCACTTCCTTGCGGATCGCTCCCTTCGGAACGACGCGCTTTTGTTTCTGTTTGCTTCAGATTCTTTTTTAAAACGTGGGGGATGATTCCGGTTGGGTGTATTCCGACAGCTTTCCCTGTAGCTCAAGGTCGGCGAAATTCCATTGCCGCAACACCTCGTAGGTGGCGATGGCGACGGAGTTTGCGAGGTTGAGGGAGCGGATCCCCGTCAGCATGGGAAAGCGAAGCGCAGAATCGTAGTGTTTTGCAAGGAGTGCTTCGGGCAGTCCCGCATCCTCGCGTCCGAAAAAGAGGTACACGTCCCCTTGGTAGGAAACGTCGGTGTAGGTCTTCTGCGCCTTGGTGGAAAAGAAGTAGAAGGCACCCTCGGGATTTTCGGAAAAGAATTCCTCGAGGTTTTGGTAGCGGTGCAGCTCCAGATACTGCCAGTAATCAAGCCCCGCGCGCTTTAGGTTTTTGTCGGTGATCTCAAATCCGAGCGGCTCCACCAAATGAAGCGCCGCACCTGTGGCGGCACAGGTGCGGGCAATGTTACCGGTATTTTGCGGGATCGCGGGAGAGACGAGAACGATGTTTAAGCGGTTCATGCTCTCTCTTCGAGGTACTTTGCAAGATCCTCGACGGTGATGAGGGTGTGGATGTCATCTTCGTCGATCTCCACGCCGGTCTCATCCTCGCAGAGCACGACAAGGTCGGCGATCTCGAGGGAGTTGAGCTTCAAATCTTCCACGAACTGGGCGTTCGGGGTGATGAGGGCGGGATCGATCTCCATTTTTTCGGCGATGAGTGCTTTGAGCTGTTCAAACATGGTGTGTCTCCTTTATTGTTCGTTGACTTTGTGGCGTTTGATTTTCTTGGTGGTGGTCTTGACGAATTCCGTCTGGCGGATCTCGATGCCGCGGATCTGCTTGAAGGCGGGCAGGGTCTTGTTCAGAAGCGCCACCTCGCGCTTGATCGCCTCCGTCGCGGCGACGATGTCGGTGTATCCACGCTCTTTGGCACGGTCGAAGTCGGGGAAGATGAGTGCGGTCAGACCGACGGTCTGTCCCTCCTCGTCCTGACGGCCGATGACCACGCACTCGCGCACGAGTTCAATGTCGGTCAGGTGCTCCTCGATCTCTTCGGGGAAGACGTTTTTGCCGTTGTTTAAGACAATGACGTTTTTCTGGCGGCCGGTAATAAAGATGTAGCCGTCCTCGTCAATGTAACCGCAGTCGCCGGTGTAGAACCAGCCGTTTTCGTCGATGACTGCAGCGGTTGCGTCGGGATCTTCGTAGTAGCCGAGCATCACGTTGGGGCCCTTTACGCAGATCTCGCCGATGCCGTCTGCATCCGGCTCGTGAATGCGGGAATCAAGACCTGCCACGGCAGGGCCGACGGAGTGGTATTTTTTCGCAAAAGCAGGGTTGACCGAGATCAGCGGTGCACATTCGGTGATGCCGTAGCCTTCCACGATGCTGATGCCGAATTCGTCAAAGCGGGGGACAAAGTCGGGATTCAGGGGTGCGCCGCCGCAGACGATCATCTTGAGTCTTCCGCCGAAAGCGGAGCGCACGCTGGAGAAGAGGAGCTTTCTCAGATCCAAGCCGACCTTCATGGTTTTGGAGCTTGCCTTGAGGGCGGTTTCGAGGGTCTTTTTCTTTCCGGTCTTCTCGGCGGTGTCCCAGATCTTTTTGTAGATGGTGGAGACGTAGAGCGGAACCAGAACCAACGCCGTCGGTCGATAGAGCATAAAGCTTTTGAGCACGGTCTTGAGGCTTTCGTTGATGCAGACCGTGGCGCCGAGCAGCATGGGGGTGAGGATCCCGCAGGTCATTTCATACGTGTGATGGGTGGGCAGGACGCTCACCAGAATGTCGTCGTAGGAAAACTCCGTGGACTGGTGTGAAGAGTTGATCGCACAGACGAGGTTTCGCTGGGAGAGCATAACGCCCTTGGAGGTTCCCGTTGTGCCGGAGGTGAAGATGATGGCACACATCCGATCCATATCGATCGAAAGGTTGTCAAGCGAGGTATCTCCGCAGTCGAGCAGGATCTTGCCGCGCAACGAGAGCGCCGCGAAGGGGTGCGAGCCTTCCGCCAATGCGAATTGCGGGTGCATAACAGGCTCACTCTGCAGGTCGGACGCTTGCGCGTAGGGGTGATTGGGCGCATATTTTTTCTTGTTCGAGGGGAGTTCTACAAAGTAGCGCACCTCTCCGAGCGCCTCGCGGGATGCGCGGAACGCTTCGCTGAAGGCGGGAGAGTGGAAAATTGCCTCGCAGTGAGCCTTGTTGACAAAACCGAGGATCTCTTCGTGCTGAAGCTCGCGGTCCAGCGGAACGATGACGCCGCCCGTGAGCACTACCGCAAGGTACGTCATGATCCATTCGGGGGTCGTCTCACCGATGACGGCAATCGGTTTTCCAGCAAGCCCCATTTCAAAGAGGGTAGCGCAGACGCGCTCGACCTCTTGGGTGAAGTCTGCGTAGGTGAAACTCTTGATCTCTCCGTCGCGTTTGAATTTCAAATATTCTTTTTGGCCGTACAGTTTACCGGAACCGCGGACCAAGTCCTTGAAGTCGGTAATGATGCGCTTTTCTTTGCGCGAATTGTGCGGGAAAAATTTATTCATTCGTGTTGTTCCTTTTATCAGTAGAAACTGCACCGACATTATAACGAAAGTGCCCCCGTTTGTCAAGGCGAGGGCGGTCGAAGAGCGGTGTCGAAACACGAAAAAGACCTGCGTTTTACCGCAGGTCTTTTGGCGAATTTTACGGATTTTGAGAAAAATGAATGCGTTCGCCCTCGGCATCTGCCGTGATAGATGCCCCTTTTTCAATGCTTTGATCGATGAGCAACATGGCAAGCTCGTCTTCAATGAGGCGTTGAATGGTGCGGCGAAGGGGGCGTGCGCCGTAGCGAACGTCGTAGCCCTTTCGGGCGATCAGGCGCTTTGCCGCATCGGTGACGGTTAAGGTGTAGCCTTGTTCACGGATGCGTGCTTCCAGATCTTTCAAGAGAAGCTCCGTGATCTTGAGCGTTGCCTCCTCGTCGGGGCGGCGGAAGACGATCAGCTCATCCACGCGATTTAAGAACTCGGGGCGGAAGAGGCGGCGCAGAGCCTCCTCGACTTGCTTTTGGTCGCGTGCGTTTTGCACGTCGGGCAGCGCTTTTCCTTCTGCTTCGGAGAATCCGAGCACGGAGGTTTTTGCCGTTTGTGAAATGCCCGCGTTGGTCGTCAGGATGAGGATGGTATTTTTGAAATCCACTACGCGCCCGTGGCTGTCGGTCAGCCTTCCGTCATCGAGGATTTGGAGCAGGAGGTGGAATACGTCGGGATGTGCCTTTTCGATTTCGTCAAAGAGAATGACGGAGTAGGGGTTGCGACGCACGCGCTCGGTGAGTTCACCGCCTTCCTCGTATCCGACGTAGCCGGGAGGGGAACCGATGAGCTTGGAGATCGAGTGCTTCTCCATAAATTCACTCATGTCCACGCGAATGAGCTTTGATTCATCGCCGAAGAGCAGGGCGGCAAGCGCTTTGGAAAGCTCGGTCTTGCCCACGCCCGTCGGGCCTGCAAAAATGAAGCTTCCGGAGGGGCGGCGCGGATCCTTCAATCCGCTTCGGCTTCTGCGAATGGCGCGTGATACGGCGCTCACGGCCTCGTCTTGACCGATGATGCGTTCACCGAGGAGCGCCTCCAGCCCTTTGAGTCGCTCGCTCTCCTCTTCCAGAAGACGGGTCACGGGGATCTTCGTCCATTCCGTTACGATGGCGGCAATGTCGTCGGCGTTGATCGAACGTTCTGCGGCGTCCTGATTTTCTTGGAAACGGCGCTTTTCCTCTTCCAACGTTTTGGAGAGCTTCTGTTCTCCCTCGTAGAGGCTCTGTGCCTGCTCGTATTCCTCCGCTTCCACGGCGAGACGCTTCTTTTCCTGCAGATCGTGAAGCGTTTTCTCCAGTTCTTTGAGGTGCTCGGGCAGTGCAAGGGAAGCGATGCGCACCTTCGACTGTGCCTCGTCGATCAAGTCGATGGCCTTGTCGGGCAGGAAGCGGTCGCCGATGTAGCGCACGGAGAGGCGTACGGCGGCGTCAATGGCTTCGTCCGTGATACGCACCTTGTGGTGCGCCTCGTATTTTTCTCTCAGTCCCTGCAAAATGAGAATGGCATCTTCTTCGTCGGGCTCGGCAACCGTCACGGGTTGGAAGCGGCGTTCAAGGGCGGCGTCCTTTTCAATGGCGCGGTATTCGGCGAGCGTGGTGGCGCCGATGACTTGAATCTCTCCGCGGGAGAGCGCGGGCTTTAAGATGTTGGCGGCATCGATGGCGCCTTCGGCGCCGCCCGCGCCGATGAGGGTGTGGATCTCGTCGATGAAGAGAATGACGCTCTTTTCGCGGCGCACCTCGTCGAGGAGCGATTTGATGCGCTCTTCAAATTCGCCGCGGTATTTTGAGCCCGCGAGCATTCCCGTCAGATCCAGCGTCACTACGCGGCAGTCGGACAGGGAGGCAGGCACCT
>JAZRZY010000174.1:0-11318 GCA_045601605.1 Eubacteriales bacterium
TGAAGGGGTCAAAAGGAACTTCTTTTGACTGTCGGCAAGGATTTTCTCTGCTGTTTTCGGGACTGCTTTTTATTTCTCGCTGCTCTCCAGACGGGAGGAGGATTTGACGACCACCTCGCGGTCGTAGCAGGAGAAGGCGAAGTCCACGACGTCCTTCTTCGGTGCGGGGGTGAGAAGCGAGACGAGGGGAACGAGCACGAGCGAGAGGATCATCGCGGCGGCACCCGCGATGGACGAGGTCGTGAAGGGGAAGAGGAGGTTTGCCGTGACGAGACCGACGCCGACGACGATGCTTGTCCAGACGGCAATTTTCGACGTTCTCTTCCAGAAGAGACCGTAGAGGAAGGGACCGAGGAAGCTGCCGGCGAGCGCGCCCCAGCTGATGCCCATGAGGTTGGTAATCATGCTGTTCGGCGAGAGGGCGAGCACGAGGGAGAGGGCAATGAACGCCGCGCAGAGGATGCGGATGCAGAGCACCTCGCGCGACTCCTTCTTGATCGGGCGGATGCTCTTAAAGAGGTCGGAGACCGCGGTGGAGCCGGCGGTGATCGCAAGCGAGGCGAGCGTGGACATCGAGGCGGAGAGCACGACGATGAGCACAATGCCGATGAGAATGCTCCCGTTGCCGAGGGCTTCGATGAGCATATTCGGGACGATCTTGTCAAAGGCGACGGCGCCGCTCTCGGTGACGGGCGTGGTGAAGAGACGGCCGAAACCGCCCATGAAGTAGCTTCCGCCCGCGACGATGACGGCAAAGACGGTGGAGATGATGGTGCCCTTTTTGATGGCGGCCTCGTCCTTGATGGCGTAGAACTTGTGGATCATCTGCGGCAGGCCGAGCGTGCCCAGCGAGGTCAGGAGCACGACGGAGAGGAGGTTGAGCGGATCGTGGCCGAACAGCGAGGTAAAGGAGCCGGAAAACTCAGGGGAGGCGGGGTTTTCCACCTTGGAGAGGGCGACGATCGAGTCCATAAAGCCGCCGTTGACGGAGAGCACCGAGCACACGATGAGCACGATGCCGACGAGCATGATGATCGCCTGGATGAAGTTGTTGACGGCCGTTCCCATGTAGCCGCCCGCCACGACGAAGATGCCCGTGAGCAGCGCCATACCGACGGCGCACCAGACGAAGTCGAGCCCGAAGGCGGCGGAAAAGAGCTCCGAGAGCCCCTTGTAGACAGAGGCGGAGTAGGGGATGAGAAAGACGATGATGATGAGGCTTGCGACGATCTTGAGCGCCTTGGAATCGTAGCGGTGGTGGAAGAATTCGGGCATCGTGGAGGCGGACAGGTGCTTGGTCATCACGCGCGTGCGGCGACCGAGGAGTACCCACGCCAGAAGCGATCCGATGAGCGCGTTGCCGATGCCGATCCAGAAGGCGGAGATGCCGAAGGTGTGGCCGAACTGTCCCGCGTATCCGACGAAGACCGTCGCGGAAAAATACGTCGTGCCGTAGGCGAAGGCAGAAAACCACGCGCCGACGCGTCTGCCGCCGAGGACGAAGTCGTCGCGGCTTTGCGCCTGCTTTTTCGAGTAGATGCCGATGGCCGCCGTCACGAGGAAGAAGACGGCGATGAGAATGGCGTTTGTGAGCATTGAAAACTCCCTTTCTTTGTGCGAGGGCAAATAAAAAACCGCCCTCTTTTTTGAAAAAAGAGGGCGATGAAATCGCGGTACCACCTCTGTTTTGCCGTGCTCTCACGGGCGCGGCCTCTGCGGGTGCGGATACACCCCGACGCGCTGACGGGCGTCTCCCGGCGCAGCCTACTGAGAAGATTCCGTTCGGTGCGCGGCTCTCGGAGCGTAACGCGTTTGCAAAGGTGTGGTGCGCCTCTCATCAGCCGGCAACTTTCTGTTTCTCTTTTTGCAAATGCGGAAAACACAGCCGTTTTCTCTCCGGTCACAGCCGTTGTGGGAAGTATACCCCCGACGGCGGAATTTGTCAAGTGTTTTTGAAAAAGATGGTTTTGCGCCTGCGAAACGTTCGCATCGATCGCAAACGGCGCCCGCGGTATGGGCGCCGTTTGTGCGCAAGGTCGTCTTTTTCGTTTTTTCGGCATTGCTTTTCTTTGCTCCTTTCTTTTCTCACAAAAAGAAAGGAGAGAAAATCCAAAACCGAGCCCGTTGTTTGGGCTCGGTTTTCTGCTGACACGGATTTTTCTGTTTCGGTATCGCTTTCTTCTTTGCTTCTTTCTTCTTTCTCGCGAAAGAAGAAAGAAGAGAAAAACGTCTTACCCCTTCACCTTGCACGGCGCGGAGAAGGCGGAGATCACGCCGCAGTTGTGGCACTCTTTCGTGCAGGGCGCGGTTGGGACGGCGGCCTTTGCCTTCTCGTACTCGCTCACGAGGTAGTCGCGCTCGACGCCCGCGGTGAGGAAATCCCAGGGGAGGATCTCGCCCGTTGGGATCGTGCGGCAGGCGTAGAAGGAGATGGAGAGGTTTGCCTCCTGCGCCGCTTCCTCCCAGCGCTCGTAGGAGAAGGAGTCGTCCCAGGAGGAGAAGGCCTCGCCGCGATCCACGACGCCCTCGATGACGCGCGAGAGACGGCGGTCACCGCGCGCGAGCAACGCCTCAATGCGGCTTGTGGCGGCACCGTGGTAGGAGTAGTGTACCTTGCGGTTGGTGATGGCGGATTTTAAGTACTTTTGCTTGCGCAGGAGCTCGTCGGGCTCGTTTTGGCCGACCCACTGGAAGGGGGTCATCGGCTTCGGAATGAAGCAGGCGACGGAGAGCGAGACGGAGACGCTCTTGCCTTTGACGTGATTCGGGTTGTGGTAGTAGAGATCGACCGCCTTTTGTGCGAGGGCGGCGATGCCCAAGAGATCCTCGTCCTCTTCAAAGGGCAGACCGAGCATAAAGTAGAGCTTGGCGGCAATGTAGCCCGAGCCGAAGGCAAAGGAGAGACTGCGCTCCAGATCTTCTTCGGAGATGCCCTTGTTGATGACGTTTCTCAGTCTTTGCGTGCCTGCCTCGGGCGCGAAGGTCAGCGAGGCGCGGCGGCGTCCCGCAGTCTTGTCGATGAGCTCCTGCGAGAAGGAGTCGAGTCGCATCGAGGGCAACGAGAGGGAGATGCCCTCGGGCTTGGTGAACTCCAAAAGCCCGTCGCAGAGTCTCTCCATATACGGGTAGTCGGAGATGGACAGCGCACAGAGGCTGATCTCGTCGTAGCCCGTCGCGCGGATCGTCTCACGCGCGGTTTTTACGAGCGTCTCGGGACTTCGGTGACGGATCGGTCGGTTGGCAAAGCCCGCCTGGCAGAAGCGACAGCCGCCGGGACAGCCGCGGAAGACCTCCAGCGTCACGCGATCCTGCACCGCGTCGGTGAAGGGAAGCACCTGCCGACGGGGGTAGAAACTGTGTTCAAAATCGCGCACGATGCGCTTTTTTACTTTGGCGGGCGCATCCTCGCAGTTCGGAGCAAAGGAGGCGATCGTGCCGTCCTCGTTGTAGCTCACGTCGTAGAGCGAGGGAACGTAAAAGCCCTCCAGACGCGCGGCGCGGCGCAAAAATTCGCGCTTGGTCACGCCCTCCCTTTTGCACTCGGTGTAGAGGCGGGCAAGCTCGGGCAGAGCCTCCTCGCCCTCGCCGATGGAGAAGAGGTCGAAGAAATCCGCGACGGGCTCGGGGTTGTAGGCGCAGGGGCCTCCGCCCAGAATGACGGGGAAGTCCTCTCCTCGGTCGGCGGCGCGGCGCGGAATGCCCGCGAGGTCGAGCATATAGAGCACGTTCGTGTAGCACAGCTCGTATTGCAGCGTGAAGGCAACGACGTCAAAAGCGGAGAGTGCGTCGCCGCTCTCCAGTGCCCAGAGGGAGACGCCCTCCTCGCGCATCACGCGCGCCATATCGGGCCACGGCGCGAAACAGCGCTCGCACCATACGTCCTCCTGTTCGTTGAGTACGCCGTAGAGGATGCGCATGCCGAGGTTCGACATACCGATCTCGTAGGTGTCGGGGAAGCAGAAGCAGACGCGTGTTTTCCCTTCTTTTTCTTTTTTGATTTCGTTCACCTCGCCGCCGATGTAGCGGGCAGGCTTTTCGATTTCAATGAGGCGTTTGGCGATCTTTTCGGGAATCATTTAGTGCTTTAACAGTCCTTTCAAGAATTGTCCGGTGTAGGAGGCGGGGTTTGCGGCAATCTCTTCGGGCGTGCCGCAGGCGATGAGGTTTCCGCCGCCCTCACCGCCCTCGGGGCCGAGATCGATGATGTGGTCGGCGCACTTGATGACGTCGAGGTTGTGTTCGATGACGATGACGGTGTTGCCGCCCTCGGTCAGCCGATCGAGGATGCCGAGCAGCTTTTTCACGTCGTGCGTGTGCAGACCCGTGGTCGGCTCGTCCAAAAGATAGACCGTGCGCCCCGTACTGCGGCGGGAAAGCTCGCAGGAGAGCTTGACGCGCTGTGCTTCACCGCCCGAGAGGGTGGTGGAGGACTGACCGAGGCGGATATAGCCGAGACCGACGTCCTGCAGAGTCTTGATCTTGCGGTGGATCTTCGGGATGGAGGAGAAGAATTCCACAGCCTCGTCCACGGTCATCTCAAGCACGTCGGCAATGCTTTTTGAATGATAGCGTACCTCGAGCGTTTCGCGGTTGTAGCGTTTGCCGTGGCAGACGTCGCAGGTGACGTAAACGTCGGGTAAGAAGTGCATTTCGATCTTGATCGTTCCGTCGCCCTGACAGGATTCGCATCTGCCGCCGCGCAGGTTGAAGGAGAAGCGGCTCTGGCGGTAGCCGCGCTCACGCGCGTCAATCGTCTGCGCGAAGAGGGCGCGGATGTCGGAGAAGACTCCCGTGTAGGTGGCGGGGTTGGAGCGCGGCGTGCGCCCGATGGGAGACTGGTCGATGTCGATGACCTTGTCAAGCTCCTCCATACCCAAGACGCCGTCTGCATCCCCCGGGGAGTCGAAGGAGCGGTTCAGCGTGCGCCGAAGCGCGGGCAGAAGAATGCCGTTGACAAGACTCGATTTTCCGCTTCCGGATACGCCCGTCACGCAGGTGAAGGTGCCGAGCGGGAAGGAGACCGTCAGATCCTTCAGGTTGTTTTGGCGCGCGCCCTGCACGGTGAGAAACTTGCCGTTTCCCGTGCGTCGCTTGCTCGGTACGTCGATCTTCAGCTTTTCCGCAAGGTAACGGCCCGTGTAGGATGCGTCGCAAGAGAGGATCCCCTCAACGGGGCCGTTGTAGATGACCTCTCCGCCGTGTACACCGGCGCGCGGGCCGATGTCACAGACCCAGTCTGCGGAGCGGATGGTCTCCTCGTCGTGCTCCACGACGACGACCGTGTTGCCCACGTCGCGCAGATTCTTTAAGGCGCCGATGAGCTTTTGGTTGTCGCGCTGGTGCAGGCCGATGGAGGGCTCGTCGAGAATGTAGAGCACGCCCATCAGCGAGGAGCCGATCTGCGTCGCCAGTCGGATGCGCTGGCTCTCACCGCCGGAGAGCGTGCCGCTCATGCGGGACAGGGAGAGATAGCCCAGCCCCACGTGGGTCAAAAAGGAGAGGCGTGCGCGGATCTCTTTTAAGATCTCGTGCGCGATGAAGGCGTCCTTTCCGAAGAGCGAAAGCGATTCGAAGAAGGCGAGGCATTCGTCGATGGGCATCTCGCAGATCTCGGCGATGTTTTGTCCGGCGACGGTGACGGCGAGCATTTCGGGGCGCAGGCGGCGACCGTGGCAGGCCTCGCAGATCTCGTCCTCTTTGAATTGGTCGTAATATTCGTTTTCGCCGCGCGCGGCGCGGGATTCAATGGTTTTCAAAATGCCGGAAAAGGAGGTCTGGTAGTGGCGGGTGCGCCCTGCCGCCGTGAAATACACGGGGTATTTCGTGCCGCCCGTGCCGTAGAGCAGAGCGTCAAGTGCCTCCTTGGAGTATTCGCAAAGCGGCGTGTCGAGCGTAAAGCCGTAGATCTCGCCGACGGCCTCGTACAGGCGACCGGTGAAGTTGTCGTCAATGGTCTTGAAGCCGTTGACCATGATCGCGCCTTGGCGCAGGGAGAGCGAGGAGTCGGGAATGATGCGGGAGAGCGAGAGCACGCGGTGTACGCCGAGCCCCGAGCAATGCTCGCAGGCACCGTAGGGGTTGTTGAAGGAGAACATGCGCGGTGCGAGCGCGGGCATGGAGAAATCGTGTTCCTCGCAGGCGTAGTTCTGGGAGAGCAGAAGAATGCGACCCTCGTCGTTTTCGGGGAGATCGACAAGCTCCAGCATCACAAGCCCGCCCGAGAGGGTAAACGCGCTCTCAAGGCTTGCGGTGAGGCGCTCGTTGATGTCGTCCTTCAAGACGATGCGATCCACCACGATCTCGATGGAATGTTTTTTGTTTTTTTCAAGCGGCGGCACCTCGGAGAGGTCGTAGAGGTATCCGTCCACGCGCACGCGCACGTAGCCGTCGCGGCGCGCGTCATCAAAGACCTTTTCGTGCTGTCCTTTTTTGCCGCGTACGATGGGCGCAAGGATCTGAAAACGCGTGCCGGGCTTCATCGCCTTGACGCGATCCACGATCTGGTCGATGGACTGTGCAACGATCTCCTTGCCGCAGACGGGACAGTGCGGAACGCCGATGCGGGCAAAGAGCAGACGCAGGTAGTCGTAGATCTCCGTCACCGTGCTCACGGTGGAGCGGGGATTTTTCGAGGTGGTCTTTTGGTCGATGGAGATGGCGGGGGAGAGCCCTTCGATCTCATCCACGTCGGGCTTGTCGATTTGCCCTAAAAACATACGTGCATAGGAGGAGAGGGATTCCACGAAACGGCGGTTCCCCTCGGCAAAGAGCGTGTCGAAGGCAAGGCTCGACTTGCCGCTTCCCGAAAGCCCCGTCAGGACGGTGAGCTTGTCGCGCGGTAATTCCACGGAAATGTTCTTGAGGTTGTTGACCCGCGCGCCGCGGATCTTGATCGTGTCCCGTGCCATCAGTGTTCTTCTTTCTCCTGTTCCAGTGCGCGGATCTTATCGCGCAAGATTGCGGCAAGCTCGAAATCGAGCTTTTTCGCCGCCTCGTTCATGCGGCCGTAAAGAGAGGCGATGAGCTTGCTTTTCTCCGATTTGGAGAGTTTTTTCTCGTTCTCGGCCTTTGCCTCTGCCATTTTGGTGATCTCCGGCATCTCTCGAAGCGGCTTGACGACCGACTTCGGGGTGATGGAGTGTGCTTCGTTGTAAGCCTCTTGCACCGCGCGGCGTCGCGCGGTCTCGTCGATGGCGCGGCGCATGGAATCCGTGACACTTTGTGCGTACAGAATGACGCGCCCGTCCTCGTGGCGCGCGGCGCGCCCGAAGATCTGGATGAGACTGCGCGTTGAGCGCAAAAAGCCTTCCTTGTCTGCATCGAGAATGGCGACGAGCGAGACCTCGGGGAGATCAAGCCCCTCGCGCAGAAGGTTGATGCCGACAAGCACGTCATAGACGCCTGCGCGCAGGTCGTTTAAGAGCTTCATGCGCTCGATGGTTTCCACGTTGTGGTGCAGATAGCGCACGCGCACGTCGCGGCTCGCAAGATAATCGGTCAATTCCTCCGCCATCTTTTTCGTCAGCGTTAAGACGAGCGAGCGTTCTCCGCGCTCGGCGCGGGTGAAAAGTTCCGTGTAGAGGTCGTCGATCTGCCCCTCGGGGGGACGGACCTCCACAATCGGGTCCAAAAGCCCCGTAGGGCGGATGAGCTGCTCGGCAACGGCGTCGGAGACCTCGGTCTCGTAATCGCCGGGTGTCGCGGATACGAAGATCATCTGCGGGATCTTTTCGTCAAACTCCTCGTAGAAGAGGGGGCGGTTGTCAAAGGCGCTCGGCAGGCGGAAGCCGTAATCGACGAGATTTTTTTTGCGGGCGCGGTCGCCTGCGCTCATCCCGTGCACCTGCGGCAGGGTGACGTGGCTTTCGTCCACGAAAAGCAGAAAATCGTCGGGGAAATAGTCCAGCAGGGTGTAAGGCGTGGAGCCGGGGGCGCGGCGCGCAAACACGCGGGAGTAGTTTTCGATCCCCGTGCAAAAGCCAAGCTCGCCGATCATTTCCAGATCGTATTTCACACGCTCGGAGATGCGCTGTGCCTCAATGAGCTTCCCCTGCGCTTCGAAAAACCGAACGCGCTCTTCAAGCTCCGCCTCGATCTCGGCAATGGCTTCTTCGCGTTTTTCGGCACTCGTGACGTAGTGGCTCGCGGGGTAGAGTGCGATGTGAGACAGGGTGGCGATGCGATCTCCCGTTACGGGATGGATGCGGGAAATGGAGTCGATCTCGTCGCCGAAAAATTCCACGCGCACGCACTCGTTTTCACTGCCTGCGGGAAAGATGTCCACAACGTCTCCGCGCACGCGAAAGCGTGTGCGGGAGAGATCCATGTCGTTTCTCGCGTACTGCATCTCGGTCAGACGGCGGATGAGGGCGCGGCGACCGTAGTCTTGACCGGGGCGCAGAGAGAGCACCTGCTCCCGATATTCGGCGGGATCGCCGAGGGTGTAGATGCAGGAGACGCTGGCGACGATGATGACGTCGCGCCGCTCAAAGAGCGCGCTCGTCGCGCTGTGGCGCAGGCGGTCGATCTCGTCGTTGACCGCTGAGTCTTTTTCGATGTACAGATCCTTGCCCGGAATGTAGGCTTCGGGCTGGTAATAGTCGTAGTAAGAGACGAAAAACTCCACCGCGTTTTCGGGGAAGAATTCCCGAAACTCCGTGCAAAGCTGTGCGGCAAGGGTCTTGTTGTGCGCGAGGATGAGCGTGGGGCGGTTGCACTTTGTGATGATGTTTGCCATCGTGAAGGTCTTGCCGGAGCCCGTCACACCCAAAAGCGTCTGCGCGCGAAGTCCTGCCTCGACGCCTTGCGCCAAAGCCTCGATCGCTTCGGGCTGGTCACCCGTGGGAGAAAAGGGGGCGTGCAGTTTGAAGATCGATTCGGACATAGTAGATAGAATGCTCGCTTTTTTTACGGTTATCCCTGACGACGGTTGTTTTGCGTCGGCCGACGGGGCGGATTGCTCGGTGCCTGCGGTCTTTTGGCGGGCGGTGCTTTGCGAACGGCGGGATGTGTGCCGCCGCGCGCGGCGGGGCGCGCCTTGGGCTTCGGTCTTACGGCGACGAGGAGGACGGCCGCAAAGAGAAGGAGGAGAACGACGCCGACGAGGATGGCAACGACGACGATGGGAGAGAGGGTGGTGGGGAGGATCTCGGTATCGACGTCTTCTTCGACGGGAGCGGCCGTGGGAACGGTGTCGAAATAGAGCGCCGCTGTGGCAAGTACGCGCTCGCCCTGTACCACCTCAAGCGTGCCGGCCTCTTCGTCAAAGGGAGGAGCAAGCGGCTTTTTGAGGTCGTAGCGCAGGGTGGGCTCGCCTGCGTTTTTGTTGACGCAGACAACAAGGTCCTCGCGCAAGAGAAGCCCCGCGCTCTCCGTGGTGGCACCTTCGATCTGCGTCTTTCGCAGAACGTTGCCCGCCTCGGTCAAGGTGCGGGTCTCAAAGTTTTCAAACGCCCAGTCGTAAAGTGCGGCGGTGTCGGTGCGTGCGTGGTTGACGCCGTCCTTCTTTTCGGCGCCGAGGCAGACGACGAGGAAGCGTTCTCCGTCGCGCTCGGCCATCGAGGAGAGACAGCAGCCCGCCTGCAGGGTGTAGCCGGACTTGATGCCGGACATTCCGCGGTAATATTCCGCGTTGTAGGAGTAAAGCATCGGGATGGTGCTTTGGTAGTTGATGTAGCGCTTTGCGTGCAGGCTGTTTTCGGGAATGATGTATTCCTCGGAGGTCACCATCTCATAGAAGCGCTCGTTTTCCAACGCCTCCAAGAGGATGAGTGCCGTATCACGGGCAGAGGATTTGTGGCCGGGGGCGTCCAGCCCGTGTGCGTTTTGGAAGTTGGTCTGCTCTGCGCCCGCCGAACGTGCCCAATCGTTCATTTTGGTGACGAAGGAGGCGATGGATCCGTTGCCGAAGTGGTAGGCAAGGACGTTGCAGGCGTCGCAGGCGGAGGGAAGCATAACGGCCCAGAGCAATTCCGTGACGGAGAGGCGTTCTCCCACCTGCAGTTCGATGTTGGAGCCGCCGACGGCGGTGATCTCCTCAAAAAGCCCTGCGTCCGGCACGGTGATGAAGGTGTTGTCGGGGTCGTCGCAGAGAGAAAGCACCGTCATCGTCGTGGTGATCTTGGTCAGGCTGGCGGGAGCGAGGACGAGATCGGCCTCCTTTTCCCAAATGACGTCCTTGCTGTTTAGGCTGTACACAATGGCACTCTTGGAGCTGAGCTCGGGTGCATCCGAATCCCCCTTCGCGGCCTCGGCGGGGCAGAGAAGGAGGGCGAGGGTCATAAGGGCGAGGATAAGCGAGAAGATGCGTTTCAACATAAAACTTCCTTTGCGTTTTTGTCAGTTTTCGCGGTGGATCATCCGGGTGAAGAGTGCGCGCAAAAGCTCTTTTGCGTCTCCCTCGCCAAGGAGGTCGAGCAGAGCGTCGGCGCCGCCTTGCGCTTCGCGGATCCGGGCTTTGTAGGGCTCCTCGCCGTAGCGCAGGAGCAGGTCGCGGGCGTACAGGACGGCCTTTTCCGAGGCCGTGCGGTCGCCGAGCGTGGAAAGGAGCGTCTCGCGCTCCTGTTGCGTGGCGCGCGCGGCGGCAAAGTGCACGAAGAAGGTGCGTTTCCCTTCGCGGATATCGGAGAGATGATTTTTGCCCGTCTTTTCCGCACCCGCCGTCAGGCTCAGATAATCGTCGGTCAGCTGGAAGGCTACGCCGATGCGGATGGCGGCCGTTTCAAGGGCAGAGACGAGCGTTTCGTCGGGGCGGCCGTTTGCGGCGCAGACGGCACCCGCATACAGCGCAAAGGCGAAGAGTACGCCCGTTTTGTTCTGATAGACCGTGGAGAGCTCCTCTTCGCTCGGGATGCCCTCCAGGTAGGCAAGCTTGGTGTCCGTAGCTTCTCCCGAAAGCAGACGTGGGAGGGTATCTGCGCTCAGGCGTCGGATCAAAAGAAGGCGCGCTTCGTCGCTCAAGCCCTCTGCCTCGGAGAGCAGCTCTACCGCGCGTGAAAAGAGCGCGTCGCCTGCCAAAATGGAGGCGGATACGCCGTATTCGGCAGCTTTTTCTTCATCTGCGATGCCGCTTTTTTTCTGTGCCAAAACGTGCGCGGCATCCCCGCCGCGGCGCAGGGTGTCGTGATCGATCACGTCATCGTGCACCAAGGTGAAGAGGTGGAAAAGCTCCGTGGCAAGCGCGGGGGAAAGGGCGCGGCGGGAGGCCTTATCCCCGCCGAGCGCGTGTGCAAGGGCAAGACAAAGGGCGGGGCGCAGGTGTTTCCCGCCGCGCGTAAAGTAAGCGCGGCTCGCCTCTTCGAAGTCGGATCGTAGCCATG
>JAZRZY010000175.1:0-3014 GCA_045601605.1 Eubacteriales bacterium
CCACAGACCCCCCCCCCCGACCCCTGCCCGCACCTGGGGGACGCGGAGCTCTGACAAAGGCGACAAACGAAAAAGACGCCGCCCACCGGCCGGCGTCTTTTTTTTGGGTGTTTCACTTCGCTTCGTCGGAGCTCAGTCGAACTTCAGCATCAGCTCCAGGATGCGGCGCACGCAGGCCTCCAGATGCTCGCGGGAAAGTCTGCCGTCTTCCAGAGCAGCTTTCACCATATAGGTCTTGCCGAAGGGCATCGTGAGGTCGCAGCCGGCGCGCGGGTTATCCGCCTGGTCGCAGGGCGTGTTCCAGTCGGTGGTCAGAACACCCTCAAAGCCCCATTCGTCGCGCAGGATTCCCTGCAGCTGCTCGTGACTGTTGCAGCAGCGTCTGGCGTTTAAGATGTTGTAGCTGCACATCACCGTCCAGGGCTGACTCTCCTTGACGCAGATTTCAAAGCCGCGCAGATAGATCTCTCGCAAGGCGCGCTCGGAGACGCGACTGTCGCTTTGGACGCGGTTGGTCTCCTTGTTGTTGCAGGCAAAATGCTTTGCCGAGGCGGCAATGTGCACGCTCTGGATGCCGTTTACCTCGGCGGCGGCGATCTTACCGGAGAGGAGCGGATCTTCGCTGAAGTATTCAAAGTTTCTGCCGCAATACGGGTTGCGGTGGATGTTGAGTGCGGGGGTGAGCCAAACGCCCAGACCGTTTTCCTTCGCCTCCAGGGCGCCCGTGCGGCCGAGCTTGTAGACCAGATCGGGGTTCCAGGTGCAGGCGATGAGGGTGGCGCAGGGCCAGGCCGTGGGGGAGATCCCGCTGCCGGGGGAGATGCGCAGGCCCGCAGGTCCGTCGACCGTCATGATGGCGGGGACTTTCAATCGCTCCACGTCACCGAAGCCGCAGGTGTTGGAAAGGCCGCGGCGCGGCACGCCGCTGACAAACTTCGCAAGCTCGTCGAGGGTGAACTGGGCGAGAAATTCGTCGAGTGTGATCGAGCCGTCTGCCACCTTCTGGAATCGGATCGGCGTCTCCGATTCGGGCGCCTTCGCCGGATTTTTCGCCGGGACGACGTCGTCGTAGGTGCGGATGGGGAAGGAGGGAAGAGGCTCGAAGGTGCCGTCTGCGAGAAGTCGTTTTTCGAGCTTGTTGGGGGCGCATTTTTGCGTGAGCTGTTCGGTGACGACGAAGGGCTCCTCCACCGAAAAACGCCAGTCTGCTTCCGTCAGATTGCGGGAGCTGTTTCCGGCGAAGAACACGTACTCGCCTCCTTCCAGAAGGAAGGCGGACATACAGAGCTTTCCGAGGTCGTCATAGCTTGCCATGCTTTTTACGTCAAAGCGGATCGTGACGTCCTCGTGTTCGCCGGGGGACAGAAGGGCGGTTTTGTGAAAGCCTGCAAGGCAGATGCGGCTCTTGCCGAGGACTCCTTGCGGCGCGGAGTAATAGACCTGAACGACTTCCTTTCCCGCGCATGCGCCGACGTTTTTGACGCGGAGCTTGATCTCGATCTCCTCGCCGTCTCGGCGCGCCTCGGGCTTGGTGAATGTAAAATCGGTGTAGGAGAGGCCGTGGCCGAAGGGGTAAACGACCTTGTCGCGCGCGCCCTCGATCGTCTCAAAGTAACGGTAGCCGACGTAGATGTCTTCGAAATAGCAGACGTAATCGTCGCTCTCGTGGAAACGGTCGGCAAAGGGATAGTCGCTTAGCTTTTCGGCAAAGGTGTCGGTGAGCTTTCCGGAGGGGTTCACGTCTCCGCAAAGGATGTCCGCCATTGCCGGGCCGCCGCAGGTTCCCGCCTGCCAGGCGAGAAGTGCGGCGTCGATCTTCGGATTCTCTTTGATCCAGGAAACGTCGATCATTCCGCCGACGTTCAGGACGACCACGGTGTGCTCAAAGGCGTCCGTCACCTCGCGGATCAGGCGTTCTTCTGTGTCCGACAGCAGGAAATCGCCTTTTTCGCCGCTGCGATCTTTGCCCTCGCCGGAGAGACGGCGAATGGAGATGACGGCGACGGAGGCGTTCTCTGCCGCTTCGTCGATGAGCGTGCGCGGAACGTCCAGCTCGGGGAACAGCTCTTCGCTGCTGTAGGTGGCAAGTTGCGGCTGAATGTAGTCGTAGTAAAACCGCGAGACGGGCTCGTAGATCGAGACGCGCGGCGCCTTTTCCGACAGGCCCTCGTAGAGGTTGTAGGCGTGCTTGTTGAACACGCGGCCGCTGCCGGTGCCGCATTTGACGTAATCCAGGGTGCTGATCCCGAACAGGGCAACGCAGGTGTTTTCCCGCAGGGGAAGGATGCCGGAATTCTCCAGGAGTACCATGCCCTCGGCGGCAACCTCTCTGGAAAGCTGTAAATGCTGTTCGCTTCCGGTGATGCGTTCTCCGTTTTCTCCGATGCCGGTGGTGAGACTGTAGCGGAAACGCGCCCACTTTTCCTCTTCTACTCTCGCAATTTGACGGGTGACGTCCATTTTTGAGTCCTCCTGAAAAGGCGTTTTTCTCATTATATCAAAAGATGGACGAAAAGCAAGGGAAAACGGATATTTTAAGCGGGTTTTTTTCTTTGCTTTAGACAGGCGGCTTTTCAACAACTCTCCGGTTGGAGGAGGGAGTACAAAACAACAAATCTCCCCCCGCATAGGGGGGGGAGATTGATTTGGCACGTCGCACCGAAAAAAAGATCAAGGCTGCAACAAATCAACAGACGAACACGGGGATGTGCAGAGGACAGAGCATTGCACCCACCTCGGGGATCTGCCCCGTCAAAAACGGCAAGACATAGCTTACCGCCAGACAGACGGCGGAGAAGATCAGCTTTGAAAGTTTCACTCGCTTCAAGGACATTCGCTCCCTTATTCGGTGCGGGCACCAGAGATTTCTTCCACAATTATAGCACGCAAAATGCGAAAATCAAGAGAGATCAAACACAAGGCACAAAAGCGCGCGCCCCATACCGCTTTTCCTTGTCACCGCACTTCGGCAGGAAGCCCCGAAAACAAACGAGAACGCAAAAACGGGCGCCTTT
>JAZRZY010000176.1:0-19033 GCA_045601605.1 Eubacteriales bacterium
GCTTTTTCACGTCCCTTTCTCGTGCTTCATATGCTGACAGCACAAGTACGAGAGGGGGGTATTTATGGAACAGATCCCTGCATTCCTCAACGAAGAAAATGAGGTATATTTTGCGGCACTCAACACATCTTGCGGTTTCATTTCGCACTTTGCTCAAATTTTCTCGCCCGAGTCACTTCATACCCTGATTGTGTTAAAAGGCGGCCCCGGCACGGGAAAATCGACGATGCTTCGTTCCTTTGCCCTGTGCGCCAAAGAGGCGGGGGAGAAGGTTCGTTATTATTTGTGCTCGTCCGATCCGAAGTCACTGGATGCCGTGCTTTTGCCGAACCGGCGCATTGCCGTGCTTGACGGAACCGCACCGCATTCGGTGGAAGCGCTGTGTCCCGGAGCGGTGGAAGAGCTTTTTGATGCGGGCGCATTTTGGGATATTAAGATTTTGAAAGAAAATAAGGCTCTTTTCTTCTCTTTGATTCGGCAAAAGAAAGAGCATTACCGCCGTGCGTACGAACTTTTACAGAGTGCGGGAAATTTGGTGCGCGAAATACAAGCACTTACTGTGCCGGCTCTGTTGGAAGAAAAGATGGAGGCTGCCGCGCGTCGTCAATACGAACGATTGCTTTTGAAAGAAAAACGGGGCAGAGGCACGCTTTCTCAAGTGACGGCGTTCAGCGGCGTCGGAAAAGTGGAGCTTCGCTCGTTAATTCGGCGCGCGGAGACGGTGGTCTGTATTACCGAGGCAGACGGCGTAGGACTGATGTATTTACGGGCGATCCGTGCTTTGGCGGATGAAAGGGAAGTCGCGTACGAATACAGCCGTGCCCTATTGGCGCCGTCATATGCGGACGTGCTTTTCTTTCCGGAGAGTAAGACGTTGTTCTGCGTGGGAACCGAATGGGAGACCGCTACGTCTTGCAGAGTGAATATGCAACGATTTTTGGATGCAAAGCTGCTTTCGGAGCATCGGAATCGTTTGCGTTTTTTGAAACGGACAGTGAAAGCTTTGCTTTCCGAAAGCGTAAATTCTTTTGCAGCGGCAGGCGGTTTGCACGCTGAATTGGAAGCGCATTATCAAAAGGCTATGGATTTTTACGCGATGGATCAAGCGTGGCAAAAGAAGATTGAACTTCTACTGTCAACTACTTGACAAATTTTCGGGAAATAGGTATAATTTATTCATAATTCACCCTGCACCAAAGGAGTATTTATGAGTAAAAAGTTAAGCCCCAAACAGTTGGAAAAGGCTCTTGCCTATAATCCCGTTCGTCCGTTTTCCAGCATTCAGGAGATGCTGACCATTGCACGCGACACGAATCCGACGCGTGAAGCAATTTTATATAAAGAAAAGGGTCAGGAAAAGAGCGTGACCTATGAGGAATTCAAGGCTCAGACGATCGCCCTCGGAACCGCTTTGAATGCGCTGGGGCTCTCTAAGAGCCACATTGCTTGTATCGGTGAAAATTCTTATCATTGGATCCTTTCTTATCTGACCGTTCTCGGCAGTGAAGGCGTTTTTGTTCCGATCGACAAGCTTATTGAGGACGAAGCGATCATCAATCTGCTCAACCATTCCGAGAGCGAAGCTATGATCTTCGGCGGCGACCGTTACGCCGAGATCATTCGCAAGAACCGTGAGAAGCTCTCCGGCATCAAGTATTTCATCTCGATGGATCTCGAGGAAGATACCGAGGAATTTATCTCTTTGCGTCGTCTGGTTCGTGACGGCCGGAAGATGGTCGAAGACGGCGATGATTGCTACGAGAAAATGAAGAGCGATCCCAACGCGCTCAAGATGCTTGTCTATACCTCCGGTACGACGGGCAATCCGAAGGGTGTTATGCTCTCTGAGCACAATCTCGTTTCGAGCGTTTATTACGGAATGCACGTCTGCACCGTGCACACCAAATGTCTTTCCGTCTTGCCGTACCATCATACGTACGAGGCGGTTTGCGGTCTGCTGGTTGCTCTCTTTGATAACGTGACCATCTGTATCAATGAATCTTTGCGTACGGTCTTGCCGAATCTGCAGCACTACAAGCCCGATTACATCTATCTGGTACCCGCCTTTGTGGAAGTGTTCTACAAGCGTATTTGGGATACCGCCGAAAAGACGGGCAAGGCCAAGATGCTGCGCATTCTCATTAAGGTTTCCAATGCGCTTCGGAAATGCGGCATCGACCTTCGCAAAAAACTGTTCACTTCCGTTACCAAGAACTTCGGCGGTAACCTTGTGAAGATCGTCTGCGGCGGTGCGCCGCTTCGTGCGGAAGTCGGCGATTTCTTTGATGCAATCGGTATCGCTTTGATGAACGGCTACGGCATCTCCGAGTGTTCGCCGCTCGTCAGCGTCAACCGCGACCAGATCTCCGATCCTTCTACCGTCGGTTTCCCGCTTCCTTGCCTGGAAGTGAAGATCGATGAGCCGGATGAGGAAGGCAACGGCGAGATTATGGTCAAGGGTGACGTTGTGATGCTCGGCTATTACAAGTTGCCGGAGGAAACGGCTGCCGCTCTGCAGGATGGCTGGTTCAGAACCGGTGACTTCGGCCACTTTACCGAGATCGGCCAGATCGTCATTACGGGACGCAAGAAGAACATCATCATTCTTGCAAACGGCAAGAACGTTTACCCCGAGGAATTGGAAGACGCTATCATGAGCATCCCCTACGTCAAGGAAGTCATCGTTTCCGAATATACCCGCAGTGAGGAAGGGGAGAAACAGGGGCTTTCGGCAGAAGTGTTCCTCGACAAAGAAAAACTTGAAGCAGACGGTATCATTAACCCCGAAAAGAAGATCAAGGAAGACGTTGACGCCCTTTGTGAGACGATGCCGCCCTATAAAAAGATTACCCGCGTCGTCGTGCGCGATACCGAGTTTGCCAAGACTACGTCCAATAAGATCAAGCGCAACTACGCAAAATAAGAACAGAAAAGAAAAACGCCCGAACTTCGGGCGTTTTTCTTTTGCATCTCGTTTGAAACAGGAGGAGTCCAAACGTTTAATCGTTCTTCTCTTGAATGTCGTAGAGGAGTTGGTAAGTGTTACTGACGGTACGGTATCCGCACTCCGAAGAATCGATGCTGAATCTTTCGCAGACGTCGTATCGCGGATTGTGGACGTAATCGAAGGCAAGGGCACCTTTTTCAAGCGCAAGATTCGTCGCGTACAGAAAAGCGTAGCGATAGATCTCTTTGGTTTGAATTTCAGGGTCCATCGGACTCCAAAAATGCATATTAACCTTGATTCCGTGCGCCTGATGGATCGCACCTTTGACGATTCCCAGAAGCTTTGAGTCCTTGAAGATTCCGACGGCGAGGATCGAGTGCTCTCGGTTTCCCATCACGTCGCGCTTTTTGAGCGCGTAATTGAACCACTGAATGTAGGAATAGTTGCAGAATTTTCTCGGGTTTAAAAATGCCGTGATCGTGTCGCGGTCGTCCCAGGTCAACTCACGCAGGGTAATACCCTCGGGGCAAGGGGGGAGCTCTTGCTTCTCGTTGCAGATCCGATTGGGATTGAACACAAGAACATCTCGGTCACGGTTGAACTCCAGCCCCGCGTCGATCAAGTGCATCAAAAGCGTTTTTTCGTCCGTGGCGATCGGCGCGTCTTCTGTGATTTGAATACGCATCAAGAAACGATCGTCATCGAATGTTTTCAGATAACGGACGATTTGCTCGTAGGACTTTGCAAAGATGTAACCGAGAAGCTTGTTGTCGTTTCGCTTACCGGCATAAAACAGAATGAAGCCATCGTCCGGCGTTTTTCCGTCGTAAAACGCTCCGCCGCCCATCATGCGAAGACTGACGGCGTCGGGTGCGTATAAAACGGGGTCTTTACGAAGCAAATAGCCGATCGTCTCGTCCATGTCCAGATAATGGAAGGCGGGAAATTCACTTGCCAGAAGCTTTAGGTAAATGTCGTTTTCGTAGTCACCGTCCAAGATTTGTCCGGATGCCATTTTTTCCTGATATTCGCTTGGGTTGACGCCGAACTGCTTTTTGAATGCGCGCGAGAAGCTCTCCGAGGAGTCGTAACCGTGCTTGAGCGCGGTGTCGAGGATCTGTTTTTTCGGTGTTTTTCTCAAATATTTTGCCGCCTGTTTCAACCTCTCACAACGTACGTATTCCATAATGTTGTATCCTGTCCTGGCGAGAAACATACGGTTGAAGTAGTCCATGGAAAAACCCGCGTTGTCTGCAACCTTTTCAATGGATAAGTCATTTTCGGTGGCGTGTTCTTTGACGTAGTCGATCGCTTTTTCGATAATTTCTCGATTTTCCATAGTGGCTCCTTTCGCAGAATAGTATTGTTTCCCTCGAGGTGCCCTTATCATACAATAGAAGACGCCTGTTTGTCTTGACTTAAAACGACCAAATAAAAGGCGCCTGTAAAAGCAGGCGCCTTTTTTCTTCGTTTTTGTCTTACCTAAATCAGTCTTCTTTGCTTCGGACGTGATCGTCTTGAAACGGGGGGGTACGCAACGTAAGATCTCTTTTGCGACGGACTCAACGGAAAGAGAGCCGCCTGTCGCGTGCGTTTGTATCGTTATTGCAGGGTCTCGCTGGAAATGAGATCATAGCAGTCAGCGTACGTGACCTTGCTTTTTTCGGCGCGGTTTGCGATCATTTCGTAGAAGCGATCTTCATAGAGCCCGTTGGTGTGATTCTCGTTGACGTCTGTGTAACCATAGAGCAAAAAGTCGCGGTTTTCCTCTAAGACCTTTTCACCGACGGGGAGTTTTAAGTAAATATAATATCCGTCACTTTCCAAGACGGGATCGGAGATTTCATTTTCCTCCAGCTCTGCCAGAGCTTTCGCCGTGTTTTCGGAAAAGATGTCTTTTTTCTTGAGGTAACCGTTTTTGTAATCCATCATCGTCTGATCGTCGGAATGGGAGAAGGCGACTGCGTAGAAGTCATCGCCTTTTTCCAGACGGGAAAGGATGGCGGAAACGTCTTTGTCGGTCTGCTCGTGGGTATTGGTGCCCTCGCCTTTGCGGAAGTCTACGTAGATCTGGGCGTAGCAAAAGTAGTTTTCCTTCACGTATTCCGCGAGCTCTTCCTCGGTGATGTGAAGTATGCCGCTTTCCTTGATAAAGGTTTGATAAACTTTTTCATAGAGGGCGTTGTTTTTCAAAAAGGTGAGATAGACCTCTTCGGTCAAATAGGCGTCGGAAAGAAATTCGACGTAAAGCTCATCGCCCAGCTCGCTTCTTTTTTGGCTGAGTGTTTTTTGGACTTCCTCAAGCTCGTCAGCCTCCAACGCAATGTCGTGCTCGGCGGCAATGGATTCCAATGCGTGCGCTTCCTTGAGGTAGGAAAGGGTCAGATCTTTGAGGTTTTCCTCGGCCGTTTCATTCTGTTCGAAATAGTCGGGGGTGAGAGCTTCGAGTTCTAACTTTGCATTGAAGAAAAAATGGCGATATTCTGCAAAGGAGATGTTGCTTCCGTCGATGGTCAGCACCGTCTCCGGGCGGGTTTCCATTCCGTTTTGGAGCAGATATCCCTCGTCCAGACCTTCAAGGTTTTGGTTGCAGGCGGAAAGCGGCAGCAGGAGCATCAGCGCCGCAAGGCACAACAGGATCACACGGGTTTTATTCAATGTCGTATCCTTTCATCAGAGATCAAAATATCTTTTTGTGAAATTCGGAAAAGTCCAGCGTGGCAAAATAATCTGCAGGCGTGTCCGCGCGGCGGATCAGTTTTGCGCTGCCGTCCTCTTTTAAAAGCACCTCGGCACTACGCAATTTTCCGTTGTAGTTATAGCCCATGGAGTGCCCGTGAGCGCCGGTGTCGTGGATGAAAACGAGGTCACCGATGTCTGCTTTGGGCAGCATTCGGTCGATGGCGAATTTGTCGTTGTTTTCGCAAAGGCCGCCCGTGACGTCGTAGAGAGTGTCGCATTCGGCATCCTCTTTGCCGAGGATCGTGATGTGATGATATGCACCGTACATTGCGGGGCGCATCAGATCGGCGGCACAGGCATCAAGCCCGAGATAGGTTTTGTAGATGTCTTTTTGGTGTAAGACACGGGCGATCAAACCGCCGTATGGTGCAAGCATAAAGCGCCCGAGTTCGGTAAAAATAGAGACGTCATCCATGCCTTCCGGTGTGAGAATGCTTTCATAAGCTTCGCGCACGCCCTGACCGATCTTTTCAATGCTGCAACTTTCTTCGCCGGGGCGGTAGGGAATTCCGATGCCGCCGGAAAGATTGACAAAGGAGATGTGGATCCCGGTGGCGCGTTTGACGCGTACGGCGAGCTCAAAAAGCGTTTTGGCAAGCTGAGGATAGTATTTGTCGGTCACGGCGTTGGAAACCAAAAAAGCGTGCAAGCCGAGATTTTTGACGCCGTATGAGGCGAGTTTCTTGGCGCCTTCGACGATATCGTCTTCCCCCATACCGTATTTGGCATCACCGGGGTTGTCCATAATGCCGTTTCCGACGGCATAGAATCCGCCGGGGTTGAATCTCAGGCACATCGTTTCGGGGAAGTCAAAGAGTGAGTGGGCAAAGTCAATGTGCTTAATGTCGTCAAAGTTGATGTAGGCACCGAGCTTGGCGGCGAGGCAAAAGTCCTCGGCGGGGGTGACGTTGGAGGAAAACATAATGTCGCTTCCGGTCAGTCCGACGCTTTCGGCAAGCATCAGCTCCGTATAAGAGGAGCAGTCGGCCCCGCAGCCCTCTTCTTTCAGAATTTGCAAAAGATAGGGGTTGGGGGTCGCCTTGACGGCAAAATACTCGCGGTAACCTGCATTCCAGGAAAAGGCCTTCTTCAAGCGGCGTGCATTTTCACGGATGCCGCGTTCATCGTAAATGTGAAACGGGGTGGGGAACTGTTTTGCGATTTCCCGTGCTTTTTCAGCGGAGATAAAAGGAAGTTTTTTCATAAGTTCATGCTTAGGCAAATGCCTTAGACCTCGCAATAAATTCACCATTTAGTTTAATGCAAAGTAAGCGTTTTGTCAACCGAAACCGACACTTTGAAGAGGCGTATTTGCCGTTTTTTGTTTTGGGATTTTTTCCTCGCCGTATGCGGAGAGGAAAACGCGATAAAAATCAGGTGAAATCTTGACAATTCGACAAAGTTTTGATATATTTTATTTGCCGCGCACAGCAAGGGACTTACTGCTTGTGACGCGCCAAAACTCCTCTCGCCTTCGGCGGTGGCGATGGGGAAAAAATCCATCCGCCGAGAATGGAGCAGTCAATGGAAAAAGGCGATTCCCGCCCCGATGTGCTGGTTCGTTTGTCGAATCTCTGCAAATCGTTTGACGGCGAGGACGTATTAAAGGACATCAACCTTTATATCAAAGACAAGGCATTTGTAACGCTGCTGGGACCCTCCGGTTGCGGCAAAACGACAATTTTGCGTCTGATCGGCGGTTTTGAAACACCCGATTCAGGCGATATTTTCATTGGGGATGCTTCCATGAACACGGTTCCGGCGCATTTGCGGCCGGTCAATACGGTGTTCCAGAAGTATGCCCTTTTTCCGCATTTGAACGTCTTTGAGAACATTGCCTTTGGACTGCGTATCCAAAAACGCCCCGAAGCTGAGATCCGTGAGCGAGTGATGAAGATGCTTGCAATGGTGGATTTGAAAGGTTATGAGAAGCGATCCATCGCAAAGCTTTCCGGCGGTCAGCAGCAGCGCGTGGCAATTGCTCGCGCTTTGATCAATATGCCGAAGATCCTTCTGCTTGACGAGCCCCTCGGCGCACTGGATTTGAAACTCAGAAAAGATATGCAGCTGGAACTGAAGAACATTCAGCGTGAAGCAAATATCACCTTCCTCTACGTTACGCACGACCAAGAGGAAGCACTGACGATGTCGGACGTCATTGTGGTCATGAAATCCGGCACCATCCAGCAGATCGGTTATCCTCAGGATATTTATAACGAACCTGCCAATGCCTTTGTTGCCGACTTTATCGGTGAGAGCAACATTTTTGACGGCGCGATGCCCTGTGACGGGAAGGTCGTCATCGGCGAGGGTGAATTCGCTTGCGTCGATGCCCGCCCGGAAGGCCGCGAGGTGGTAGATGTTGTCATTCGCCCTGAGGACGTTGAGATCGTTCGCGCCGGAGAAGGTGTACTTGACGGCGTTGTGGAGGCAAGCCTGTTTAAAGGCGTGCATTATGAAATGACGGTCAAAGCAGGGGAGCATTGGTGGCTGATCCATTCGACAAAATCCGCCGAAGTCGGATCGACCATCGGTATGACGGTTACGCCCGAAAACATTCACATTATGCGTCCGATGTTTGTGGAAGAACAGACGGACGCTCCGAACCTTGTTCGCGTAGTTCCCGCAGGGGAAGGTGACTTCGATGCATTCTTGGACAGCGTCATTTGGAAGTCCAATCATTATGAAATGATCCTCGTTTGCGAGGACGGCCGCCGCATTCTTGCCAAGAGCCAGATGGATGAGCAAGCGGGAACGACCGTCGGTGTGCTTATGCCTTCAACGGCTTCTGCGGAGGTTGAAGCGTGAAGAGTCGCAAACCGCTGATTCCATACCTGATCTGGATGGGCATTTTTGTCATTGTGCCCCTCTGTATGGTTGTTTATTTTGCGTTTACGGATCCGAATACCGGCGAGCTTTCCTTTGGCAATTTTCAGCGTTATGTGATCGACGGCGTTTTTCTGAGCACTTGCCTCGATTCTTTGAAGGTCGCCTTCCTTTCCACGCTGATTTGTTTGATCGTGGCCTATCCGTTTGCGTATTTTCTCAGCCGTATGAAGGTGCGTACCCAAACGATGCTGAATATGCTTGTGATGGCACCGATGTGGATGAACTTCATCTTGCGTATTTTCGCTTGGGAAGTGATCTTGGACAACAACGGGATCATCAACCGTCTTTTGGCTTCTTTCGGAGCGGAGCGTGTGACGCTTCTGAATACGGAGGGTGCTGTGATCGTCGGTATGGTTTATAATTTTCTACCCTTTATGATCATCCCGATCTATAACGTGATGGCTAAGATCCCGTCTTCGCTTTTGGAAGCGAGTCACGACCTCGGCTGCAACGGCCCGCAAATGTTCCGCCGCGTCATTCTTCCGCTTTCGGTCCCCGGTATCATTTCGGGTATCACGATGGTGTTTGTTCCTGCGGCATCTACGATGACCGTTGCCCCGCGCCTCGGCAATTACGATCTCATCGGAGATACGATCGCAAGACAGTTCAATGAAGCGCACAATTACAACGCAGGCAGCATCCTTTCCTTGGTTTTGATGATTGTCATTCTCATCAGTATGGCAATTATGAACCGTTTTGACAACGGCGAAGACGCCGTGATCATGTAGGAGGTGCTTATGAAGAAATTGCCCTCCCGCTTCTATATGGCGCTCGTCTTTGCTTTTTTGTATTTGCCGATTCTTTTGATGATCGCGCTGTCTTTCAGCGATTCTTCCGCCGCGGCGGAATTCAGCGGTTTTTCCTTGGAAAAGTATCAAAAGCTCTTTAAAAACGAGGAACTGATCCAAACGATCACCGATACGCTTTTGATTGCTTTTTTGTCTGCTTTGATCGCGTCCGTGCTCGGAACGATGGCGGCCATCGGCATTTACAACCTGAAGAAAAAGTGGAAGCCCTTGGTGATGAACGTTTCCAACCTTCCCGTCATCAATCCGGAGATCGTGACCGGCATTTCGCTGATGCTTTTGTTCGTGGCGGTGTTGGTGCCTCGCGGGCTGGAGCTCGGCTTCGGCACGGTTTTGATCGCGCACATACTCTTTAACACTCCTTACGTGATTTTGAACGTTTTGCCCCGTCTTCGCCGTATGGATATTTCTCTTTACGAAGCGGCGATGGATCTTGGGTGCCCGCCGATGAAAGCTTTTTGGCGCGCGACCTTCCCTGAGATCTTTCCCGGAATTCTTGCGGGTGCGCTGATGGCATTTACCTTTTCGCTGGATGATTTTATCATCAGTTATTTCACGGGCGGCGAGTTTGAAACGCTTTCCGTGATGATCTTCAACAGCTTGAAGCGCGGCGTTCAGCCTTGGATGCAGTCCTTGACCGGATTGATGTTCTTGGTCGTTTTGAGCGCACTTTTGCTGATGAATCTCGGCGACATCAAAAAGAATAAAAATTCCGACAAAAAAACCTATTGAGGAGACACCGAAAGATGAAAAAACGTTTTCTTGCTCTCGCGCTTGGTCTGTTGCTTGCTTTGACTCCCGTGGCGCTCTGTGCTTGCGGTGAAAGCAAGCCGACGCTGGTTGTCTGCAACTGGGGAGAATATATCTCCGACGGGGAAGACGGTTATATGGACGTGATCGAGGAGTTTGAAAAGCGCTTCAATGTGACCGTGGATTATGTCACGGCTGAAACGAACGAGTCTCTTTATGCGAAGATCGCAAGCGGCAGTGTCAGTTATGACGTGATCATTCCTTCGGACTATACCATCGAAAAGCTGATTGCAAACGACCTGCTTTCTGAACTGAATTTCGAAAACATCCCGAATTTCGAAAAAAATATTATGGAGCGCTTCAAGAATCCGGCATACGATCCGGAAAACAAGTACTCTGTTCCGTATTTCTGGGGAACCGTCGGCATTGTTTATAACAAAGAACTGTACGCGGAAGAAGTCACCGGTTGGGAAAACCTGTGGGACGAAGATGTGAAGTACGAAAATCAGATTTTGATGATGGACAATCCCCGTGATGCGTTTACCATTGCATTGTTCGAACTCGGTTATTCCATCAACACCACGAACGAGGCGCATTGGCGCGAAGCGGCTGAACTTCTCAAAAAGCAAAAGTTTGTTTACTGTATGGATCAGATCTTCCAGAAGATGCCGGGCGAGAGTGCCGCCATCGGCACTTATTATGCCGGAGATTGCATCTATATGATGGGCGAAAACGAGAACCTTGATTTTTATCGTCCCGAGCACACCAATATTTTCAACGACGCAATGTGCGTTCCCAAAAACGCCAAGAATCAGGAACTTGCCGAGTGCTTCATCAATTTTATGCTGGAACCGGACGTCGGTCTTGCAAACACTGAGTTTTTAGGCTACTCCACGCCGAATCAGGCGGTGTACGATCTTTTGGAGTTGGATGAGAAGACTCGTGAGATCGCTTATCCTGAAGTCAGCGAAAAATGGGAGCACATGGAGATGCTCGCCCCGGAAATTGAACTTTTGATGAATGAGCTCTGGACGGAGATCAAAGCCACGAATAAGTGACGAAGCAGAGCTTTTTGCCTGCGAAAATCGGACAAAATGAAAAGAAGCACGAAATCTTCGTGCTTCTTTTTTTCTTTGCATCAGTCTTTTAAAAGTTTGAGTTTTGTCAAAACTTTTGCGATCATGGCGCCTTTCGGTAACATTTCCACGTCTTCTCGATCCAGACCTCGGATCAAGAGGAGCGTGACGAAGTACACGAATGCGGCAGACAGGATCGCAACTGCAATCGTGATCTTGTCGCCGAGCAGAGGCAGAAGGCCGGTATGAAGTCCGAAGGCGGTTGCTCCGCAAAGAAGGGCGGCAACGAGAGGACGCAGGAAGAAAGAGGTGATTTTAGGTGTGTAGTGGGCGTATTTGTGCAGGAAAAAGAAGTTCAAAAGGAGCATAACGAGGTAGCAGAGCGTGGTAGAGATCGGTGCGCCGAGCAGACCGACTTCGGGGATGCTGATGAGCACCCAAGCGCTGACGAGCTTTGTCAAAATGCCGGCGATTGCGGCAAGGATGCTCTTCTTTTCCTGTCCGCAGGCTTGCAGAATGGAGCCCGTGCTGGAGTAGAGACCTGCCAAGAAGATCGAAATGGCCAAAATGGCAAGAAGCGGGGCAGATACGTCGCTGCAGATCATTCTTTCACCTGCGGCGTTTGTGATATACTGTTCCGTGCCTTTTAAGGGGCCTTCGGCAGAGACCACGTATTTCATCGGATCTGTTTTGAAGAGCAGGTCGATGATGGGGGTGGACAGTGCAATCATACCGAAGGTGGCGGGCAAGGTAATGCAAGAGACGATTTTTATGGACGAGTTCATTGTGCGATGTGCGAGCGCATCGTCCAGCTTGGCTCTTGCCGCGGAAACGGCTGGGATGACGCTGATGGAAAAAGCTTGCGTCAAAGCGGGCACGAGGTTGAAAAGAGTGACCGCGTGTGAAGTGTAAGCGCCGTAGAGGGTGTTGGCAATGTCCTCGTTCATTCCTTGCGAGGAGAGGATCGGCACGATGGTGAATACGTCAATGTTGCTTGTGAGATTGATCATCACGGCGGCGAGCGTGATCGGGATGGCGATGACGATCAGCTCTTTTAAGACCGCTTTGTTTGACTGCGCGGGCGCCGCTTTCGGTTTTTGCATTGCACGGGTGGCAAGCGATTTGGAAAAGGCGAGGTAGATAAAGCTGAACACGACACCGATTGTGACACCGAGAATGGCAAAGGCGGCCCAGACCCAAGGCTCATCGGGAAACGCTTGCTTTGCAAAAGAAGCAAGACAAAGACCGCAGACGAGCTTTCCGGCCGCCTCGATCGTTTGGCTCGCGGCGGTTGGAATCATATTGTGGAGACCTTGGAAGAAGCCGCGGTAAGCGGAGATGATGCCGATGAAGAACAGCGTGGGAGCAAGCGCGAGCAGGCTGTAAACCAAGCCGGCTTGTTTGGTCAGTTGCTCAACCCACGGGGAAAGGGCGACCATAACGGCTGTGCCGACGCCGCCTAACACGAGGAAGACGCGCATCCCGACGCGGAAGATCTGATGTACTTTCGTATAATCGTCTCTGGCTTGCGCCGTGGCGATCATGCGGCTCATGGCTACGGGCAGGCCGGCTGTGGAAATGATGAAGAAGGTGGTAAAAATCGAGTAAGCGCTGGAGAAATATCCCATTGCCTGTTCGTCGATCATATTTGTCAGCGGGATCTTAAACAGAGCGCCGATGATCTTGACGATGACGTTGGCAAACATCAGGATGAAGGCTCCTTGAACGAAGCTTTGTCCTTTTTGTGTGTTGATTTGTTTCACGGCATTACTCCTGGATCAATGTTCGTTCTTTCCTAAAAACTCTTGCAGAATGGAGTCGGTCGGAACCAGCTCGGTATCAATTTTCGGAATCGGCTCCAAACGAGCGATCAAGTCGTCTGCAAGCGGGCGGTGTTTATCCTCTTTTGGAATGGCGCGGAGACTGTCGAGCGCATCGTTTTTCCAAACGCAGGGCTCGTAGGCAAGACCCGTGGAGATATACGCATCGACATCTTCAAAAAACGGCAGAATAAAGTTTTGTTCGCCGTTTACAACGTTTCCCCAAATGTTCATCGTTTGTTCAGCGCGGTAGTTTCGTTTCTTTTCGTCCCGAATGATGCGGCGAATCAGGCGCACTTCGCGCGGCGTGAAAAGTTTGCTTCCGTTTGCGTAGAAAGGCTCGGTCACGTTGAGGGCAAGCTTGTAGTAGTGCATCCCCTTGTGATATAAAAGAGGATTTAAGGCGTGGATACCTTCCAATATAACAATGCTGTTTTTCATTGGACGGTATGTTTCCACATGATCGGTCCGCCGTCCCGTGATAAAATCGAAGCGGGAAAGCGAAACTTCTTCTCCGTCGCAGATGCCGCGAAGTACTTCGGAGAGAAGGCTTTTTTTCATACAATCGAAGTGATCGAAGTCGGGCGCTCCGTTGTTCGTTTTCGGATAGTCTGCAATGTTGTGGAAATAGTCATCGGTAGAAATGACTTTTACGTCTTTTCCTGCGGCGGAAAAATACGAGATCAAGCGATGAGCGGTCGTGGATTTTCCGCTGCAACTCGGGCCTGCCAAGGCAACCAACGTGAATTCGGAACGAAGGATTTCATCGGCTGCGTTCAACAAAGCGTCGTGCTGACGCTGTTCGCAGTCCAAAACCCATTCTTTCAACGCTGCTTTTGAGAGCGCCTTGATTTCATCCAAATTCAAACGGTAACTTGACATAAAATTACTCCATGGAAAGAAGTGCTTTTCGGCGGTTGCTTCGCCCTTTTTCAGGGTCTTTGAGATATTCGGTAGGATATTTATAGGCGGGAAGACGGATCATTTGATATCCGTCTTTCGTCTCTTTTTTCAGCTTGGTCATGGCACCTGCGCCTACGGCAAATACATGACAGAGATCCTGCATCATCGCGATGTTGTAAAGGCAAGCGTGCCCGGGGAGGGTGTAGCCCAGGTTTTCCAGGTTTGCGATGGTGTTTTTTTGCCTGTATAAATAATATGGCAGATATCCGCGCTTTATACAACTTTCTCGGGCGTTCTGCATTGCTCGCGCCCAAGGTTCATCCTCGGTTCGGCGGCTCTTCTCGCTTTCCTCGGAGGCACGTTTTTTGCAAAGAGCGTGAATGGTGAGATTTTCAGGAGTCAGTCTCAGGATCTCTTCAAGGGAACGGAGAAATCCATCCGGTGTATCGGAGTAAAGTCCGGCAATGAGATCGGTGTTGATGCTTTCGATCTTAGCCTCTCTTGCCATTTGGAACGCTTTGTAAAACTCTTCGGCGGTATGGCATCTGCCGTTTTGCAGCAGAACCTCGTCCGAGAGCGTTTGAGGATTGATGCAAATGCGCTCGACACCGACTTCTTTGAGTGCGAGACATTTTTCGAGTGTGATTGTGTCGGGTCTGCCGAGCTCTGCGGTGAGTTCTGCGTTTTCGCGGAGGTCAAATTCACGATGAATGAGAGAAAAAAGCGTGTGCAGTTCTTCCGCTTGGAGAAGACCGGGGGTTCCGCCGCCGAGATACACGGCGCGCAGGCGCTGATGGGTGCGGGCGAACAAATCGGCGGTTTCCTTGAGTTCCTCGTTCAACCGATCGAGGTAATCGCCGAGGAGTGCCAATTGCTTCGGCGCCGACTGCGAAATAAAGGAGCAGTATCGGCATCGACTCGGACAGAAGGGAATGGAGACGTAGAGCATTGCATCGTTTTGGGAGAGCGCATTTTCGGTTTCCAGTTCCGACTGAGCAAGCGCGTAGAGGAGGCGCGCATTTTCACTCGGCATACAGTAATCCCGCTCAAGCAACTCCAGGAGGCGTTCTTCCTGCACCTTGCGGGAAAGATAGAAAATTGCAATTTTCACGGGTCGAACACCGACCAAGGTTCCGTAAGGGACGTTTGCCCCTCCGAACGCGGAAAAGAGGCGGAAGAGTGCTTTTCCCGCGGCAACGCTTTCCGTGCGGGCGTCGGTGTGATGGTCTGCAAGCAGAGCCGTTTGGGAGACGGTCTTGGAATGAAGAGTAGCCGTAGCACAAAAACTACCTTCACACCTTGAGGTCTCAAGAATCAGCGGTGTTTCAAAGGCGGGAGGCGAAAACATCTCTTGTGCCAAATGGTAGGAAAAAAGGCGCAATGCTTCAGTCGGTGCAAAAATGTCCAAGTGGTACTCCTTACAGAGTGTCGGTGTCTAAGATGAGCGTGACCGGTCCGTCATTGATGAGATGAACCTGCATATCTGCGCCGAACACACCGGTTTTGATGACGGGGAAACGAAGATTGCCTTCTCTGCAGTGCACTTCGAATTTTGCGCGCAGAAGTCCGATGAACGTGTCAAACAGATTGCGTGCCGAGTCTCCTTTGGCGCTGCCGAAGAAGTCGGGGCGACGGCTTTTTTTGCAGTCTGCATAGAGGGTGAAATTGCTGACTGCGAGCAGGTCTCCTTCGATCTCCGGATCGCAGAGGTTGCGGTTTAAACGGTCGTTTTCGTCCGGGAAAATGCGAAGCTTGACGATCTTATCGGCCAAAAGGGATGCTTCTTTCTCGGTGTCGTTTGCGCCGACCCCGACAAGCAAGAGCATTCCGCGCCCGATTTCGGCGTGTGCCGTTCCGTCGATTTCGACGGCGGCATTTTTACATAGTTGAAGAACGGCGCGCATCAGTTTTGCCCCGCAAAGACGCCACGCGTGACGCCGATCACGCCGTTGATCCGCTTCAAGCGTGTGGTGATCATTTCAAAATGCTCCGCTCCGCTGGTTGCGATAGATAGTGTGATGGTGATCAGCTCGTCCGGCTTGGTGTGTGAGTGAATGGAGGTGACGGGCACGCGCATATCGGCAAGTGCCGCGGAAATGTCCGCTAAGAGGGAAATGCTCTGATGGGCAAAAATGTTGACCTGGGCTTCGTAATGAATGCCGGAGGATGCTTTTTTGACCCAGGTTGCATTCAACCAACGGTCTTTATCGACGGGATTGTTGAGCCCCGCTACGGCATTCGGGCATTCGTATTTGTGGATGGAGATGCCGAAGCCTTTGGTGACGAAGCCAATGATGCTGTCACCGGGCAGAGGATTGCAGCAACGAGCAAATTTGACTTGACAATTGTCCAGCCCGTCAACCAAAACCTCTTGTGATGAGGAACGGGTGATCTTGGCGGGTTCGCTCAGCGTGGGCGTCGAGGGGGCAGGTGCGGCGGATGCCAAGACGCGGTCGATCTCATCACGCACCTTTTGCTCCAGATTGCCCAGCGCAAGTCCTCCGTAGCCGACGCAGTTGAAAAAGTCGTCGATCACGGGGAAGCCTTGGCGCTTGGCAATGTTCGTCAAAACTTCGTTGCGCAGTTCTTCCGGCAGATTTTTGCGATAGCGGGTGATGACACGATCAAGCTCGTTTTTAGCAAACAGAATGTTTTCATCACGGTTTTGTTTTTTGAACCATTGACGGATTTTATTTCGCGCTTCACTCGTTTTAACGAGTTTGAGCCAGTCGCGTCCCGGACCTTTGGAGGCTGCTGAGGTAAGCACTTCAACGATCTGCCCCGTAGTCAAAGGGGTGTCGATCGGCGTGATGCGCCCGTTCACTTTGATGCCGACCATCTTATTTCCGACGTCGGAGTGGATGGCATAGGCGAAGTCAATGCCGCAGGAGCCGGTGGGGAGGTTGATGACGTCACCCTTGGGCGTAAAGACGTAGGTTTCGTCATCAAAAATATCCACTTTCAGCGGACGCAGGAATTCATCCGGATCCGTTTCGTCGCGGTCGGTTTCCAAAAGCGTGCGAATCCATTCGAGCTTCTTTTGCATACTGCCGTCACGGTCTTTCACACCGTCTTTGTAGCGCCAGTGTGCAGCAAGACCGTATTCCGCGATTGCGTGCATTTCCCAAGTGCGGATCTGAACCTCAAAGGGGATACCGTCTCGTCCGATGACCGTCGTGTGCAGAGAACGATACATATTCGGCTTGGGGGTTGAAATATAGTCTTTGAATCGACCGGGCATAGAACTGAAGTTCTCGTGGATGATACCGAGCACGGTGTAGCATTCGAGTTCCGTGTCCACGATGATTCGCACGGCAAAGAAATCGTAGATTTCCTCAAAATTCTTGTTTTGACCGTACATTTTGTTGTAGATGGAATAGAGCGATTTTGTTCGTCCTTCCATAGAAAACTTGATGTTCTGCTCGGTGAGTTTCTGGGCGATGAGTTCTTGGGATTTGTTGAGAAAATCACGGCTCTGTCCGTATTTTTTCTCGGTGTCGTTTTTGACTTCTTCGCATCCGATGGGATCAAGATAATGCAGCGCCAAAGTTTCCAACTCGGTCTTGATTTTTTCCATACCGAGCCGATGAGCCAGCGGCGCATAGACGTGCATGGTTTCCAGCGCGATCAAACGCTGTTTTTCCACCGAATGCGAGGCAAGGGTGCGCATATTGTGCAGTCGGTCGCAGAGTTTGATGAAGATGACGCGAATGTCCTTGGACATAGCAAGGAACATTTTGCGGAGATTTTCGATTGTGCGGTCTTCTTTGTCGGCGAGTTGGACGGTGACCAGTTTGGAAAGTCCGTCAACCAGCGTAGCAACGTCTTCGCCGAATTCGCGGCGAATGGTATCCAGATCGACCTTGTCGGGACAGTCTTCAATGACGTCGTGCAAAAACGCGGCACAGATGGAGTCCGTGTCGAGTTCAAGGGAAGCAACGATTTCTGCCACGGCAATTGGGTGGCAGATATATTCTTCGCCGCTTTTGCGGAACTGTCCGTCGTGCAACGTGCGGGCAAATTCAAAAGCACGCATGATTTTTTCGAAATCAAACGGCATGCCCGTAGCGGCAAGACGGGTTAAAAGGGTGCTGATGTCGGGTTGCATGAAATTACCTTTCCGTGTTCATGGCAATGTAGGTGGGGGTGCTTTCCAGAGAGGCTTTGACACCCTTTGAGGGGAGCAGCACGACGTTTGCGTGCGAGAGAGGCTCTTTTTTCGTGCGATGCAACAAGCCGGCTTCCTCAAAAATATCGAGGATCAAAAGCAGTTTTGAGAAAGGCATGGAAAGCTTGCGGGAGAAAAAGAACAGATCGATCGGTTGCTCTTTGTATTCGCCCTTGAATTGACGGAAGACCATTTCAAATTCTTTGCGAGAGGGCAAGGCGGGATACGGCGCCTTTTTCTCCGTGATGCAGTGGTACAGAAGCGTTTCTTCTTGGAGTTTTGTACGCAGTTCCTTCGAGGGGCGAATGTCTTTGATGCCAAGCTGCACCGTGGTGCGATCCAGATAAGTGTTCAGATCCAAACTGCACAAAAAGTCAGCGCATTCGCCGCGCAGGATCGGGAGTTGATTCATGGGACGGTTGAAGCAGAGGGCACTTAAAAGCGTGTCGCCCACAAGCAGGGTCAGCTTGGAGTGCTTTCCGTCACCGACGGGATGAATGGCTTGGATGAAAGCATTTTCCAGTAAAAAGAGCGGTTTGGGGTTCTTCATACCGAAGGGCTCAAGCACGGAGAGGGAAGATGCGTTTTCCAAAGTTAAGTCGCTTTCGGTCAGCGTGAAATCCGCATCGCGCGTGGAGATCAGATCTTGCTCCTTCAGATGTTCTGCGGCATAGCGGTTGAGCGCTTCGTGCAAAGCGGGGAGATTTTTGCGTTCCACCGTCACGCCGGCAGCAAGCTCGTGACCGCCGTATTTCAGCAATAGTTTTTCGCAGGAAGAAAGTGCTTCAACAAGGTTCAGGCCTTTGATGCTGCGCCCGCTTCCTTTGGCGGGACCATCTACGGCTTCTTCGACTACTGGCCCACCTACAGAGACGTTAAGTATACCACAGACTATCAGGGAAGTCGGATCGTAGCCATGTCGTTCTGTGAGC
>JAZRZY010000177.1:0-8430 GCA_045601605.1 Eubacteriales bacterium
AGGTGGTGAAGGATATGACTTTTGATGCGGCAAAAATGTTGCTTAAAGAAAATCATATTTCTTTTTCTGAATTGCACTTTGATAGCGATGCCGAGTTTAGATTGCACATATCTCCTTTTGCTTACACAAAAAATGCCGGAAAACATCCCGTAAAGGCTTTAGTTATCACGAGCAATAATAACCACAAGAATATTGAGTTACAATTCATTGATGAAAATAATGACGGCAACTATACTTTTGTTGATTTGTACTTTGGTGAATATTTCTTCGAACTTTTTGACTGCCAAGAAGAATTTTTACAACAGTCAATTACCGATGAAATAAAGAGCATTATTTCAAATGAAGTAATCGTTATTGTTGCCAATGATTTAAAAAAAGGAAAATGGATTGGTGACCAAATTTTTGACAAAAATGAAAAAGATGGTTTTGGGTTACCTGGTTTTGAAAAAACAATGCAACGGCTTAACAAGAAGAAGGGCTTTGTTGCAAAGCTTATTGGATCAAAAACACAATATGAAATCTATGATTGGAATTCATACCAATGCATGATTAAGTAGGTTGCACCCCCTAGCTTAAAAATGCACCCCCTAAAATGACTTTGCACCCCCTAATCCCAAAAGGGGGTGCATTTGTATTAAAATTAGGGTTAGTCTTCACGAAAAAGCACTTGCTTATGCAAGTGCTTTTTTGATTTTGCCGCCTTTTTTCGTGACTGTTTTTCGCATCCTTTGCATAAAATGGTAGTGTGCCGCCGAGACTAAAGTCAAAGAAAGGAGTGTCGGTTATGGAAAAGGTTCGGCGCGGCGATATTTACTTTGCGGATTTAAGTCCCGTGGTGGGAAGCGAACAGGGCGGAGTGCGCCCCGTGGTCATCGTGCAAAACGATCTCGGCAACCGCCATTCTCCTACAGTCATCGCAGCAGCCATTACGTCACGCACCGGAAAGAATCCTTTGCCGACGCACATCACCGTAACCAAGGATACACACGGATTGGCACGGGATTCGGTGATATTGCTGGAGCAAGTGCGTACATTGGATAAATGCCGCCTCAAGGAAAAGGTGGGGCATTTGAATGATTCGGTGATGCGCGAAGTGGACGGCGCGATCGAAGTCAGCTTCGGTCTGCGCGGGAAATTCGTTGATTGAAAAAAGAGACCCTGCGGGGTCTCTTTTTTTTAGAGCAGTTTTTCGTATCCGATCCGTTCCGGAGAGGCGTCCGGGTACGGCAAGAGAAAGGTGCAACACTCCGTAAAGCCGCGTCGTGCAATGAGAGAACGCATCGCGGAGTTGTCGCGGTGGGTATCTACGCGAATGCTTTTCGCGCCTGCCAGAGCCGCGCGGCGCTCTGCTTCTTCCAACAGGCGGTCGGAGAGGCCGGTGGAGCGATGTGCGGGAGCGACTACGGTGCGGTGTGTGGTGGCATATCCTTCGTTTCCGGTCAGCCAACAGCCGCTTTTCAGGTGCTCGTATTCTGCTTCCGGCTCAAAGTTTAAGCGTGTAAAGGCGCAAATAGTCCCTTTGTCGTCGAGAAAGGCGAAGCACCTTCCGCTCAACAGATCGTCCGTCAGGCTTGCGCGGTCCGGAAAGCCGGATTGCCATTGATTCACGCCGCGCTCAGCCAGCGTTTTCTTGGCTTCGAGGCAGAGGGCGATTACTTCTTCCAGATCGTCGATTGTCAGCGTGCGTATGTTCATCAGACACCCTCCGAGTACTGGCTGTGGATCTCGTTTTTGTGTCTCTGGTGACGTCGTCGGCTCTTGACGGCGCCCGCAAGGATCGTATCCTTCAAACGTTTCATCGTTTCGAGACGCATTGTGCCCGCGCCCCCGCCCGCCCGTTTGACCTGCGGGTTTTTCTTGATGTAATCGGCGAGGCGGTTTAATCGGATCACACCGCGCACGTTCTCGGAAAAGGTGACGTTCTTCGAGGTGAAGACGACCACGGTTCCGATGCGATAACGAGCGAATTTCTCGTCATTTTTTAAGACGTTCTTGAGTGCCTTTAGGTGTATGTGATTTTGCTTTACGGGATTGTGGAAGGAAATGTTTTTGCCGTGCCATTCCTGCGTCCAGTTGCGCTCGTGCACGGTAATGTGGCCGTTGTGGCTCTTGGTCTCAATGATGTACACACCCTGACGGCAGATGAGGATGTGATCGACCTGCGTCAGTCCGTGCTCGGTCTGAAAATACAGATTGTTCAAGAGAAATGCATCGGGGAAATGCTCGTGAATGTAATCCTGCACCAGATGCTCTGCGCGGTCACCGTAATGGCCGACCTCCTCCCGATGCTTGTTGTAACGAAATTTCAGGATCAGATAGAGCAGGAAGGCGGCGAGGTCCACGATGCCGAAGGCGATGAGGATGGTCAGTAAGGTGTCATTCATCGCCGTTCTCCGCTAAAAGGATGTCGGTAAGCTGAATGACGGAGCCGGCACCCATGATCAGAAAAAGATCGGCATCCGTCTTGGCCTTCAGGTAACGTGCAATGGCGTCGAAATCGCCGACGTATCGGCCGTTCGGCGCATCTTTGGCGAGGTTTTCCGCCGTGATGCCTTCGATCTGCTCTTCGCGAGCGGGATAGATGTCTGCATAGACGACTTCCTTGCAGGGGGCAAACACCTCCGCAAACTCCTGCCAAAACGCCTCGGTGCGGGAGAAGGTGTGCGATTGGAAGACGCAGACGATATTCTGATAGCCGCACTCTGCGGCGGCGGAAAGCGTCGCGGCGATCTCGGTGGGGTGGTGGGCGTAATCGTCCACTACGGGCACGCCGTGGAGAGTTCCGCGCATTTGAAAGCGACGCTCCACGCCGGAGAAGGAGGCGAGGCCTGCTTGAATTGCTTGATCCGAGATTTTCGCATAGCGCGCGGCTGCAATGGCGCAAAGCGCATTTCCGACCTGGAATCTTCCGGGCACGCCGAGGCGCACGGGAAAGAGCGTCACCCCTCGGTAGGCGAGATCAAAGACGGCAAATCCGCGATCGAAAGTCAAATTCTCTGCGGTATAATCCGCCGCGCTTTTCTGCGAGACGGAAATTTGTTTTACACGGACTTCTTTTGACACGATTTGCGCAAGCTCTGTGTCAGAATTGATGACAGCCACCCCGTTCTCGCCGACCAGATCGGCGTAGCGCACGAAGGAAGCGGTGATCGACTCCGGCGTGGGGAAGTAATCCACGTGATCGTGCTCAACGTCCAGAACGACGGAGACGGTCGGAGAAAAGTGCAAAAAGGAATCCTGATATTCGCAGGCTTCAAAGATCAGATCTTTGCCGTGCCCCATACGCAGGGTTCCGCCGATTTCGGGGATCGCGGCACCTGCAAGCACCATTGGGTCGCGCCCGTCTGCGAGGAAGATTGCAGTCAGCATTCCCGTGGTGGTGGATTTTCCGTGCGTGCCTGCCACGCCGATGCGGGAAGTCTTCTCCAAAGAGAGATGCCCGAGTGCATCTGCGCGTGAGATCAAGGGAAGACCGAGAGAAGCGGGGTAGGAGAGGATCGGATCCTCCGCATGGATGGCGGCGGTGTAAACGACGGCGTCCACTCCCTCGTACATCGACTCGGTAAAAGAGTAGAAGACGGGAATGTTCTTTTCACAGAGCGATTGCGTCACGGGACTTTCGGTGGCATCGTAGCCGGAGACTCGCATCCCTTTTTCGTGACAAAGCAGGCAGAGCGCAGACATGCTGACTCCGCCGACACCGGCAAACAACAAATGTGAATGGGGTGAAAAGATTTTGTTTAGGTCATAATTATTTAACATTTAATCACCAATCAAGTCATAAGTATGAGGCATTATGAAGATGTGAGATGCCACAGTTTGAAGGAGGACTGGAACATGCAACTGACAGACATCAAAATTCGAAAAGTGTTTGATGAGGGCCCGATGAGGGCAGTCGTTTCCGTGACGTTTGACGGCGAGTTTGCCGTACACGATATCAAGGTGATCTACGCCAACGAGAAATATTTTATTGTGATGCCCAGCCGTAAGAATGCAGACGGCACGTATCGAGACATAGCGCACCCCATCAACGCAAGCTTCCGCGCCCGCTTGGAGGATGCGGTTCTTGCGGAGTTCCGAAAAGCGCTTGCCATGCACGAGGAGGCAAAGCTTTTCATGGAGGAGGCGCCGCTCGGCGCCCTTTACGAGGACTGAATTTCGTCCATAGGTATTATATGCGAAAAAGCGCCTAAAATCAATAGCGTTTGCCCAAAATAGACCGGCCGCGTATCGGCTGGTCTATTTTTTGTGTTTGGAACATAAATCGTGAGTGAAACCAAACTGTGAGGTGTGTTATGAAACGTTTGACACTCGCGCTTTTAACTCTGCTTTTCGTGTTTATGCAGCCCCTTTCGGCTTTTGCGGCGGTCACGGCGGCAACGGACGTGACGGTGGCGGAAAAAGTTTCGGATCTCGGCGAGGGCTGTGCCTCCGTGCTTTTGATGGAGGCGTGTACGGGGACGGTGCTGTATGAGAATGCGGGAGATACGAAGCTGCCGATCGCTTCCGTTACGAAGGTGATGACGCTGCTTCTCGTTGCCGAAGCGATCGATTCGGGAAAGATCTCGAAGGAAGATCTTGTGACCGTCAGTGAAAATGCCGCTTCTAAGGGCGGCAGTCAGATCTATCTGGAAGTGGGTGAACAGATGAGTGTGCACGATCTGCTCAAGGCCGTGGTGGTTGCAAGTGCAAATGACGGTGCGACGGCGCTCGGTGAGTTTGTCTCGGGAACGGAGGCGGCGTTTGTCGGTGATATGAATGAGCGCGCCAAATCCCTTGGCTTGGATTGTAGCTTCGTCAATCCCACGGGCTTGGACGATGAGGAGTGTCATACGCTGAGCGCGCGCGACGTCGCCGTCATCTCGCGGGAACTTTTGATGCACGAGTGGATCACGGAATACAGCACGATCTGGATGGACAGCGTGCGAGACGGCGCGTTCGGCTTGACCAATACCAATCGCCTCGTGCGCTTCTACGAGGGTACTACGGGGTTGAAAACGGGCTCTACCTCAAAGGCGAAGTATTGCATTTCCGCCTCTGCCAAAAGAGACGGACTGCACCTCGTTGCCGTGGTGTTGGGCGGTGAGACGTCCGATCGCCGATTTGCGGCGGCAAAGGAACTTTTCGATTGGGGGTTTGCCAACTACGCTCTCTACGAGCCCCAAAAGGTGGATTTTTCGCCCGTTCGTGTCTGGGGCGGCATCACGGACGAGGTGCAGCCCGCGCACGGCGGAGAGGGGATCTTGGTGCGAAAATCACAGGTCTCTAAGTTGGAGGAAGAGGTGCACTTGCCCGAGGAGCTTCTTGCCCCGATCAAGGAGGGGGATCCGATCGGCGAGGTCGTGTATCGCATGGACGGCGAGGAGATCGCCCGCCATCCGATCTTGGCGCAAAACTCCGTGGAGGCGGCGGATTTTCTCTTTGTGCTGCGTCGTTTGATCTCCGCGTCACTGTTCGGAGGCTGAAAAAAGCTCCCTCGGTTTTTCCGAGGGAGCTTTGCTATGCTTCAGACCAAGAGGTGACGGATCTTTTCGATCAGTTCTGCTTCTCCGGCGGCGGAATCTTCGCGCAGGATGAGCTTGATAGGGGCTTGTAAATCCAGACTGAAGATGCCCATGATGGATTTTGCATCCACGGTGTAGCGGCCGCTTTCCAGGTCGGCCTCACCGCTGTATAAGGTTAGGTCGCGAACGAAGTCCTGAACGTCCTTGATGGTGGAAAGTTTGATTTGAAACTCTTTCATACGGTCTCACTCCTTTTTTCTTGAGTTCGGCTTGAGTATAGCAGAAAGCGAAGGTGCTGTCAAGCGCACGCGTTGCGCCGTCTGCATAGAATGACAATAAAAAGAAAAAGGGGAAAAGTATGGAACAAAAAATCATTACCATCGGCTCGATCACCTTTGCACAGCGGGCGCGCAACCTGCTTTCGGTTCGGAAGATCACGGCGGTTCTCGTGCGTACGCGCGCAGGGGGATGCAGCTACGGTGTGCGCGTATCGGCAGAACAGCTGGAAGAGGCGCTGACTGTTTTGAAAAATGCAGGAATGAAAACGGAGGTCTCGTGATCTATCTCGACAATGCCGCCACCACCTATCCGAAGCCTCCGGGGGTTGCGGCCTCCTTAATGAAAACGCTTTTCGATCCCTTCGGCAACGCGGGGCGCGGCGGCCATTCGGCAGCCATGCGCGCCGCAGATTGCGTCTATGACGCGCGACGCGCCCTCTCAGACCTTTTTGGTCTTTCGGATGAACGAAGAGTCGTCTTTGCGAAAAACGCGACGGAAGCGCTCAATATCGCTTTATTCGGACTCTTGTCCGAGCGACAGGGGGTGCGCGTTGTGGCGAGCACCCTGGAACACAACAGCGTTTTGCGCCCTCTGTATGAACTGCGCCGCCGCGGATGCATTCACCTTGATTTTTTTGAAGCGTCCTCCGATGAAGAAGTGTGCTTCAATCGGTTTGTGCGCGCAATGGAGGATGGTGCGTATTTGGTCGCCGTGAGTGCCTGTTCCAATACGACGGGGCAGCGTTTACCGATTCGTGAGATCTGTGAATATGCACGGTCATGCGGTGCGCTCACCCTCGTTGATGCCGCGCAGGCGGCAGGGAAACTGCCGCTTTCCATGGCGGAGGACGGTATGGATTACCTCTGTGTGCCGGCGCATAAGGGACTGTACGGCGTGATGGGGCTCGGTGCGCTTCTGGTCGCGGAACAGGCGCCCTGTCCCGACCCCCTCCTGTTCGGCGGTGCGGGAGTGGATTCTGCGTCTGCTTCGATGCCGGAGGACCTGCCGGAGCGACTGGAGGCGGGAACGGTGAACGCGCATGCTGCTGCGGCACTGCTGTCCGGGATCGATTTTTTGCGTTCGCACGGAATGGATCGGTTGCGGGAAAAAGAGGAAAACTTGGCCCTCACCCTGCGGGAGGGCTTGCTCTTTCTCGGGGCGAAGGTTTACAGTCCGAAAAAGAGTTCCGTTGTGCTTTTTAATGTTGAAGCGTTTGCGCCCGAGGAACTTGCCGCGCGTCTGGATGATGCGGGCATCTGCGTGCGTGCAGGCTTGCACTGTGCGCCGCTGGCACATCGAGCGCTCGGTACGCTTCCGCACGGTGCGGTGCGCGCTTCCTTCGGTGCTTTCAACACCGAAGAAGAGGTGCGGGTGATGCTGAATGTGTTGCGCGACATTTGCTGAAAAAAAGGGGGGCTTTCGCTCGGCGAAACCCTCTTTTTCAGAAGTCAAGTTCTTTGTTTATGTATTCGGTGATCTCTTCGCTTGAAAGTTTAAGCGCGAAGGAGTATTCCTGCAGGATCATTTCGCGGACTTGAACGGCGACTTTTTCGTCTGCAGTACTGAATTTTTGCTTTGCTCGAATGGATTCCTCTCGCTTTTGCTCCAATGCTTTGTAAAGCAAAAGAAGGCGAACGGGGTTTGCTTCAGATAAAATTTTGCGAAAAAACGCGCCTCTTTGTTTGTGGTCGTTGATCCATTCAAGTGTTTGGGTGCGACTGTCGCGGATTGCTTGCTCAATTTGCTCTTTGGTGAGCGGCGCGCGCAGATATGCAGGATCGTGGATGCGGTCTACGGGCAGAAATACGGTGGTCTTTTCGTCTGAAAGCGGAGAGAGAATGTAGTAGACCTTTTCTTCCGCGTGCGGAAAAACCTCCGTTCTGATGTCTCTGATACAACAGAGACAGCTTTGACGGTAGATGACACAGTCGCCGATCATGGGGGAAAATGCGCGTTTTTTATACATAAAAAAATCCTTTTATTTTTTGGGGGCTGCATCTATTTTATCAAAAGCCGAAGGGGTTTTCAAAGGCGAAAATGCACAAAAAAACCTGATCCTTCTGCACAAAAAAGACAAATTTCAAGGGCAAAAAAGAGACACCCGAAAAGGGTGTCTCTTTTGGAAATTGCATTTAGTGGACGATGAACATCTCTGTGTCTTTGTCGAAGAGGTGCAAACGGTTGATGTCGAATGCGATCTTGATGTCGTCATCGGCCTTGGCCTTGGTGCGGGAGGAAACGCGGGCAACGAGGGACTGATCCTCGGTGGCGTTCAGATAAAGGTGGGTTTCCGCACCCATCAGCTCGGTGACGTCTACGTGGGTGGTGATGACCCAATCGGGCCACTGGCTGAGATACATGGGCTCGTCGTGGATGCACTCGGGACGGATGGCACCGATGACTTCCTGATCCACGTATTCTTCAAGCTTGTTGTCCACGTTCTTCTCGGCGGGAAGCTTGAACTCGTGGGACTTGGTCTCGTCGGAGAAGGTGAAGAAGAAGTCCTTGCCGCGCTTGATAAGCTTGCCGTTGATGAAGTTCATCTGCGGAGAACCGATGAAGCCCGCGACGAACATGTTGTTCGGAGTGTCGTAGAGACGTTGCGGGGAATCGACCTGCTGGATGATACCGTCTTTCATAACGACGA
>JAZRZY010000178.1:0-15744 GCA_045601605.1 Eubacteriales bacterium
CTCTGTTTCAACGCACTCTTACGCGAGCGTCAGATTGTATTTTTCAGCCAGCTTCTGGAGCGAGCCGTCGGCCTTCATTTCCGCCATCGCGGCGTTGATGTCGTCGAGGAGCTTGTCGCCCTTGCGGCAGGCAATGCCGTATTCCTCTTCGTTGAGCTTCATCGCCTGTGCGAGCGCGGAGTAGCTGGTGCCTTCGCCGATCATGGAGTTGGCCATGGAAAGGTCGATGACGCAAGCGTCGGCGGCGCCGGTGCTGACTTCGTTGAGGGCATCGGACTGCGCGGTGACGGCGGTGTAGTTCTCAAAGCCCGCGTCGAGGATGCATTCTTCACCGGCACTTCCGGCTTCGGCGGCGAACTTCAGGTCCTTCATATCTGCAAACGCGGCGTAATCACCGGCGATGTCTGCCTTGGTGACGACGACCTGTGCGTTCTTGACGTAGGGGGTGGAGACGTCTGCGTTGGCAAGCGCCTCGTCGGTGATGGTCATACCGTTACAGATACAGTCAATGGTGTCGGCCTCGAGCTCGATGAACTTGTTTTTCCAGTCGATGACGAGGAATTCGGGCTCTTTTCCGAGCTTTTCGCAGACGGCTTCGGCAAACTCGGTGTCAAAGCCGACGAGCTTTCCGGTTTCATCCTTGTAGTTCATCGGCTTGTAGTAGGTGATACCGATGACGAGTTTGTCCTTCTTGTTGTCGGAGCAAGCGGTAAACGAGACACAGGCAAGTGCGAGCATCACGACGGCAAGAAGCAGAGTAAAAATGCGTTTCATGGTCGAAGATTCCTTCTTTCTGTTGATTTATCACTTTACAATACTAAAGTGAACGTGCCGATAGTATACCACGAAAAAACGAGCTTGTAAAGAGAAAAAGCAGAAAAAACCGAAGTTTTTTCTGCTTTTTCAAAAGATTTTTCGTGATTTCTCTTTCAAATACGCCTTGAGGTCGTCCATTTGCGCTCTCGCGGTGGAAAGTCCCGTCTCGTGTGCCGCCGAGAGTCGCGCGCGGCTTCGCTCAACGGTCTTGACCTCAATGGGCTTCGGTGGACGGATGACAAAGATCTCGCCCGCCTTTTCGAGAGTCTCGACCTCTTCCAAACTTCGGTTGTAGTGTTCGTGGCGCGAAAGGAGCGCGTCGGCAAGACGCGGCGTTTTGTGCAGGGCAAGTCGGAAAAACAGCTCGTTTCCGATGGGCTTTTTTCGGTATCCCTTCGGCTGTGTGAGCACGAGCACGCGACACTCTTCGGCAAGCGAAGACAGAAAGGCGAGGGGGATGGAGTCCGAGACGCCTCCGTCGAGGAGGCGTTTTCCGCCGACCTCGACCGGACGGGACACGAGAGGCATCGACGCCGAGGCCTGCAGGTACAAAAATTCTTCTTTCGTAAGCGCGTTGCACCGTGCATAGACGGGCGTTGCCGTGTCGGCGTCGGTGCAGACGGCGTAGAAATCCATCGGGTCTTCGCGGTATGTCTCGTAGTCGAAGGGATCCAGCTCGTCCGGAAGGAGTCGATAGCAGAAGTCTGCCCCGTAGAGGTCGCCCGTGGTGAGGAGGTTTTGGACGGAGCAGTACCGCCTGTCGCGGCAGTAGGTCGTGTTGTAGCGCAGAACGCGCCCTTTTTGCTTTGATTTGAGGTTGCAGCCGAAGGCAGCCCCTGCGCTGACCGCGACGCAGACGTCAAACGTGAGTTCTTCTTCGAGGAATGCGTCAAGCACGCCTGCGGTGAACAGACCGCGCATCGCTCCGCCTTCCAGCACCAAGCCTCGTTTCATCGCACGTTTCCTTTCGTATTAGAGCGTCGCGTCAAATCGGATGACGGTCTGATAGTCGTGACCCCGTGCCGAGAGGGCGGTGTCCAACTTGTCGTGAAACGCATCGCGCTGTTCCATCAGCTCGTAAGGTACGGCGAGGTCGAAGGAAAGCTTTTTCCCTTTGGCACTGCGTACCAAGCGAAAATCGTGCATCGTCAATCGGGGGTGGATCTCCCGTAGGATCTCGCGCACCACCTCTTGCATCTCGTTTTTTTCGGTGTCTCCCTCCACCACGGGATCGAAGTGGATCACCAAGTGTACGCCGAGCGTGTCGCGTGCGGCACATTCGATCTCGTCGATCAAGTCGTGGCAGACGAGGGAGTCCTCCTCGGCGGAGAGCTCTACGTGCGCCGAAGCGTGGCAGACGCCGCTTCCGTAGTCGTGCACCAAGAGATCGTGCATGCCGAGCACCTTCGGGTAGGAGAGGATGAGCTTGCTCAGCGAGCGCACGAGGGATTCGTCGGCACGCTTACCAAGCAAGGGCGTGAGGGAGTCGAGCAAGAGCATCGTGCCCGAGTAGCAGATGAACAGGGCCACCAAAAGGGCGACGGGACCGTCGATCGCGATCCCCCAGAGACGCTCGGCGAGAAAGCCGAGCAGCACGGCGAGCGTGGCAAGCAGATCGTTTCTGCTGTCGGCACAGGCGGCGCGCAGGGCTGTAGATGTGATCTTGTTTGCCGCGTGTCGGTAGTAGAGCGCCATCGCACCTTTGGCGACGATGCTCAGGCAGAGGATGAGGACCGAAAGTGTCGAGGCACAAGTTTCCTCGGGAGAGAGGATGCGTAAAACGGCGCTGCGTCCGAATTCTACCCCCACAAGCAGAATCAAAAAGGAAATGAGAAGTCCCGAAAGATATTCGTACCTTCCGTGCCCGTAGGGATGCTTGGCATCGGCAGGGCGTGCCGCCAGGCGAAAACCGAAATAGGTTGTGAGCGAGGAGGCGGCGTCGGTCAGGTTGTTGAAGGCGTCTGCCGTGATGGCAACGGAGGCGCTGAGATATCCCGCAAGAAGCTTCAGAGCAAACAGCGTAAAGTTACACACGATGCCGAAGGCACCTGCGCGCCGTCCGATCTTGTAGCGATCCTCCGAGGCAAGGATGGGTGTTTTTTTCACAAAAGGCTCCTTATGAAACAAAAAACACGGGAGAGGCAAGAAACCTGTCCCGTGGTAAGATCCACTGTCACGACTGTGACCCGGCTCCGAGTATGACTCGGCCTGATCAGGTTGTACCGCAAAACGGCAGTGCAACGAGCAGAAGTATTATAGCACAGATGTGTGCTCGGTGTCAAATGAAAAGCCGCGCCCGAGGACGCGGCTTTCTTTATGCGATTATACGATCTGAACGCCGGGGAAAAAGGAGATTCCGATGCCGGCGGCGGCACAGAGGACGATGAGCAGAATGGGATGCGTTTTTCGGAAGGCGAAGAGCAGGCATACGGCAAAGATGCAAAGCGAGATCCAAAACGCGGGATCCGCAAAGAAGGCAGTGTCAAAGCCCGTCGGGAAGAAGACGGAGAGCATCAGGGAGAAGAGGGCGGCACCGATGAGACCGACCACCGCCGGCTTCAGACCGCTCATCACACCCTTGACGACAAAGCTCTCCTTGAATTTTTCGTAGCACTTGGCAACGATGAGGATGATGACGAAGGAGGGGAGAACGACCCCGAGCGTGGCGCAGAAGGCGCCGAAGATGCGGCCGAGAACACCGTCTGCGGCCCCCATCGTGCTGCCGACGTAGGTGGCGATGTTGATGGCAAAGGGCCCGGGCGTGCTTTCGCTCACGGCAATGAAGTTCGTCAGAGCCGTCTCGTTGATCCAATTATTCTCCAGCACCGCTTCCCGAATCAGGGGGAGCATGGCGTAGCCCCCGCCGAAGGTGAAGGCGCCGATCTTCAAAAAGGTCAAAAACAGTTCCAGATAGATCATTTGCCCACCTTCTTTCGGGCAACGAGCGCAGTGATCAGTCCGACGGCGGCACAGGCGAGGATCACGTAGAGCACGTTGATCTTCAAAAATGCAACGACGGCAAAGGCAAGCGCCATCAAAAGGTAGGAGACGAGCCCTTTCGGGGCTTTCTTGTACATCGTCCAAAGTGCTTTGGCGATGAGGGCAAGCACACCTGCGCGGATGCCGAAGAAAGCGGCTTTCACGTAGCGATTGTCTTCAAACTCCGTAAGGATGAAGGAGATGAGAAGAATGATGCAAAAGGAGGGAAGCACCATGCCGAGCGTAGCGAAAAAAGCGCCCCAGAAGCCGGCAACGCGGTAGCCGACGAAGGTGGCGGAATTGATGGCGATCGGCCCCGGTGTGCTCTCAGCGATGGCGAGGATCTCCAGGATGTCGTCGTCCGTGATCCAAGCGCGGCTTTCCACCGTCTCTTTCTGGATCAGCGGGATCATGGCGTAGCCGCCGCCGAAGGTAAACAGCCCGATCTTAAAAAAAGCAGAGAACAGGCCGAGAATGCGTTTGAGTTTTTCGCGCATAAATCCTCCGAATGATCTGATTTTCATCTTATATCATATATCAAAAACGCAAAAAAAACAAGAGCGAGTCCACTCGCTCTCGTCATTTGTTTTTGCGGCGTTCTTTGGTGTTTAGAAAGGGGATCACCTCGTGCTCGGGCAATGCCATGGCCGTTTTCGTGATGCGCTCGGAGAGGAGACGGCAAATGCGTGTGCGTTCTTCGTCCGGGCTGTTTTGAGGATCGTAATATACGGGGCTTGCCGCGTGGATCTCGCACAGATTTGGGCAGAAATACACGGGTACGAAGGCAAGTGATTTTCCCGTTTTTCGGTAGTACATCCGGCCGAGATCCGCAAAGTGCTCGTGGAAGGTGTTTAAGATGTGATTGTCGGGATGCTCCGTTTCGGGGAACAGCAGGATCTGCCCGCCTTCCTCCAAATGGGCGAGGGTTTTTCGGAACGTTGTTAAAATGCGCTCGTCCAAATAGACCGGCAAGGTGTTTGTGTTTTTGAAGATGATCTCCGCAAGCGGCGCGATGAGGTGGGAAAGCGCCTTGTAAAAAGGCCTTTGCCACTTCGGCGCATTCTCCCAAAAGCAGCGGTACGCATAGGCGGGAACGGCTTTGCGATCGGACATTTCACCCGCACACCAGGTGCGCGTGCTCATCGGGAAGAGGAGCTGACTTGTGATGGGGCCGTGCACCTGCGAGTGATTGCCGACGAATACGCAGGGCATCTCAAAATACGTCTTCGGAATGAGAAGCGCGGTCTTCGGATAAAAAAGACGGACGCTCTCGCGCAGGAAGACGTAGATTTTGTAGGAGAATTTGTGATTCATATCGGTTCGTGTTGGAAAGTACAATGTAGAGTGAAGAAGATACGGTATGAGCTTTCCCGAGTTTCAGTATATAGGGAAAGACTCAACTGTTTTTCAACCTTGTTTCAATTTTCGTTGAAGTTTTTTATGGCTTTGATTTAGCAGATATTTCCGCCCTTTTTTGTCGAAAACGGTTGAAAAGAGACGTGCATTATGATATAATGTATAACAATTCAGCCCCTTTATGATCTTGCACATTTGCGGTTCTGCCGCTTTGCAACGTGGCGCGCAGATCGCATATGCGAAAAAATATCATTCAAGCGCTCGGGAGAGAAATTATGAAAAAATACGTTATTTTGCCGGACATCACCTGCGATCTTTCCGAGGAGATCCGCCGCGAATTTCAGTTGGAGGATTATCTTCCCGGCCACGTACACATCAGCGACGGACGCGATTTTCGCACGGTCTTGGATTGGTCACTCATCTCGCGGGATGAATTTTATAAAACGCTTTCAAACAAACGCATCCAGGTCAGCAGTGCTCCGCCGTCTCCGGAGGAGTATTACCTGAAATTCAAAGAGTATGCCGAAGCAGGCGTTGCCGTGCTCAGTATGTCCATCTCCTCCAAGATCAGCTCTACCTACAACATCGCCGCCGGCGCCGCCGCCCGCGTCAAGGAAGAGAATGCTCAGGCGCAGATCTACTGCTTTGACTCCTTCAAGATGTCGGGTGCCTTCGGCCTTTTGGTGATGCACGCCCTGCGTCTGCAGAGCGAGGGCAAGTCCTTTGAGGAAGTGGTTGAGTATCTGGAATCCGCCAAGCACCGCGTGCACCAGATGGGTCCGATCGACGATCTCGTCTTCGTCGCCCGCCGCGGTCAGATCACGATGGGTAAGGCGATTATGGGTAATTTCGCGGGGGTCAAGCCGATGGGCGATTGCAGCCGTGACGGTTACGTCTCCGTGTTGACCAAGGTCAAGGGCATCGGCCGCGCGTTGGATCTGACCGTTGATTACCTCGCCGCTTCCGCTACGGATCTTTCCGAACAGTTCGTTCTCATCTCCCACAGCCATCGTGAGGAATATGCCAACCGCTTGAAAGAGCTTCTGGAAGCGCGCACGGACGTGAAGAAGGTTTACATCAGCGACGTCTTTTCGGGTTGCGGAACGAACATCGGCTCCGGTATGATCGGCGTTTACTTTTTGGGAGAGCCCATTACGGAGGATCTTTCCCGCGAAAAAGAAATTATGAATACGTTGGTCAATGGGTGAACACATGGCAGTCGTTCTGGATGGCATCGGTTTTAAAAACATGCTGGACTATGCGGTTCGCAATTTGAATTTGCACTGCAAACTTGTCAACCAGCTCAACGTTTTCCCCGTTCCGGACGGGGATACGGGCACGAATATGGTCGTCACCATTCACAAGGCGCTTTTGTCTGTGCCGGAGACGCTTACGGATCTGCCCGATATTGCAAAGAAATTTGCCGGCTCCATCGTCTTTGAGGCGAGAGGGAATTCCGGCGTGATCGTCTCTCAGTTTTTTAAAGGGCTCAGCGAGCACCTTGGCGCGGTCGAGCAGATCTCGGGTGCGCTTTTGATTGACGCTTTGGAAAAGGGCGTGAAGTACGCGTATTCCGCCGTTGCAAATCCCGTGGAGGGCACGATGCTCACCGTCGTGCGTGAAGCGACCGAGGCGGTGCGTGCGGAGCATTGTGACGAGGCGGATCTGCATAAGGTCGTCGCCTCCCTCGTCGGGCATGCAAAGCGCTCCCTCGATCACACGCCGGAGCTTTTGGCCGTGCTCAAGGAGAGCGGCGTGGTTGACAGCGGCGGCGCCGGTGTCGTGTATCTTTTCGAGGGAATGCTTAAGTACCTAAACGGGGAAGAGTTGGATACGATGGAGGATAAGTCGGAGCATTCGGTTATCGATTACGATGCCTTCGGGCGAGACAGCACCTTCGAGTTCGGCTATTGCACAGAGCTTCTTCTGCAGCTTTTGAACGGCAGGGAGGCTTTTGAGGCCGCTGCGTTCAAGGAAGCGCTCGGCGCGCTCGGCGATTCGCTGGTCGTCTCAATCCAGAACGATAAGGTGCGCGTGCACATTCACAGCCACCGCCCCGAGGAGGTCTTTGCTCTCTGCCATAAGTACGGCGAGTTCCTCACCTGCAAGATCGAGAATATGACCGTTCAGCATACGGATCTGGCGAAACGCATCCTCGTTTCCGAAACGCCGAATCAGGGCGCCTTCTCCGTCGTGGCCGTCGCCTATGATCCCGAGGTGCAGAAACTGTTTTTGGAAATGGGAGCGGATGTCTGCCTCTTCTCGGAGGAGAACGTCTGCGCCAAGGATTACCTTGAGGCATTTGAAAAGACCTCCACCGAGCATATTTTGGTCTTCCCGAACAGCTCGGATGCGATTCTTTCCGCGATGCAGGCAAAGAACCTATATACCGCCGCAAAGGTGCACGTCATCAACAGCCGCGGTATCGCGGAGTGCTATGCGGCGCTTCCCGCCGTGGAGTTTTCTTCCGAGAACGTGGAGCGCGTGGTGGACGACATCACCAAGACCGTCAACAATCTCTACGTCGTCTCCGTTGCACGCCGCAAGAGCACCGTGACCCACGGAGATCAGGCCATTTACCGTAACGAGTTCTATTCTTTTTCGGGGAAGGAGCTCATCTCCATCAGCAAGAGCTTGCTCGAAACCGTGCTTTCCACCGTTTCCAAGGTGCTTCGAGCGCGCAAAAAACAGATCATCACTCTGTTTTACAAGACCTCACTTGAGGCAAAACTCATCGAAGAGATCGAGGAAAAGATCTACGAGATCGATCCCTGCGTGGAACTGTTTACCGTTGCAACGGACAGCCTCCGTTGCGAAATGACCCTGTCGTTTGAATAAATCAATTTTAGTTATGGGAGAACAACTATGCAGAAGATTTCCGGCAAGAAAAAACTGATTTTGTATGCTTGCTCCGGTCTCGGCGTCAATATGTTGAATATGATCGTGGGCTCCTACCTGTGCAGCGCCTTGATCGTCGGTGTCGATACCTGGGCACCGGAAGATATCGGGCTTTGGACTTATTCCCACCGTGACCTTGTTATCCCCGTTTTGTGGATGGTTCTCGCCGCCATCGCCAAGGTGCTTGACGGTCTGATCGATCTGCCCTTTTCTCATTTCATAGATCACTTACGGACCCGTTTTGGCCGCCGCAAGGTTGCGATCCTTATGGGATACATCCCCATGATCCTTGCCTATCTGCTCTTTATGGTTCCGATCGAGGGCGATGCCACCGTGCTGAACACCGTTTGGTTTGCTCTGCTCCTCGGCGTTTTCTACGGCACCTATACCCTGACGATGCTGACTTATTACGCCACCTTTGCAGAGATCACCTCAAGTGAGAAAGAGCTGGTGCTTCTTTCCAACACCAAGTCCATCTGCGATGTCGTCTATATGTCCTTAAGCTTTGCGCTTGTTCCCGTTTTTGTGAACCTGGGAATGAACATCCGCATCGTCGCACTTCTGTTTTTGCCGCTTGCTTTGACGATGCTGATCCCGTTCTTCCTTCTCAAAGAGAAGAAGTACACGCCGGAGGAGATTGCTGCGGCGAAGCTTGAGAAGAAGCAGAAGAAGGCAGACCGTCCCACTGTGCTGAAATCCATCGGCTTCGTCTTTACCGACAAGCCCTACATTCTCTGGCTCTGCGTCGTCTTCGTGATGAACATCGGCCTGCAACTGTTTTTGAGTGGCATCAACGAGTTTTTCTCGAATGCGAATCTCGATATGACCCCCGTGATGGCCACCTGCTTTGCACCGATCCCGTTCACGATCTTCTTGTATAACAAGGTGTTGAAAAAGCACGGCCTCGCCATCGCCTTCCGCTACGTCTTGGCCGTTTATTCCTTCGGTATGGCGTTGATGGGCTTCAAGGGGCTGATCCCCGAGGACATCTTGCTCTATTACGCCATCTTCTGCAGCTTGATCGTCTCGTTTGCCATCGGCGCATTCTTCTCGATCACCTACGCGGTGCCCTCCTTCTGCGCCGCTCAGCGTCAGAAGGGTGACGAGTCTGCTTCCTCGATGTACTTTGCCGTGCAGGGCCTTTTTGAAGCCGCAAGTGCCGCGATTGCCTCAAGTGTCATTTTAACGTTTTTGAAGATCAACGGCCTCGTCTCTCGGATGACCGTCATCGCGGCCGTGTTCTGTATGGGAGCCTTCGGGCTTACCTTCTTCTTGTCCGAGAAACTCAAAAAACTCGGGAAAGAGAACTGATTTTATTCTATGCCGAATTTTCTTTTGGAAATTTTTCGCTGGATCGGCACCGTTACGGGCTGGCCCGCACAATGGATCTTTTTCAAGAAAAAGGTTTACTTTGAGGGCGGAGACGCCTCGCTTCGTCGCATCCGCGGCGGCGCGCTGATCATCTCCAACCATTTTAACCCGTTGGATTACGTGGCAAACGCCTTCTTGGTTTTTCCGCGAAAGCTCTTTGTCGTCGCAAGCGAGGATGCCTTCCGCAATCCTTGGATCACCTTCGGGATGAGCTTCTTCGGCGGCATTCAGGCGAACCGCGTCACGCGGGATATGAGCTTTCTGGATCGCAGTGCCGCCGTGATTTCAAGAGGGCACTTGGTGCAGATCTTCCCCGAGGGACGCAACACGCCGGACGGCAAGATCCACAAGTTTTTTCCGAGCTACATCGGCATTGCCCGTCGGGCGAACTGCCCGATCATTCCCGTGGTATCGGACGGAAATTACGGTCTTTTTCGCCGTTTGCACGTCATCATCGGACAGCCGATCCGTTTGTCCGAGCTTTTGCCCGAGGAAAGCGGGAAGCCGAGCGAAACGCGCTATTTAAATGACAACATTCGTCAGCACGTGCTTGATTTGCGCGCCGAGCTTGATCGTTTGGTCGAGGCGGATCGCCGACGGAAAGGGAATTGATTATGGAGTGGTATTGGATCCTTCTTTTGGTTTTGGCGGGTCTGGTTTTCTTTTGGCTTTTTTCATCGTATTTCGCGGCGTTTTGGGTCTATCACTTTACCCTGCGCCGCCGCAAGGGAACGTGGGGACGCGTCTGCTCCTCCAAGGATCCGCGCCAACTGAAGATGGATGCCATCGGTATGGCGTGGCAGGCGGACAAGGAAGCCTACCGCCGCGACGTGCACATCACCCGCGACGGGGCAAACCTCTACGGCGAGTATTACGATTTCGGTTCGGATAAGGCGGTCATGGTGCTTTCCGGCCGCACGGAAAGCTTGCGCTACGGTTATTTTTTCGCCATTCCCTATGCCAAGGCGGGGCTTAACGTGCTCGTGGTAGATCCTCGGGCTCACGGTCTCTCGGACGGCAAGTTCAATACGGTCGGCTTTGAAGAAAGTCTGGATGCCTGCGAATGGGCGCGCCTTTTGCAGGACGAGTTCGGTATCCGCTCCCTCGTCTTTCACGGGATCTGCATCGGCTCGGCAGGCGGTATGCTCGCCGCTGTAAACGAGCATTGCCCCGAGTGTGTCTGCGGTATGGTGACGGAGGGAATGTTCCCTTATTTCGGCTGTTCGATGAAGAATCATTTGAAAGAGCGCCATTGCGACTTTTTTCCTGTCCTGCAGGCAATCGATTTTTGGATGAGAGTCTTCACGGGACACAGTATGATGCGCGGACCGATCGACGTCATCGATCGTATGAACAAACCGCTTCTGATGCTGCAGAGCAGGGAGGACCGTTACTCCACGCCGGACAATGCGGGACTTCTTTTTGAAAAGTGCGGCTCCGAAAAGAAAAAGATCGTCTATTTCCCGCACGGCGACCACTCTATGCTCCGCATCACCGATATGGAGCGCTACGACGCGGAGATCACCGCGTTTTTGAAGGAACTGTTTTAGTGATCATCGGATAGTCACAACCAAACAAGATCTTACGGAGGAATCAAGTATGGACCAAAACAATCTCAACACCCCTGAAATCACCCCCGCTCCCGAAGCAAGAGAGCCTCTGCCGACGTTTGCGCCCGTGCAGCCCGTGCCCGCTTACGTCGCACCCGCACAGCCGCAGGAAAATCCTTACGTGCGCGCCGAGCTTGATGCTTGTGCACAGGAGAGCTTCGGCAAGGCGCTCGCCTCTGCCATCCTGATGGAGTTTCCCATCGGCTCCATCATCGCTATTTTCTTGGGCTCCGGCGCTTTGAAGAAGTTCCAACACGCTCAGGAGATCGCGCAGCAGAACGGCGTTTACGTCGGCGGAAAGAACGTCGCTGCCAGAGTTTTGGCAATGGTCGGAAAGTTCGGCGGTATCGCCATGACTGCTTTCTGGGGTTTTTACTTCAGCTATATGTTCTTGATCATTTGCCTTAGCGTTTTGCCGGAAATTTTCGAAATGCTTTAATTGAGGCGAGGGAGTCGGTTCGATGAACGCAGATTTTTCTCAGTGGCTTCAGCAAAACGGTTTGCAAGAGGTCTTTACGACTTCTGTCGGCGATCGTTTTTACGTAAATACGGAAAAGAAGTTCGGCGTCCTCAAAAAACAGGGAGAGTACGGTGCATATTCCTTTTACTTGGATGACATCGTCTCTTTCGAGACGTACGATGACGAGATCCTTGTGGAAGAATGGAACCGTGCCGGCATTTGGCGCGCACCCGAGCGCGCGACGCACCACTCCACCTGCGAGGTGAATCTCATTCTCGGGCTGAAGACGGGTCAAAAATTCAAGATCCGCCTCTTTCGGGCAATGGGGGAGAACGTGAAGCGCAACAGTCGGGAGCACGCCGATCTCCACTACTATGCCCGCCGGATCGGTTATGCGATCTATACCTACGCCACGAAGTAAAAGCCTTGGTACACACCGATGGCATGCAGTCAGCGGAAGAAGACGAACGTTCTTCCGCTGACTTTTTTATTCGGCTTGCCCTTCTCGGAGGCAAGCGCGGCGCATTTTTCGAATGAACTTGTTGGGACAGAAAAAAACAGAAAAAACTCTTGACATTTCGTTTTTTCGGGAGTATAATCGCAACATCAATTGAAAAAAGCTGTGACGAGGACGGTATTCATCCCAATCTTTTTCAGAGAGTCGGGGACGGTGGAAGCCCGGCAAAGATCGATGAAAAAACCTATCACCTCTGAGCTGAAGGTCTAAACGGAAACCGCTGTTTCTCAGTAAGTCCTTGCGTGATTGCTGCGTTAAGGCATACGGCTTAAAGGAGCCTGAGTGGTGTGGAAACACACAATTTGAGTGGTACCGCGGGTATGTTTTTACAAACTCGTCTCAAAGGTTTGAGACGAGTTTTTTTATTTTTCTGAAAGGAGAACGAACCTATGAAACACGATAACACCGCCCCTCGACTTTTGGAGATCGCGCGTCGAATTACCGAGATGCGTGAGGTTATGGGTTACACCGTCGAGGAAATGGCGCAAAAGACGGAAGTCAGCCTTGAGCAGTACGCCGCTTACGAAAGCGGGACTGCCGATATTCCGTTCTCCTTCATTCACAAGTGCTCGCTTGTCTTTGACGTGGAGCTTTCGGAGCTCTTGGAGGGCAAGGGCGCCCGTTTGTCCAGCTATACCGTCACTCGCCGCGGGCAGGGGCAGCAGACTGCCAAGGAGGAAGGAATCGACATCCGCAACCTCGCAGGCAAGTTCCGCGACAAGATCGCAGAGCCTTATTACGTTCGCTATGAGTATTCTGCCGCACAGCAGGATAAGCCCATTCACCTCGCAACCCATTTGGGTCAGGAGTTCGATCTGGTACTTTCCGGCAGTCTGAAGGTGCAGATCGGCAACCACACCGAGGTTTTGCACGAGGGCGACAGCATCTATTACGACAGCTCCACCCCGCACGGTATGATCGCGATCGACGGACAAGACTGTGAGTTTTGCGCCGTGGTGCTCCCCGGCGAGAAAACGCCGGAGCCCGAGGTGGGGAAGACCGTCATTGCGGCGAAAACCTGCGAAGAACTCGTTTGCGAAAAGTTTGTGGAATGCACCGAGGATGAAAACGGCGCCTTGACCGACATTCGCTTCAAAAACACCGACCGCTTTAACTTCGGCTTTGACATCGTGGATGAGATCGCGGCCAAATATCCCGATAAGCTCGCGATGCTCCATCTCGATAAGCACAAAAATGAGCGCCGCTTCACCTTTGGGGATATCAAGCGCGCCACGAACCAAACCGCCAATTATTTCAAATCCCTCGGCATCCGTCGCGGCGATCGCGTGATGCTGGTTTTGAAGCGTCACTATCAGTTCTGGTTCTGTATGGTGGCTCTGCACAAGATTGGTGCCGTTGCGATCCCTGCCACCAATCAGCTCAAGGAGCATGATTTTGAGTATCGCTTCAATGCTGCGGGCGTCAGCGCTCTCGTCTGTACCGCAGACGGAGATACCGCTGAGATCGCAGAGCGTGCCGCTGCAACCTGCGACTCGGTCAAGCATTTGATCTTGGTCGGCGGAAAGCGGGAGAATTGGCACGATTTCGACGAGGAGTTCAAGCTGTTCTCCGGCAAACTCGCGCGTGAGGAGGACACCTCCGCAGGCGATGATCTCGCATTGATGTTCTTCACCTCCGGCACCACGGGGAATCCCAAGATGGCAGCCCATAAGCACACGTATGCACTGGGTCATTTTGTCACCGCCAAGTATTGGCACTGCTGTGAGCGTGACGGACTGCACCTCACCATTTCCGATACGGGCTGGGGGAAGTCCCTCTGGGGCAAACTGTACGGTCAGTGGCTGTGCGAGGGCGCGGTCTTCGTCTATGATTTCGACCGCTTCGACGAGAACGAGATCTTGCCGATGTTCGCAAAATATCAGATCACGACCTTCTGTGCGCCGCCCACGATGCTCCGAATGCTTGTACGCGGCGATTTGAAGAAGTTTGATCTTTCTTCCATCCACCATATGACCACGGCGGGCGAAGCACTCAATCCCGAGGTCTTCAAGCTCTTTAAGGAAGCAACGGGGCTTGAGATCATGGAAGGCTTCGGTCAGACCGAAACCACCCTTACCGTTGCCAATCTGCGCGGCACCACGCCGAAGATCGGCTCTATGGGTAAGCCCTCCCCGCAGTATGACATCGATTTGGTCGATCCCGACGGCAACAGCGTTTCCACGGGTGAGGTCGGTGAGATCGTCGTGCGCCTCAAGGACGGTACGCCCTGCGGCCTTTTCCGCGAATATTACCGCGATGAAGCGAAGACTGCCGAGGCGGTTTACGACGGGCTCTACCACACGGGCGATACCGCGTGGCGCGATGAGGACGGCTATCTCTGGTACGTCAGCCGCATCGACGATGTCATCAAGTCCTCGGGTTATCGCATCGGTCCGTTCGAGATCGAAAGCGTTATCATGGAGCTTCCGTACGTTGTGGAGTGCGGGGTATCCGCCGCGCCCGACGAACTGCGCGGTCAGGTCGTCAAGGCGAGCATCGTGCTCACCGCAGGTACCGAGGGCACGGACGAGCTGAAGAAGGAAATCCAGAACTACGTCAAGTCGCATACCGCACCGTATAAGTACCCGCGTGTCGTGGTGTTCTGTGACGAATTGCCGAAGACCATCAGCGGCAAGATCCAGCGAAATAAGCTTTGAGATACAGCCCCCGCACGCACTTGTCGTGCAGAGAAGAAAAGCAACGCAAAAGAGAAGAGGCACCGCCACTCAGGCGGTGCCTCTTCTTGCAAAATTTCGAAAAATCTGTGAAAAACACTTGCAAAGACTTCACGTGTGTGTTATAATTTGCGGGTATCGAGGCGTGGCTCAGTTTGGTAGAGCGCTGCGTTCGGGACGCAGAGGCCGCAGGTTCAAGTCCTGTCGCCTCGACCACAGAAAACAAGCCGTACTGTGTACGGCTTGTTTTTTTGCTTGTGTCGCAGAGGGGGCAGGACTTGAAGGGCGCGGCTCTGCCCGCTTTTGTCTTGTCATCTTGTTCGTTCTGAAATGCCCCCTGATACCTCCTTGGCCGATCGGTTCAGAAAGAAGGCGTTGACGGAGAACCGTCAACGCCTTGTCTTTCTCTTAGCAGATTTCTTGTTCCTTTCTCTTTCTGCCGTAAAGTGCAGTGCCGAAAATTCCGCCGCCGTTTGCCGTAGAAGCCGCCATTTATAGAGGGATATCCCGTCTCTTTGTCGCGGACAAAGGATGCATATTGTTTGTTGCAGAAACAATGAGGGGATATCCTCTTGAGTGCTTCGGTTTGCGTCAATATTATACAGCGTTTCTGCGACAAATACAGTAGTAAATTTTCGTTTTTTCTCTTGAACTTTCGGCCTGTTTCTGTTTGCGAGAGGGAGGGGGACGTTTGGCAAAAAGAAAGCCGCACGAACGGAGGCACTTCGTAAAGAAGTAGTCTCCGTTTTCTATATAAAGAAAAAATGACACTTTCGGTTTGAAAGTGTCATAGTGGGTTACATACCTTGAGAAAGGTGAATACTTTCCGAAAGATTCAGTCTCATAGTTCTTCGGTTCGTTATGTGAAGTTTTTGCCTACGCATAAGTGAAGTTGCTCGTTTTACTCGCAGTGAAGTTTGGGTTTACACCCAAGTGAAGTTCAGTTTGCCCACTTCGCGTGCTAAGCGAAATTTCACTGTCCGAAGGACAACTTCGCTATCGAAGAGAACTTCACTTGCCCGCAAGGTCAAACTTAGTTGGGGCACCTTCCTTACGGAAGGT
>JAZRZY010000179.1:0-5066 GCA_045601605.1 Eubacteriales bacterium
ACCTGTCCTCCACCTTCGTTCGTGAGCTGTTTTATTACGAGAAAGACTACCGCCCCTACCTCGCGGAGGGCGCGCTTTCCACGGTGGAAAAAATCTTGCAAGAGAAGTGAGAAAAAGCACGAGATCTCGTGCTTTTTTGTCTTGCCTCGAAATTTGTGCATAAAAAGTAGAAAAACCTTCAAAAAACACTTGAAATTCTTCCCGCCTTTGTGTATAATGACAATGTGGTGGGGAAAAGTGGTGAATCGTGGGATTCCCCTTGCCCCAAATCGGAAGACGGGAGGAAGCTTATGCTGCTCGGCGAATATGCCTACGCGATCGACGCCAAAGGGCGTCTGTTTCTTCCTGCCCGTTTGCGCGAAGAGCTCGGTGACAGCGTCGTTCTTTCCAAGGCGGTGGATCCCTGCGTCAACGTGTATTCCGCAGAGGCCTTCGGCGCGTTTGCAAACCGATTGACGGCACTGCCGGAGATCGAGATGCGCGACGTGCGCCGCTTCGTGTTCGGCTCGGCGAGTCAGACCTCGCCCGATTCTCAGGGGCGCGTGCTTTTGTTACCCGCACTGCGCGAGTGGGCGCACTTGAAAAAAGAAGTCCTGATCCTCGGCGTGGGGGACCACCTCGAGATCTGGGACAAAGAGACGTATGAACAAACGGTCGCCTCCCGCGATGTGGGAGCGATGATAAAACTGTTGACGGAGAAAGCGTTTTGACCTTTTCCCACGTATCGGTTCTGCTGGAGGAGTGCCTGTCGGTGTTAAACGTGCGCGAAGGCGGCGTTTATTTTGACGGAACGCTCGGCGGCGGAGGGCACTCTGCCGCGATTGCGGAAAGGCTTTGCGGAAAGGGTCTTTTGCTTGCAAGCGATCTGGATCCTGCGGCCATTGCCGCGGCGGAGGAGCGCTTGCGCGCTTATCCGGTACAAAAGCGCATCTTTCGGTCGAATTTTAAGAACTTTACCGCGCTTCTTGCCGAGGCAGGCGTCTCGCAGGTGGACGGCGTGCTTCTGGATCTCGGTGTTTCCTCTCACCAACTGGATGAGAAGAGCCGCGGATTTTCCTATCAGGCGGATGCACCGCTCGATATGCGGATGTCGGACGTCGGGATGACGGCGGCAGACGTGGTCAACACCTACGACGAGGAATCTCTGCGCCGGATCCTTTACGAGTACGGGGAAGAGAACAATGCCCGTGCCATCGCGCGTCAGATCGTGTCACAGCGCGCGGAAAAGCCCTTTGAGACCACCTTGGAGCTTGTGGAATGTATTCGCCGTGCCTTCGGCGGGCGCTATACGGACAAAAATCCCGCGCGCCGCACCTTTCAGGCGCTTCGCATCGAGGTCAACGGAGAACTGTCGGGACTTCGAGAGGTGCTTTTTGAAATGGCGGATGCCCTCGCTCCGGGCGGTGTGCTTGCCGTCATCACCTTCCACTCCTTGGAGGATCGCATCGTCAAGCAGGCGTTCCGCACTATGATCGACGGTTGCACCTGTCCGAAGGACTTTCCGGTGTGTACCTGCGGCTTTGAGCAGAAGGTGGATCTTGCCTTCCGCAAGCCCGTCACGGCAAGCGCAAAGGAATTGAGCGAAAACCCCCGCGCGCGCAGCGCCAAATTGCGCGCCGTCGTAAAACGATAACTTTTTGGATCTGAGTAGGTAGAAAGGAGGCGGCAGGATGTCGGATCCCAAGTCCCGTCGGCAGACAAACAGTTCCGCGCCGTCTTCGCATACGCGCGTGCGCGTAAATGCGCCCACGCTCTCGCGCACGGAAGGCAGACGCCTCTCGCCCGTGCGTACCGTCAAGCAGAAGAATTACGTGATGGAGACGCGCATCGACCCTGTGCGTAAGCCCTTCCCGTACGCCGTCATCGGCGCCATCGTAGGCATCGTGATCGTGGCGATGTACGTGTTGAGCCTGCGCGTCACGCTTGACTCGCTCACGACGGACATTTCCCGTATGGAACGTGAGATCGCTGCCTGTCTTGAGGAGAAGAACGCCTTGGAGGTGCGCCTCAACGCCAAATACGATCTGACCGAGATCGAGCGCATTGCAAAGGACGAGTACGGAATGGTCGGCAAGGATACCCTGACCAAGAAGTACATCTCCGTTTCGGGCGAGGATGAGATCGAGATCCTCGACGGCAAAAAAACCGAGACCGAGGAAGAAAACGAAGACGAAGAAAGCGAAGAGCCCGTCGAGGGAGACGAGGCGCCTGCGGCATAAAGAAGGCGCGCGGGCCATACAGTAAAACAGATTTCAGGATTCACGGAGAAACGGATGATCGACCCCAGATACGAACACATGAATGTCGGCAAACTCATTCTTTACCGCAAGTGTAAAGTGGTGTTTGTCGCTTTTCTGTTGATCGCAGCGTTTCTTCTGTATCGCCTTGTGGACATTCAGCTCGTGCATTTTGAGGAATATCAGTCGGGCGTCATCGATCAGTACACCACCGAGACGACCCTGTCTGCCAAGCGTGGCACCATCTACGACCGCAATATGATGACGCTTGCCGTTTCCGCCACCGTGGAGCGCGTTTTCGTTTCGCCGGACACCGTTCCGGATATGACGGTTGCGGAGTACATCGAAAACAAGGTGGACGCCATCAGCGATTCGAAGAAGAAGGCGGAGAAACGCCAGAAGCTCGTCGCCGCATTTGAAAATCAAAACATCACCGTCAGCGAGGACATTGCAAACGAGCTTTCCACCATTCTCGGTGTGGAAAAGCAGGATATCCTGACCAAGCTCGCCAAAAAGCACCGCAAGGACGAGACCATCCAAAACCGCGTGGAGCTGGAGGTCACTGACCGCATCCGCGAGATGATGGAGGCAAAAGAGTATTCCCGCTACATCCATTTTGCGGAGCAGACCAAGCGCTACTACCCTTACGGGAGCCTCGCAAGCCACATCCTCGGCTTTACCAACTCCGAGGAGACGGGCATCTACGGCGTGGAGGCCTATTACGAGGATCGTCTCAAGGGTGTGCCGGGGAAGGTGCTCACCGCCCAGAATGCCCTCGGGGACGATATGTCCTTCAAGCATTCCACCTACGTGGAGGCAAAGGACGGCGACAATTTGCTCTTGACCGTGGACTGGACGGTCCAGCACATTTTGGAGAAATATCTGCAGAGTGCTTTTGAAGAGAGCCGACCGGACAATCGCGTCTGCGGGATCGTGATGGACGTCAACAACGGTGAGATCCTCGCCATGTCCACCAAGCCCGACTTCGACTTAAATTCCCCCTATACGCTGGACGAGACCTCGCAGGCGATCTACGAGGCGTTCGAGGGCACCGAGGAGGAGAAGGCGGCTTACAAGCAGGAATTGCTCTACGAGCTTTGGAAGGATAAGAACGTCGCCGAGATCTATGAACCGGGCAGTACCTTCAAGATCATCACTGCGGCAATGTGCCTTGAGGAAGGCGTCGTCAAGACCTCCGACCAGTTTTATTGTTCCGGCTCGGTCGTCGTGCCCTATACGCAGGAGCGCATCAATTGCCACCACCTTGCGGGTCACGGTGCCGAGACCTTTGAGCAGGGGCTTTGGAATTCCTGCAACCCCGTGTTCGTTACGGTCTCCAGCCGCCTCGGCAGAGATCTGTTTGTCAAGTATTACGATGCCTTCGGCTACACCTCCCGCACGGGCGTGGATCTGACGGGTGAGGCAACGAACTACTTCTTCCCCTCGTTCTCCATCATGGACCTTGCCGTTTCCAGCTTCGGTCAGAACTTCAAGGTCACCCCCATCTCGCATTTGTCGGCCGTGTGTGCGGCAGTCAACGGCGGTTGGCTCGTCACTCCCCACGTGCTCAAGGGCATCGTGGACGATGAAGGAAACCTTTTGGAATCGTACGATACCACCGCAAAGCGGCAGGTCATCTCGTCCGAAACGAGCGAGACTCTACGCACCTACCTGCGCGGCGGCGTCGAGTACGGCGGCGCCAAGAATGCATACGTGCAGGGCTATACCGTCGGCGCCAAGACGGGAACGAGTGTAAAAACGGAGATCAAGGCACAGACGGGCGAGACCTTCTACATCGCCTCCACCATTGCCTTTGCTCCGGTGGAAAATCCGCAGATCGCCGTCCTCATTGCGGTGGACGGACTCAACGTCAATCAGAGCTTTTACGGCGGCACCGTCGCCGCACCGATCGCTTCGGACGTGCTGACCGAGGTGCTTCCGTACCTCGGCGTGGAAGCGCAGTATTCCGAAGACGACGTGGATGCCATCGGCCAGATCGTCCCGAATCTGCGCGGCTACAACGTCTCCGACGCCAGCTCTAAGATCAAGGATCTCGGCTTTACCTTCCGCGTGGTCGGAACGGGGCTCAACATCCGCTCGCAGGTGCCCGCCGCCGGCGATTACCTCTCCAAGGGCGGACAGATCGTGCTTTATACCGATACTACGGAGCCGGAGGCAAACGTCACCGTGCCGAACGTACTCGGCCTCTCCGCATCCAAGGCGGCAGAGACCTTGGCAAACAACGGACTTAACATCGAGATCGTGGACTCCACGATGACGCAGGCAGCGGGTGCACAGGCCGTCACGCAGAGCCCGGGCGAGGGAGCCCTCGTCCCGAGAGGCACCATCGTCGCTGTCACCTTCCGTCACGAGGAAGGCTGGTAAAATTTCACCTGTATAAGGAGCGCTTATGAAAGCCCAAGAGTTGCTGCTCGGTTTGGAATACGAGGTACACGGTGCCGACCTTTCCCGTGAGATCACGGGGATCTGTAAGGATACGGGAAGTGTCGAGGCGGGCTGTCTCTTCGTCTGCATCTGCGGCACGAGGTTCGATTCGCACGCCTTTGCCCGTCAGGTCGTCGCAGACGGGGCCGCTCTCGTCGTCTGTCAGACGCCCCCGCAGGACGAGATCCCCTATGTGCTCGTCTCGGATACCCGACAAGCGCTCAGCGTCATCTACGCCAATTACTACGGAAATCCGGAGGATTGCCAAATGACCGCAGAACAAGCCCGCGCCTATGCGGAACTGCTTCATAGTCGTCAAATTCGTTACGCTTCTGGTGAAGAACCGGAGTTTTGGCTCCTTCTCGGAGATTTCGGTGGTGATGG
>JAZRZY010000180.1:0-3158 GCA_045601605.1 Eubacteriales bacterium
CAAAAAAAGAGCATTCTCTGACCGGAAAGCCGCAAAACGAGCCCGTCGTTTGGGCTCGTTTTGTGCCGAAAATGCCCCTTTTGCCCTTTCCCACTCTCGCCTTTCTTCTTTGTTTCTTTCTTCTTTCTCCTGAAAGAAGAAAGAAAAGAATCTCTCCCGTTTTGCGGCAAGGCGCATGGGCATTTTTACAAAAGCGCACGTTTTTGTTTGTGCGGGGCGACAAAATAAAATTTCAAGACGGATTTTACCTTGACTGTTCCCATATTTTCCCATATAATAAACGTAGCAAATCCCCCCGCGATACCCGAAACGGCTCTGCACGCGAGGAGATCTTTACGCGCTGTGCCTTTCGCGTTTTCGCGGCTCGGAATTGTCCGAGCCGTTTTTTGTTTGCCAACAGGGAAAGCTCCTTCACCTACGACGAGGCGAGCAGACCCCTCTCTCCGCAAACTACAACGGCAACACGATTACTACGTGTATCATCTCCGGCTATGTATAATGACATTTAACCGAGGAGGATTATATGTATTATTATTTGCGATTGTTGATAGGCGGCCTTTTGTTTTTGGCTATCATTCTTTGGAGCATAAAAAGCCGTCATCCAAAAAAGAAACTTATTTTTTGGATTTCTTCAGCAGTTACAGTCAGTCTCCTGCTCGTCTCTGTTTTTCTCCCTTTTGAAAATGCATTTTTCACCTTCCCTTCAGCTGAACAGGCATATCGATATACAGACACGGCCGGCAATGAAGTACAGACCGTCATAGAAGGCAAAAACAGTGCCGTCGTGCTTGCAAAAAATGGGAACACTATCAACTATCTGTGTGTTCCAAAAACTGAAGGCGGTTGGAAAATCGGTCTTGGATACCAAACCCAAAAGATTTCTCAACGGTTTCCTGATAGCGGTATCGTAACGCTTTATCGATATGAAGGGTCAGAGGATTTTTATGTAAACGTACTCTGCTCCGTTGAAGGAGAAGTTCAGATTTATGACAATCAAAACTCTGAATTTCATGCTTTGAAGCAAAACAATCTTTTAGGCACGTTCTACACATATTGCGCAAGTGTCGGAACAATCGACTCTGATTACGAGTTATATTTAAACGGAGAAACAGTAATTCTTTATAATTAAACTCTATAAAACCTAAAAATACTCCAGAAAGAACCACCTACATTTTCAGGAGAAAAGAAAGAAGGGAAAAACAAAGCCCGAGCCCGCTCTTTAGACTCGGGTTTCTGTTAACGTTTTCTTTTCCTTCTTCTCATCCTCGCTTTTCTTTGCTACTTTCTTTTCTCGCGAAAAGAAAGTAGAGAAACAACAAAAAAGCACCGCTTTGCGGTGCTTTTTCTTGTTCTGAGTTATGCGGGGATAACGCCTGCGGCGATGAGGATGATAAGCAGGATGCCGAGGGCGATGCGATAGATCCCGAAGGAAGCGAAGGAGTGCTTCTTCACGAAATTCATCAAGAAGCGCACCACGAAAAGGCTCACGACGAAAGAAACGAGGCAAGACACGATGAGGAAAACGACCTCATCCGTACTGAGAGAAAGCCCCTCCAACACCGCCTTGACCAACTTGAGTCCCGAAGCCCCCACCATCGCGGGAATCGCCATAAAGAACGAAAACTCTGCGGCAGTCACGCGGTCGATCCCCAGAAGCGAAGCACCGAAGATCGTAGAGCCCGAGCGCGAAGTGCCCGGAATGAGCGCCAAAGCCTGAAACAGACCGACTCCAAACGCCTTCGGGAGCGGCAGTTTCTCGGCCGTGCGCGGAATCGTCGGAATCAGCGACAAGAACAAAAACCCGATGCCGAGCACGATGAGCGCGATGGCGATCACTAAATTTCCTCGGAGTACACCTTCGATCAGATCTTCAAAAGCAAGTCCCAAAATCGCAGCGGGAACGGATGCAATCAAGACGCGTCCCCAGAGCGAAAACGTCGCACGGCGCGCTACCGCATCCTTCTTCTTGGTAAAGGGCCAAAGGCGATTCCAAAAGAGAATGACCACGGCGAGGATGGAGGCAAGCTGAACGACGACCAGAAACAGGTTCCAAAAATCAGAGCTCACGTCCGGTTTGGCAAAATTGTCAAGCAGGCACAAATGCCCCGTACTGGAGATGGGAAGCCACTCGGTGATCCCCTGTACCGCGCCGTAAAGGGCGGCTTGTAAAATGAGTACTATATCCATTTATGTTTTCTTTCTGATCTGTTCCCGACAGACGGGACAGGTCACGGTCACGTTTCCGCGCCCTTTGGGAACACGCAGGGTGTTCTTGCAGGCGGGGCACTTGAAAAACACGTGGGTCTTGCGATCGCGAAAACGCGCCCTTGTGCTGTTCCAAAACTTTTGGAATTTGCGGTTTTCCGCCTCGCGTTTGCCCAAATTCCGCGAGAAAAAACGCAAAAGAAAGAAGACAAGACAAACGAGCGCAACAAGGGACAGCACGGAGTATAAAATCCAATTCCCGTAAAAGAAGCTTGAGAGCAAGTTAAATACAAGATAGCCCGCAAGAAGCGCGATCCCCAGGGTGTCGATGCCACGGCGTCCCAGCATAAACTGCTGAAATTTCATGCCAAAGCGACGAAACATTATTTTTTCTCTCCGCGGAAAGCATTCTTCACTTTATCCGCGAAACTCTCCTTTTTTGCGTGATTTTTGCCGCCGCAGCTTTCTGCAAAGTTGCGGAGCAGTTCTTTTTGCGCGCCGGAGAGATTCTTGGGAATCTCCACCGTTACGCGGAAATGCAGATCGCCCCGATTCTTGGTTCCGACACGGACGATGCCGCGATTGCGCAGGGTAAAGAGCGTGCCGCTCTGCGTTCCCTCGGGGATCTTGAAGTCCTCGGTGCCCTCCAGCGTGGGTACGCGGATCGTACCGCCGAGTGCCGCCTCTGCAAACGTGATGGGCACCTCACAATAGAGGTTGGTGCCTTCCCGCTCAAAGATCGGATGCGGGCGCACGGTGACAAGCACCACGAGATCTCCCGCGGGGCCGCCGCGCAAGCCTGCATTTCCCTGTCCGCGTCCGACGACGCGCTGGTTGTCATCGATGCCGGCAGGAATCTGGATATCGAGTTTTTTCTGTTTTTTTACACGGCCGGATCCGGAGCAGGTGCGGCAGGGATCCTTGATGACCTTACCCGTGCCGGAGCAAGCCTC
>JAZRZY010000181.1:0-10377 GCA_045601605.1 Eubacteriales bacterium
CACTGCACCAAAGTATTTTGGAGATGGATATGTAATGCCTATAGTCGCTATATCAATAAGTGGAGAAAATATGCTGGATTTTGAAGAAGGATATAAAAATTTGCTAGATTGGTTATCCGAATAGAGTCCGACATACCAGCAAGCATCGCCTTTTGGGGACAAAAGGCAGTTTGTTGGGATAATCCCAAGCCCTTAAAGGTTTCAGGAATATTCCTGACAAGTTTGTGTTTGGGTGACCAAACGCGATGCTTGCTGGTACATCACAACTCCGTTCCCTTCTCGGCAAAGTATAACGGCAACACGTATTACTACGTGTACGATATCTACGGCAACGTGAAGTATCTCTACGACGCCGCCGGAAACCTCGCACTCGAATATGCCTACCGCGACCCGTGGGGCGGCGCCGCCTCCTATACCGTCGGCACGTCGGGGAACACTACGGCACACACGCAAATTGCCGAGCTTAATCCCTTCCGCTACAAGGGCTACTACCACGATGCCGACCTGCAGATGTACTACTGCAGCAGTCGGTATTATGATCCTGAGATCGGTCGGTGGATCAATGCGGATGGCTACGTCTCCACCGGACAAGGGATTGTCGGAAACAATATGTACGGGTATTGTAATAACAGCCCTGTAGTACACAGTGATCGTAGCGGCACAAGAATGGTTCGGGAGACGCCCGGCGAATCAATTTTACAACTTTTAGATGGGGTAGACGAAAGTCTTTACAATTACGTTTTGGGCATTCAAAGAGATGTTCAAGTTCCCCCGCCCAAACCATTGCCTCAAATACCTTCAAAGGAAGAACGAGATATGGCAGCCTTGCTTGTAGGCGAAGCAGGAGACACTTCTACACCGGAGTGGAAAGAGAATATGCAAGCTGTAGCGCATCTTCTTATTAATTTGTCTAACGATTCCAGGTTTGAAAATATTTCCACGCCTCACGAAGCAGCTCTATCTAGTAGATTTACAGGGTACGAAGGTGGTCTTAATCGAATAGGCGATCCTGAATATGCAATAGTATGGGATTATGCTTATGAGTTAGCTGGATATTTAAAAAATGGCGATTATGCTTCTATCCCTTGCCCGGAAGGGATTACCGAAAAACATATTTCTATGTATTACGCGCCAAAGTTTAACCCTACTCAGTGTAGCTATTATTATTCAGCGTTAGATGTTGTTACTATTGGTGATAATGTTTTTTATGCGGAAGAGTGGTGAGTGAAATGAAAAGAGTTTGCTTGTTTATTTTGATATTACTCTTTTTTGTTGCAGCTTGTACCAATGCAAAACAGCCGGATGAATTTCTTTTGCAAAATGAAAACGGTACTTTTACCATAAAAACAGAGCAGGCAACGTATGAAAACTATAAAGTGGTTTATACTTGCAAAGACCGGTCCGAGGACATTCGTTCTGCAACGGTGTATGGACTTCCGTTTGAGGAGTATGTTCCGGTTTTGGTTGTTCAAGCGAAAGAAAGAACGCTTTGTTTTGAGCTGTCGTCCTGCGCCGGTTTTTATCCGATTGTCAACCTCTGTGATTTGACGGGGGATGGCAAGGATGAGGTTTTGGTTTTGAGTACTCGCACAGCAAACGGCATCGGCGTTTATACAACATATGTTTTGGATGTGGGAGAAACTTCTCTTGAGGTGCTGTATCGTTTCCCGTCTTATGATTACGAATATTCCGGACCGGAACCGCAGATTCCTTGGGAAGAATTGAATCTTGGATTCAAAGCAGAAGTTCTGCCGGGGTGGCGCATTCAATTGACTTATGGTAAAACCAATCAAACATTTGTTCTGGAAGTGCCGCAAGAACTGTGCCGATTCGTCGGTGTACACGACGACAAAGGCGATCCGAATCAAGAGGAGTTGGTTCTTCATTTCGGCACGTTTTATCGGTTGGAAGCCGTGGACACAGACGGCGACGGCACTTTCGAAATTGTTGCAGATCAATCTTTTTCTTTTGGAACAATGAGAAACAGCGGAACCGCAGTTCTGACATTGAAATACGATGCAGAGATTCAGTCGTTTGAGATCATTGACGTCAAGATAGAATCAGCGGAACTAAACGTGTAAAAGGTTTATAAAAGAAAGAACCGAGGAATTTCCTCGGTTCTTTTCTCGGCGGAAGGGGACCCTTGCCCGGCGCGGGGAAAGCGGCGGTGCGGCAGCTCTTTTCGGAATTTGGCGCGAGGGGCTTGCATTTTTTCAAAAAGGGTGGTATAATATGGAACGAAGATTGATAAGAGGATGAAAAAGAGTGGAGTTACCACTCTTTTTTGACTTTTTGAAAGGGGTGTTCTTTTTTGTCAAAAGAGCAGAACATTGCCGCCCGTGTGCGCGCGCTCATCGAAGAGCCGATCCGTGAGGCGGGCTACCTTCTCTGGGAGGTCAGCTTTGCCAAGGAGGGGCCGGACGACACGCTGTTTGTGATGATCGATTCGCCCGACGGCATCGATCTGGATGACTGCACGAAGGTCACCCACCTCATCGATCCGATCCTGGACGAGGCAGATCCCATTCCGCAGAGCTATTATCTGGAGGTCTCCAGCGCAGGCTCCAGCCGCACGCTGAAGACGCCGGAGCAGTTTTGCCTGATGCAGGGCAAGGAAGTGACCGCGTCTCTCTACCGCGCCGTTGACGGTGCCAAGGAAATCACGGGAACGCTTGTCTCGTACGAGGACGGCACGCTCACGATCGGCGAGACCGTGCTGGAAAAAGGCAGTTATTCCACGGTCAAGACCGTGGATCCCACGATGGAATAAGATCCGACCCAACCATTGAGTAAAGGAAAAGGAAACGAGCTATGAACAACGAATTTTTTGACGCACTCGAGCTTCTGGAGACCGAGAAGGGGATCCCGAAGGAGTATATGCTGGAAAAGGTGGAAGCCGCTCTTATGACCGCCTACAAAAAAGAGGCCGCAGGTCAGGAGAACGTGCGCATCGCCATCGATCCCGAGAAGCGCCGCGTGAAGATGTATATGCAGCGCACCGTCGTTGAGGAGGTCACCGATCCGGAGTGTGAGATCAGCCTTGAAGACGCGCGCGAGATCAAGAAGCGCATCAAGCTCGGCGACGTCATTGAAAAAGAGATCAAGCCCAAGGCCTTCGGCCGCATTCCGGCCCAGACCGCGAAGATGGTCATCATTCAGGGCATTCGCGAAGCGGAGCGCGGCAAGATGATCCGCGAATACGAAGAAAAGAAGGCGGATATTCTCGCCGGCCGCGTTCGCATCGTGGATCCCAAGACGGGCAACGTCATCCTGGAGATCGGCAAGAACCAGTTCACCCTCACCCGTGCGGAGATGCTGCCGGAAGACAACTTCCGCGTCGGCGATCACGTGCGCGTGTATGTGATGGAGGTTAAGAAGGAATCCCGCGGCCCCATCGTGATGATCTCCCGCACCCATCCGGGTCTGGTGCGCCGCCTGTTCGAGCTGGAGGTGCCTGAGATCCAGGACGGCACCGTGCTGATTCATTCCGTCGCCCGCGAGGCGGGAAGCCGCACGAAGATCGCCGTTTATTCCGCAGACGAGAACGTAGATCCCATCGGCGCCTGCATCGGTGTCAAGGGGCTCAGAAAGCAGAACATCACCGCCGAGCTCGCCGGTGAAAAAATCGACATCGTCAAGTATTCCGAGGATCCCGCCGAGTTCATCGAGGCCGCTCTCTCTCCCGCCACGGTGCTTTCCGTTGCCGTCGCCGAGGATAAGAGCTGCCGCGTGCTCGTCGCTCCCGATCAGCTGTCTCTCGCCATCGGCCGAGAGGGTCAGAACGCCCGTCTTGCCGCGCGCCTGACCGGCTATAAGATCGATATCAAGGCAGCCAACTGATGGCGGAAAAGAAACTTCCCGAACGCAGATGCTGCGCCTGTATGCAGCATTTTGAGAAAAGCGCGCTCGTGCGCGTGCTCAAAACGCCGGAGGGGGAGATCGTCCTCGACAAGAGCGGGCGCAAAAACGGTCGCGGCGCCTACGTGTGCCGAACTGCGGATTGCGTGAAAAAACTGCGGAAAAACCGCCGTTTGGAGACCTCGCTGAAGGCGCAGATCCCCGAGGAGATCTACCTTGCATTGGAGAAGCTTTGCGATGAACGATAAATTTCTTTCCTCGCTCGGTCTCGCCCGCAGGGCGGGAGCGCTTGTGCTCGGCTCGGAGGCGGTGTTCGCATCCATCCGAAAAAGAGAGGCGGCGCTTGTGTTCTGCGCGTCGGACATCTCCGAGGCAAGCCTGAAAAAGCTTGTCACCTCCACCACCCATTACAACGTTCCATTGCGTCGCACGCCGTACACCATGGCACAGCTTTCCGACGCACTCGGCGCGGGGCACAACGTTGCCTCGGCCGCTCTAAAGCATTCCACATTCGTCCATTTGTTTTAAAAACCCATCCCAAATACGGAGGCCCTATGGCACAACAGAAAATCAAAATCAACGAGCTTGCAAAAGAGCTTTATCTCAAGGGAAAGGATCTGGTGGATGCGCTTGCCGAAATGAAGATCGAGCGCAGCATTTCCGCCTCCATCGAGGAGGAGGAAGTCAACCTCATCTTGGAGCATCTGACGGCAAAGCAGAAGCTTGATGACATCAACCCTTACCTTGCGGGTAAGGTGACGCTCATCGTGCCCGAAGCGGTGCGAGTCGCGGCAGAGCGTGCCGCCGCCGCCAAGGAAGCGGAAGAGCGCCGCATCGCCGAGGAGCGTGCCGCCGCAGAGCGTGCCGCCGCCGAAGCGAAGGCGAAGGAGGAGGCACAACGCGCCGAGGAAGAAGCGCGTGCCAATGCCGCCGCCGCAGAGCGAGCCCGCCGTGAGGCTGCCGCCGCGGAGGCAGGTCGCCTCGCCCGTGAAAAGAAAGAGGCAGCCGAGCGCGAAGCGCGCGAGAAGGCGCAGAGCGAGCGTTACGACCGTGGTCGCCAGAGTGCCAAGGGCGACAAGAAGAAGGACGAAAAGGGTCGTGAAAAGAATGCGGGTCGTGCCCGTCAGACGCAGACCTTTGCCTCCACCAACACGAGCTTTGTGGAAAAACAGCAGAACGTGCGTATCATCGACACCCGTATGGTGGAGATCGATCTGTCCAAATACGACGAGAAATACTACGAGCTCTCCGGCGACTCCCGTACCGAAGCGCGCCGCCGCACCCAGCAGCGCCGCCAGCGTCCGGGCCAGCGTCCCAAGGGCGGTAAGAAATCCGCGCCCGTGCGCGCCTCCCTGCCGGACGTGATCCATCTGCCCGAGATGCTCTCTCCGAGCGATCTTGCCCGTGAACTGCGCTTGCCGACGGGCGATATTTTGAAAAAGCTCTTCGGCCTCGGCTTCCGCGTGAGCATCAACCAGTCCATCGATTATGCCACCGCAGAGATCGTTGCCGACGAATACGGCGTTGCCTGTGAGCCGATCAAGGTCGTCACCATCGAGGAAAAACTCATTGACGAGTCGGCCGATACCGATGAAAACCTTTCCACCCGTCCCCCCGTCGTGGTGGTTATGGGTCACGTTGACCACGGTAAGACCTCGCTGCTCGACGCCATCCGTCACACCTCCGTCACCAGCGGGGAAGCGGGAGGCATCACCCAGCACATCGGTGCTTACCGCGTCAAGGTACAGGATAAATACATCACATTCCTGGACACTCCCGGTCACGAGGCGTTTACCGCCCTGCGTGCCCGCGGCGCCAACATCACGGACATTGCCATTCTGGTCGTGGCCGCCGATGACGGCATTATGCCGCAGACTGTGGAAGCCATCAACCACGCGAAGGCCGCAGGCGTCTCCATCATCGTCGCCATCAACAAGATGGATAAGCCCACCGCCAACGCCGACAAGGTCATGCAGGAGCTGACCAAATACGATCTCGTCCCCGAGGAATGGGGCGGAGACGTCATTTGCGTGCCCGTGTCTGCGCTGACCAAGATGGGCATCGACGATCTGCTTGAAAACGTGATGCTCGTTGCCGAAATGGCCGATCTCAAGGCCAACGCCGACCGTGAAGCCCACGGTGTGGTCGTGGAAGCCCGCCTCGATAAAGGGCGCGGCCCCGTGGCGACGATGCTCGTCAAGAACGGCACCCTGCATACGGGCGACGTGGTCATCGCCGGTGAGGCGGTCGGTCGCGTGCGCGCGATGACGGATGAAAACGGACGCGTCGTCAAGGCGGCAGGCCCCTCCACTCCGGTCGAGATCTTAGGTCTTGCCGAGGTGCCCGGTGCCGGGGAACACTTCCACGCCGTTAAGGATGAAAAGATGGCGCGCGAGCTTGCCGAAGAGCGCCGTGCAAAGCAGAAGGAAGAGGGCTTCAAGGCAAATGCCAAGGCCTCTCTTGACGATATCTTTATGCAGATCCAGGGCGGCGTGAAGGATCTTTCCCTCGTCGTCAAGGCAGACGTGCAGGGCTCTGCGGAAGCCGTCAAGGCCTCCCTTGAGAAGCTGACGAACGAAGAGGTTCGCGTCAGCGTCATCCATGCGGCCGTCGGCGGCATCACCGAAAACGACGTGATGCTTGCCAGCGCCTCCAACGCCATCATCATCGGCTTCAACGTGCGTCCCGATCGCGGTGCCATCGATTCCGCCGCGCGTCAGGGCGTGGATATCCGCACCTACCGCGTCATTTACGAGTGCCTTGAGGAGATCGAAGCGGCGATGAAGGGTATGCTTGCCCCCACCTTCAAGGAAGTGGTGCTCGGCCACGCGCAGGTGCGCCAGCTCATCCGCGTGCCCGGAAGCGGCATCATCGCAGGCTCTTACGTCACCGACGGCAAGATCACCCGCGGCGCCTCCATCCGCGTGCTGCGTGACAACATCGTCATCTTTGAAGACAAGCTTGCCAGCCTCAAGCGCTTCAAGGACGACGTGAAGGAAGTTGCACAGAACTTTGAGTGCGGTATGGGCCTGGAGCGCTTCAATGACCTGAAGGAGGGCGACGTCTTCGAAGCCTTCATAATGGAGGAAGTGAAAGCGTGAGCCATCGCAGCGGACGCATCAACGAAGCGGTGAGAGAATCGCTCAACCGCGCGCTCGTTTACGTCAAGGATCCCCGCGTCACCGGCGCCATCGTCTCTGTCAGCGCCGCAGAGGTCTCGGGCGATCTTTCGACGGCGAAGATCTATCTGTCCGTTCTCTCGGGCGATACGAAGGAAGTGCTCAGCGGAATGCGTGCGGCGCACGGATTTCTGCGCACCTTCCTCGCCAAGGAGTTGAACCTGCGTAAAACACCGGCGCTGACCTTCCTGCGGGACAATTCCGCAGAAAGCGGCGCACACATTGCGGAGCTCTTAAAGGAGATCTGCGCGAAAAACGAAGAAGTATGAAAAGCGAACAGTTGCAAAATTTTACGTCGTTTCTTCTGTCGGAAGAAACCGACGAGATCTGCTTTGCCTGCCACGTCTCGCCGGACGGTGACACGCTGGGAAGCGCCTTTGCGCTTGCCCGCCTCGCCCGCGCGCGCGGCAGGCGTGCCTTTGTTTTTGTGCCGGAGGAGATTCCGGAGACCTTGTCGTTTCTCTGCGAAGGGTTTGACAACACACCCTTTGAGCCGCGGCTCGTCGTTGCCGTGGACGTCTCCACGCCGGATCGGCTCGGTGCCGATTTCCCGTACCTTGACCGCGTCAAGGCGGTCATCGACCATCATCAGAACAATTCCTTTGAGACTCCCGTTTTTTATGTGGAGCCGCACGTGAGTGCGACGGGGCTTCTCGTCGCGCGCGTGTACGATGCCCTCGGAGAGAAGATCACCCCCGAGGCGGCAACGGCGCTTTACACCGCTGTCTCCACCGATACGGGCAGATTTTGCCATACCAATACGACGAGCGACGTCTTTTCTCTCGCCGCACGGCTTTGCGCCTGCGTGGAGGAGGGGAACTTCGGCGCGCTCAACCGCCGCCTGTTCGTAGAACAGGAAAAAGAGCGGCTTGCCCTTGAGGCGTACGTGCTTTCTCACGCCGAGACGGACGAAGATCTGAAGTGCGTCTTCTTCGTGTTGACGCAGAAATTGCGCCGCCGCTTTCAGCTGGATGAGAAGAGCGATCTTTCCTCGCTCGTGGACGTCATACGCCGCTTTTCGGGCTACTCGGTCTTCGTGCTTGCAAAAGAACAGAAGGAGCGCGGTGTCTATAAGCTTTCCGTGCGTACGGAGGATGCCCCGACCGCCATTGATCTTTGCCGCCCCTTCGGCGGCGGCGGGCACGAGCGTGCCGCCGGCTGTACGATCCGTGCAAAGAGCCCCCGCGCTCTGAAGCAGGTTTTTTTGTCGTCTTTGAAGGCGCAGCTTAGATGAACGGGATTTTGAACCTTTATAAAGAGGAGGGAATGTCCTCTTTTCTTGCCGTCAAGCTTTGTCGCGGCATCTTCGGCGTGAAGAAGACGGGGCACGCGGGCACGTTGGATCCGCTTGCCACGGGCGTTTTGCCCATCCTCATCGGAAACGCCTGCGGTGCGGCAAGCCACTTTTTGGCAGATACGAAGACGTATCGCGCGACCTTCCGTGTCGGCATCTCGACGGATACACAGGACGTGACGGGCACGGTGCTTCAAACCTCCAACGTGCGTCCTACGCTCGATCAGTGGCGCGCGGCGGCAGAGGGCTTTCTCGGTGAGAGCGTACAGATCCCGCCGATGTATTCCGCCATCAAAAAGGACGGAAGACCGCTGTACGAGCTTGCCCGTCAGGGCATCGAGGTCGAGCGCGAGGAGCGCACGATTACCGTCTCTTCGCTGACGGTACAGGCGGGGGAGGCGCCCGACGAATTTGAGCTTTGTGCCACCGTTTCGGGCGGCACCTATATTCGCACCCTCATCTGTGACATCGCCCGCGCGGCAGGTACGCTTGCCGCAATGAGCGCGCTTTGCCGCACCCGTCACGGGGACTTTGATCTTGCAGAGACCGTGACGCTGGAGGAGCTTCGCCGCAGAAAAGAGTGCGGCGAGAGTCTGGAGGAGCTTTTGTGTCCGGTGGAGCGTGCGTTTATGCCCTTGCCGCAGATCACGCTTTCTGCCTTTTATGCCCGTCTGATGAAAAACGGGGCAGAGATCTATGAACGGCGTGCCCGCGTGGGCAGAGACCTTCCGCTCGGGGCGAAGGTGCGCGTTCTGGATGAAAACGGCAGCTTCTTTGCATTGGCGCAGAAGACGCTGTTTGAAGAGGGTGCGGCCTTTAAGGCACTGAAACTCTTTTTATAAACGCATAAAAAAGGTGCTTCCTGCCATACTATTTCTAAAAAAGGAATGTGCAGGAAGAACCGATGAAAGCAGTTTTACTCGCAGGCGGGCGCGGAGAACGTCTCGCCCCTTTGACCGATACCGTACCGAAGCCCTTGGTGCGCGTTTTGGATGTCCCCGTGATCGAATATGCCTTTGCCGCGCTCAAAAAGCTCGGCATCAAGAGTGCGGCGGTGACGACGTGTTACCGCGCGGAGGAGCTTTCCCGCGTGCTCGGCGAGGTGGTGCACGGGGTGAGCGTGCAATATTTTCAGGAAGAGACACCGCTCGGCACGGCGGGAGCCGTGCGTGCCTGTGCGCCGTTTCTTGACGAGGATTTTCTTGTCCTCTCCGCCGACGCGCTCTTTGATTTTGATTTGGAAGACGCCATTCGCTTTCACAGGGAAAAGAATGCGCTCGCCACGCTCGTTTTGACCGAGCGGGACGACGTGAGTGAGTACGGACTGGTGAAGTGTTCCCCCGAGGGGAAGATCCTCGGTTTTTCGGAGAAGCCCTCTTGGCAGGGCGTGTTCTCCAATCTCGTCAACTGCGGCATTTACGTGTTCTCGCGCGAGGTGCTCGGGCACATTCCCGAGGGCGTGGTTGACTTTTCTTCCGACTTGTTTCCGCAGCTTCTGGCAGAGAAGGGCGGTTTATACGGTGTGGCGCTGGAGGGCTTCTGGTGCGACATCGGTTCTCCCGAATCGTTGTACGAGTGCAACATGGCGGCTCTGCACGATCGGGTGCGACTCTCGATCCCCGCGCGCGGCAGAATCCTCGGCAGCGGCGCGGGCAAGAGCTTTCTCGGCGAGGGAGCGGTGCTCTGCTCGCCTGCCCGAGTGCAATCAAGTGTGCTCGGCGCCGGTTGTCGCGTGTATGCGGCAACCGTGCAGAATTCCGTGATCGGCCGAGCCTGTCGCATCGAGGAGGGTGCCTCCGTTTCCGATGCTCTGCTTGCCGACCGTGTCGCTTGCGAGAGCTCGAGCTTCGTCAGCCCGCTTTCCGTTTTGGGCGAAGGGGTGCGCCTGCGCGCATCTGCCCGCACGGAGGAGGGACAGCGCGTCTCTGGGGGCGCGGTCGTGGAAAAGCACGAGGCGGCGAATGCCTTTTCCAAGGACGACATTCGCACAGGCTCGTTTTCCGCCTCGGGTGACACGGAAAAGATCGCCGACCGTTTCTCTCTGCT
>JAZRZY010000182.1:0-3945 GCA_045601605.1 Eubacteriales bacterium
ATATAAAATATAATATAAATAAATATATAAATATAAAGCGGCGCTCCGCTGATCGTCATGGATCATCATGATCTTTTTTTCACGATATGCACCGGATCATGTGGAAAAGTCCGGCTGATCTTTACGGAAAAATAAAAAAAACCCGAAGCATATCGCTATGCTTCGGATCAATTCTGGTGCGGATAAGAGGACTTGAACCTCCACCGAGTTGCCCCGACTAGAACCTGAATCTAGCGCGTCTGCCAATTCCGCCATATCCGCATATGTTTTGGCGCAAGGGTTATTATAACGACTTTTGCCGCGGATGTCAAGAGGTCGGGACGATTTTTTGCATTTTGCATAGACTCTTACAAAGGCGGTGAATGTATGAACGTTTTCTTGGAGATCACCCTTTGTTTTTTTGCGCTCGTGGGAATTTTATACCTTGCGCGTGACGGCTATCGCATCTGGCTCTGCCGCAGACTCGAGCGCGCCCACTTCGTGCTCGCGGCAAGGCGCAAAGACTTTTCCGACGAGCGCGAATTGGAGCGCACGCTCTTACAGCTGTGCGGCTTCCTCATCCGTCCCGAGGCGAAATATCTGGTGCGGGAGGTCCTCTTAACGGACAGTGCCCCGCACGAGGTGTGCGGGGCAGAGGAATACGATTATTCCCTCTCCTGCATCGAGGAGGGAGAGCTTATTCGTCGGCTTTGAGATTCAGCGCGATGGAAAGCTCGTCAAGGGCCTTCTGAGGCACACCTCCGGGAGCACCGCTCATCAGCTCCATCGCATTTTGCATCTTCGGGAAAGCAATGCAGTCACGAATGGCGTCAAGTCCGAGCAAGAGGGCGACGAGACGGCCCCCGCCGAAGGGAAGACCTGCGTGCGGCGGTGCGCCGTAGCGGAAGGCCTCCAGCAGGAAGCCGAACTTCTCGTTTGCCTCCTCATCGGAGATGCCCAAGGCGGCAAAGACCTTTGCCTGCACGTCGCGGCGGTGGATACGCTCGCTTCCGCCGCCTGCCTCGTTGCCGTTGATGACGATGTCGTAGGCCTTGGCATAGACGCGAGCAGGATCGCTCTCCAGATACTCAAGATCCTCGTCACGCGGCGCGGTGAAGGGGTGGTGCATCGCCACGTAACGGTCCTCTTCCTCGCTGTATTCAAACATCGGAAAATCGGTGACCCAGCAGAGCGCAAACTTCTTCGGATCGCAGAGACCGAGCTTTGCGGCAACGTTGGTTCGCACGGCACCGAGGGCGGTCTGTGCGACGCGCCGTTTGGCGTCGGCAACGATGAGCACGAGGTCACCCGTCTCGGCACCGAGGGTGGCGAGAACGTTCTTATATTCCTCTTCGGTGAGGAATTTTGCAAAAGAGCTCGTCGGCTCCGCGGTCAAACGGGCGTAGGCAAGTCCGCGCGCCTTGTAGGTCTTGGCAAATTCGGTCAGGCGGTCGATCTCCTTGCGGGAGTACGTCTCCGCCCCACCCTTGACACAGAGACCGAGGACGGCGCCGCCACCCTGCACGGTGGAGGAAAAGACGGAGAAGCCGCAGTCGCGCACGACCTCGGAGAGGTCGCACAGCTCCATCTCATAACGGAGGTCGGGCTTGTCGGAGCCGAAGCGCGCCATCGCCTCCTCATAAGGCAAGCGCAAAAGCGGAAGCTCCAGCTTCTGCCCGAGGTATTTTTCAAACAGGAAGGCAAGGAAGCGCTCGTTGACCTCCATCACGTCATCCTGCGTGACGAAGGACATCTCCAGGTCAAGCTGGGTAAACTCAGGCTGACGGTCGGCGCGCAGGTCCTCGTCGCGGAAGCACTTGGCAACCTGCATATAACGGTCGTAGCCGGAGAGCATCAGGATCTGCTTGTAGATCTGCGGCGATTGCGGCAGAGCGTAGAAATTGCCGGGATGCACGCGGCTGGGCACGAGGTAGTCGCGCGCGCCCTCGGGCGTGGATTTGATGAGGATGGGCGTCTCGATCTCCAAAAAGCCGTTGTCGGAGAAAAAGTCGCGCGCAAGCTTCACGATCTTGTGACGCTCGATGATGTTTCTTTGGATATCGGGGCGACGCAGGTCGAGATAACGGTAACGGAAGCGCAGCTCCTCGCGCACGTCGGAGTTTTCCACGATCTCAAAGGGCGGCGTCTCGGAGACGGAGAGCACCTCAAATTCACGCACCTCGATCTCGATCTCGCCGGTGGCACGCTCGCGGTTGATCGCGCCCTCACCGCGGCTTCTCACCGTGCCGACGGCACAGACGACCGTCTCACTGCGCACGGAAAACGCACGGTCGAAGACCTCTTTCTCGTTCTTGTTTTCATCAAAGGCAAGCTGAACGATGCCCGTGCGGTCGCGCAGATCCACAAAGATGAGCGTACCGAGGTCGCGCTGCTTCTGGACCCAACCGCAAACCTTTACCTCGCGTCCGATATCGGCCTTGGTCAACGTGCCGCAATAATCTGTACGATACATAGTCATTCCCCTTTCAAAGTCTTCTCGAGGGTGTCAAGATCCGAAAGATCCACGTCCGTCTCCTCGCCGCCGCGCATGGGGCGGAGACGGGCGCGTTTCTCTTGTACTTCGTTCTCGCCGAGGACGATGGCGTAACGCGCACCGCATTTGTCGGCATATTTCATCTGCGCCTTCAGGCTTCTGCCGACGATGTCGCTCGTCACGTACAGTCCCCTCTCGCGTAGCTTCTGCGCCAAGAGGAAGGCACAGTCCTTCGCCTCGTCGCCGATGGAGGCGATGTAAAGATCGGGCGTTTCACGTTCAAGCTCCTCCTCTTTTGCCTTGAGGCAGAGAAGGATGCGCGTCAGTCCCATGGCAAAGCCGATGCCCGAAAGCGCGGGGCCGCCGAGGGATTCGATGAGCCCGTCGTAACGTCCTCCGCCGCACACGGTGCTCTGTGCGCCGATCTCGTCGGAGATGAATTCAAAGACCACACCACGGTAATAATCGAGCCCGCGCACGATCTGCGGATTGACGGTGTAGGAAAGACCGCAGTCGGAAAGCGTCTTGCAGGTGGAATCAAAGGAGCTCTTGCACTCCTCACAGAGGAAGTCAAGGATTTTCGGCGCACCCGCAGCCACTTCCTTGCAGATCGGGCTCTTGCAGTCAAGCACGCGCAGAGCGTTTCTCTGCAGTCTGCCCTGACAGGTCTCACAAAGCGTCTCGGTGTGGGCGGCGAAATAAGCCTTGAGCGCCTCAAGATACTTCGCACGGCACTCGGGACAGCCGATGGAGTTGAGCTCCAGCCGCACATCGATGCCGAGGTTTTTGAAGATCTCGGCGGCAAGCAGGATGACCTCCGCATCACACTTGGGATCGGCGGCGCCGAAGCACTCCACGCCGAATTGGTAAAACTCGCGGCTTCTGCCTGCCTGAGGCAGTTCGTAACGGAAGCAGGAGACGAGGTAAGAGAGCTTCAGGGGCATTGCTCCCGCATAGAGCGAATTTTCGATCACCGCACGCGAGACACCCGCCGTACCCTCGGGGCGAAGCGTCATACTTCTCCCGTCCTTATCGGAAAAATCGTACATTTCCTTTTGCACCACGTCCGTTCCTTCGCCGACGCCGCGGCGGTAAAGTTCACTTGCCTCAAACGTGGGGATGCGGATCTCTTCAAATCCGAAACGGCTTGCGGTATCAAGACAGATCTTTTCCACCTTGCGCCAGGTCGGGGTGACGGAGGGCAACAGGTCCATCGTTCCGCGGGGTTTCTGTATCATTTGCAGTTCCTTTCTTGCAAAAGAGGCGGCGGCGCTTCTGCGCCGCCCACGCTCTCGATCTCTTTATTTGCGATCGGCCTTTAAATTCATACGCCAATCAAGGTCGCCACGTCCCAAGGCGAGCACCAGCGCCTCCGCCGTGGCAATGTTGGTGGCGATGGGCACGTTGTAGGTGTCGCACAGACGAAGCAGGGTCAGATCAAACTCGCTATAGGTATTCTCCAGAGAAGAATT
>JAZRZY010000183.1:0-9708 GCA_045601605.1 Eubacteriales bacterium
TGTCGCACGACACCCGTCTTTTTTGCATATTTTTATGCATTATTCATTATTTTTTGCATAATTGAGGCTTTTTTTCAAAAAAACTTGAAAAAAATTCAATTTTTATGAATTTTTCTCTTGACAAGCGACTAAGATGGGATTATAATCCAGACATCAATCAAGCAAAGACCATCCACCACACACAACGAAAAACATTCACTTTTCAAACGAAAGAAAGGAAACGAACCATGAAACTCACCAAAGCTCTTGCGGCCATCCTTGCCGCCGTCCTGTGCCTGTTTGCCTTTGCAGCCTGCACCGGAAACAACGACGAAACCCTCAAAGTCGCCACCAACGCAGAATTCGAACCCTTCGAATACAAAGATGCCGACGGCAACATCGTCGGCTTCGACGTGGATCTCATCAACGCCATCTGCGAAGCGGAAGGCCTCAGCTACGAATTCTCCGACATGAAGTTCGAAGCCGTCCTCGCCGCCGTCAGCTCCGGCAAGTGCGACGCCGGTCTCTCCGGTCTGACCATCAACGACACCAGAAAAAAAGCCGTTGACTTCACCGATCCCTACTACGTCGTCGGTCAGGTCCTGATCGTCCGTGCAGACGACCCCGTCTTCACCGGCACCGATGCCGCCGCCATCACCGAACAGCTCAAGGGCAAAACCGTCGGCGCCTGCAACGGTTACACCGGCAAAGCCTTCATCGAAGGCGACGAAGACTTCGGCTACACCGCCATCGAAGGTCTCACCTCTCAGGGCTATGACTCCGCCGCCGTCGGCATCGGCGATCTGAAGAACGGCAAGCTCGACGCCTTCATCCTGGACGACGCCGTCGCTGAGAAGCTCGTCGCCGCCGAGGACAACAAGGATGACGTCAAGATCATCCCCGTCGTTCTCACCGAAGAGCATTACGCCATCGCCGTGGAGAAGGGCAACACCGAATTGCTCGAAAAGCTCAACTCCGGTCTCGCCACCCTCAAGGAAAACGGCAAGCTCGACGAAATGATCGAGGCTTGGGATCTCTAATCTCCGCTCTCTGAACTTACGGTAAACTGAATATGTTTGAAGACTTCTTCGGCAAATTCTCGCGCGCCTTCCTTGAAGACAACTGCAGCGGTCTGCGCCTGATGGCCGACGGTCTCGGAAAAACTGCTTTGATCACGCTCGGTGCCTTGGTGCTGGGCGTGATTTTAGGCATCATTCTGGCCGTCATGAAGGTGCTGCCCGGCAAGAGCATCTTCAACAAGATCCTCGCGGGAATTGCCAACACCTACATCGCTATTTTCCGCGGCACTCCCGTCGTCGTTCAGCTTCTGCTCTTCTACTTCGGTATCTGTGCCAAAATCGACATCGACCCCGTCCTTGCCGCGATCATCTGTCTCGGTATGAACAGCGGTGCCTACGTTGCGGAGATCATCCGCGGCGGCATCCTTGCCGTAGACCACGGTCAGACGGAGGCCGGTCGTTCCCTCGGTCTCTCCTACGGTACCACGCTCATCAAGATCGTGCTTCCGCAGGCGATCAAAAACATTCTGCCCGCACTCGGCAACGAACTCATCGCCCTGATCAAGGAAACCTCCGTCGTGAGCTTCATCACCGTTGTGGATATCACGAAAGTTGCCGGCAACATCATTGCCAAGACCTACGAGCCCTTTGTTCCCTACCTCTTCTTGGCGCTCGTTTACCTTGTGATCGTGCTCATTGCCACTTGGCTTGTGGGACTTCTGGAAAGGAGGCTGCGCCAAAGTGATAAGCGTTAAAAATCTTTGCAAATCCTTCGAAAACGTGGACGTCCTCTGCGGCATCGACTACGAGATCCACGAGGGCGAGGTCATTGCCGTCGTCGGGCCCTCCGGCAGCGGCAAGTCCACCTTCCTGCGTTGCCTCAATTTGCTGGAAGAACCGACCTCGGGTGAAATCTGGTTCGAAGGCGAACAGATCAACACCAAACAGTGCAACATCAACGCCGTGCGTGCCCGCATGGGTATGGTATTCCAGCAGTTCAATCTCTTTCCGCACCTTACGGTGAAGGAAAACATTACGCTTGCCCCCGTCAAGCTCGGTCGCATGACGCAGGAGGAAGCAAACAAGCGCGCCATGGAGCTTTTGGAGCGCATCGGCCTGCCCGAAAAGGCAGACAGTTACCCCATCCAGCTCTCCGGCGGCCAAAAACAGCGCATTGCCATCGTTCGCTCGCTTGCCATGAACCCCGATGTGATGCTCTTTGACGAGCCGACAAGCGCCCTTGATCCCGAAATGGTCGGCGAGGTCTTACAGGTGATGAAAAGCCTCGCGGAAGAAAAGATGACGATGGTCATCGTCACGCACGAAATGGGCTTTGCCCGTGAAGTGGCTGACAAGGTCCTCTTCCTCGACGGAGGCGTGATCGTGGAGGAGGCAGAACCCGAAGAATTCTTCACAAATCCCAAATCCCCGCGCCTGCAAGACTTTCTCTCCAAAGTTCTGTAAACCGAAACAAGACCGCGAAAGCGGTCTTGTTTTTTGGTTGGGGAGAGGGTGTCTTCTTTCTTTTCGGTCGAAAAGAAAGAAGCAAAGAAAAGCCCAAGTGAAAAAACAAAAAAGGCGGCCTTCCGCACACCCTGCCCCCAAACAACGGGGGCAGGGTGCGGTAACAAAACAACCGTACATAAAACCCTCCGGCTTTTCGGTCGAAAAGAAAGAAGCAAAGAAAAGCCAAGTGAAAAAACAAAAAGGCGGCCTTCCGCACACCCTGCCCCCAAACAACGGGGGCAGGGTGCGGTAACAAAACAATCGTACACAAAACCCTCCGGCTTTTCGGTCGAAAAGAAAGAAGCAAAGAAAAGCCCAAGTGAAAAAAACAAAAAGGCAGCCTTCCGCAAACCCTGCCCCCAAACAACGGGGGCAGGGTGCGGTAACAAAACAATCGTACATAAAACCCTCCGGCTTTTCGGTCGAAAAGAAAGAAGCAAAGAAAAGCCCAAGTGAAAAAAACAAAAAGGCGGCCTTCCGCACACCCTGCCCCAAACAACGGGGCAGGATGAAAAGATCATTTCGAAAAACGCCTGTCGTATGTATTTCTCTTCCCTTTTCCTTTCCGACTCACCACTTTCTTCTTTGCTTCTTTCTTCTTTCTCACGAAAGAAGAAAGAAGAGAAAACTCGGTTACAGCGCGGCAAGGGCGTCGCGTGCGTTTTGCAGCGCGGCCTCGTAGCCTGCGAGCTTGTCGCGCTCCTTTTGGACGACGGCTTCGGGCGCGCGGGCGACGAAGTCGGCGTTGTCGAGCTTCTTTTGCGTGGAGAGGATGAGCTTTTCGAGGTTCTCACACTCGGCGGAAAGCTTCTTCTTTTCCGCCTCGGTGTCAACCAGGTCGGAGAGGCGCAGGAAGACGGTGGAGGCCGTCGTCGCGGCGGCGATGCCGCCCTCGGGGGCTTCCTTGACAAAGGTGAGCGTGTCGGCACCGGCAAGACGCGCAAAGAAGGTCTCTGCACCGACAAAGTCGCCTTCGAACTCGGTCTTGAGATAGACGGGAGCCTTCACCTTCGGCGCCACGTTCTTTTCGGCGCGGATGCGGCGGACGGCGGTGATCGCCTCGATCACGCGCTCCATCGCGCTCATTTCAGGATCAAACGAGAAGTCTGCGCGGCTCTGCGGCCACTCGGAGACCATAATGGAAGAGGTGCTGTTCGGAAGCTTTTGGTAGATCTCTTCGGTGATGAAGGGCATGATCGGGTGGAGAAGCTTGAGCGTGCCTGCGAGGACGTAGGCAAGCGTGGACTGTGCGGCGGCGTTCTCGGCGGTGTCCTTGTTCATCAGACGGGGCTTGGAGAGCTCAATGTACCAGTCGCAGAAGACGTCCCACACGAAGTCGTAGAGTTTGGAGAGGGCAATGCCAATCTCGTACTTGTCAAGGTTGGCGCTGACCTCGTCCACCAGACGGTTGAACTCGCCGAGGATCCATTTGTCCTCGGTGGCAAGAGCGGTCGCAGCAGGATCGGCGGCGACCTCGTCGTCGAGGTTCATCAGGACGAAACGCGAGGCGTTCCAGAGCTTGTTGGCAAAGTTGCGGCTCGCCTCAACGCGGTCGAGGGAGAAGCGCAGATCGTTGCCGGGAGTGGAGCCCGTGGCAAGCGTAAAGCGCAGGGCGTCTGCACCGTACTGCTCGACGACCTCGAGGGGATCGATGCCGTTTCCGAGGGATTTGGACATCTTTCTGCCCTTGTTGTCGCGCACAAGGCCGTGGATGAACACGGTCGGGAAGGGAGCCTTGTCGGTCAGCGCGAGGCCGGAGAAGATCATCTTGGAGACCCAGAAGGTGATGATGTCGTAGGCGGTGACAAGCACGCTCGTCGGGTAGTAACGGGCGAGGTCCTCGGTGCTTTCGGGCCAGCCCAGCGTGGAGAAGGGCCACAGCGCCGAGGAGAACCAGGTGTCCAGCACGTCCTCATCCTGATGCACCGTTGCGCCGCAGTGCGGGCAGACGGTAAGATCGGTCTCGCTGACGGTGGTCTTTCCGCAGTCGTCGCAGTAGAAGGCGGGGATGCGGTGCCCCCACCAGAGCTGACGGGAAATGCACCAGTCGTGGATGTTTTCCATCCAGTTTAAATAGATCTTTTCAAAGTGTTCGGGAACGAACTTGATGTCGCCGTCCTTGACCGCCTTGATGGCGGGCTCGGCGAGCGGCTTCATCTTTACGAACCACTGCTTGGAGGCAAGCGGCTCAATGACGGTGCCGCAGCGGTAGCAGTGACCGACGGCGTGGGAATGGGCGCGTTCGCCGACGAGCAGTCCTTCTGCCTCGAGATCCGCGAGGATCTGTCGTCTCGCCTCAAAGCGCTCCAGTCCTTCATACTTTCCGCCGTTTTCGTTGACGCGTGCGTGGTCGTCGAAGACGCAGATCTGCGGCAGATCGTGGCGCAGACCGACCTCAAAGTCGTTGGGGTCGTGGCAGGGGGTGATCTTCACGACGCCCGTGCCGAATTCGCGTTCGACGTATTCGTCGGCGATCACGGGGATGCGGCGGCCGAGCAGGGGCAGGATGACCTCCTTGCCGACGATGTCCTTGTAACGCTCGTCCTCGGGGTGTACGGCGAGTGCCGTGTCACCGAGCAGCGTCTCGGGGCGCGTGGTGGCAATGGTCACGTAGCCGCTTCCGTCTGCGAGCGGGTAGTTGATGTCCCAGAAATGGCCGTCAAGATCCTTGTGCTCGACCTCGGTGTCGGCAAGCGCGGTGACGCAGTGGGGGCACCAGTTGGTGATGCGGTAGCCCTGATAGATCAGACCCTTGTTGTAGTAGTCCACGAAGGTCTTGCGAACGGCGCGGGAGAGTCCTGCATCCATCGTGAAGCGCAGGCGCGAAAAATCGCAGGAAGAGCCGAGCTTTTGCGTCTGATTGATGATGGTCGCGCCGTATTTTTCCTTCCACTCCCAGACGCGCTCGGTGAACTTCTCGCGTCCGAGATCGTGGCGACTCTTGCCTTCCTCCTCACGCAAAGCCTGCTCCACGCGGATCTGGGTGGCGATGCCGGCGTGGTCGGTGCCGGGCAGCCACAGGGTCTCAAAGCCCTGCATGCGCTTGTAGCGCACGAGAATGTCCTGTGTGGTATGGTTGAGTGCGTGTCCGAGGTGGAGCTGACCGGTTACGTTGGGCGGGGGAATGACCACGGAAAACGTGCCCTTTTCGCCGGGTTTTGGATCAAAATAACCTTCCTTGAGCCAAGTTTGATAATGCTTTTCCTCAAAGGATGCGGGAGAATAAGTTTTATCGAGCATTTCGCCTTTCATAAGTAGCCTCGCTTACAGAAGTTTGTTCATCGTCAGGCCCGTGATGAGCTTCGGATAGAAGTAGGTGGATTTTTGCGGCATCTTGTCGCTTGCGGCGGCGACGTCGCGGATCTGGTGGATCTTGGTTGGATTTAAGATAAAGGAGCAGTCGGCGCGTCCTTCTCGGACGAGGTCGAGCGCCTCTTTTTCGTCTCGGGTGTAGATCAGATTCTTTTGATTGGCCATATTCTCGCGGTCGATGCCGAAGCACACCTCAAGGATCAGGCTGTGCAGAGCGGTGACGTCGAGCGCGCGGTAGGCGGCACTGCGGTCGGTGATGAGCGTGTCCAGCACACTCGCATCCTTGAGTCGCAAAAGCTTCCAGGAGTCTCCTCCGGCGTAGAGCGCAAAGCTCGGCACGTCGGCGTATTCGGAAAGCGCGTCCTCAATGCCCTCGATGCCCTCGCGGTCTTCGACGGTGAAGTATTCGCTCACCTTGGAAAGCACCGCATCGAGGTCGAATGCCTCAAGGTCAAAAAGTACGCGGTGCGTCGGGAAGATCACGAGCCCCTCGTCGTCGATGTCGATCAGGTACATCATCACGAAGTTCGCCTTGTCGTCGGGGGAGGTCGCAACGCCCTTTTCGTGCAGATGGTTGCGGTAGTTGATTGCCGTTTCGTAGCGGTGGTGACCGTCGGCGATGTAGAGCTGCTTGTCGGAGAACGCCTCCGCGATCTTTTGGATTGTGTCACGGTCTTGGCAGACCCACAGACGTTGGGTGATGCCGTCGGAGGTGACGAGGTCGTTTACGGGCTTTCCTTCTGCGATCTTGTCAAGCTCGCCCTTGACGACCTTTTCGGGGTCGAGGTACATGCTGTAGATCTGGCTGAAGTTACAGCCGCAGGCACACATCAGGTTGAAGCGATCCTGCTTTGCCTTCGAGAGGGTCTCCTCGTGGGGAAGCACGATGCCCTTGGAGAATTCCTCCAGACGGACGGTGCAGACCAGACCGCGGATCTTCTTCGTTTCGCCCTTGACCTCAAATTCCTCTTCGTAAACATAGAGGCCTTCCTTTTCGTCCTCGGCGAGGATGCCGCGCTCCATCCAGTCCTTCAGGGTCGCGGCGGCCTGTTCATAGGGGTTCTCGCCGCGCGGCAGTTCGAGGCGGATGACGTTGTTGGGATTCTGCTCGGCGAGGGCTACGCGCTCGGCCTCGGGGATGATGTCGTAGGGGGGACAGAGGCAGGAGGCAAGCTCGCCCGCCTTTTCGGTGAAGCGCAGTGCACCGAAGGGTCTGATTTCAGCCATGATGATCGGTTTCCTTTTCGTAATTTTTTGAAAAATCATATTATTATATAATAAAACGCAAAAAAAAGCAAGTATCCGCGCCCCTTTTCGAGCGCAAAAAACGGGGCGTTACGCGAACGTTGCCCCGTGCTTGTCATTGGTGAGATCGCCGTTTCCCGAAATGGGGATCGACTCGCCGAGATAGGTCGGCTTCGCTTGGAAGAGACAGGAGAAAAAGTCCTTGTTTCGTGCCAAGATCTCGCGCACCTCGCGCCCCGTCTGCCCGCCGTAGGCGTGCAGGTCGGCGGCGACTCCTCGCGCTTCGATCCCGAGACTTTCGGCAATGTAGAGTGCGCGGTACAGGTGGTACTTTTGCGTGACGATGACGATCTTTTTACAGTCGAAGATCTCGCGTGCGCGGTACAGGCTTTCGTAGGTGGAAAAGCCCGCGTGATCCATGAAAACGTCCTCACTTTGCACGCCTGCGTCGAGGGCATAATCCTTCATTGCGTTGACCTCGTCGTACTCCTTTTGCCCGTGGTCACCGCTCATGAGAAGCTTCGGCGCCGCATCGGCTTCAAAGAGGGAAAGCGCCGTGTCGAGCCGGTCGCGGAGCATATCGCTCGGCGTGCCGTCCTCACGCACCTTACAGCCGAGTACCAGAATGCAGTCAGCCCCCTCAAAGTCCCGGATCTCTTCTGCGGAAAGGATCTTGTCTTTTGCGACGCCTTGAACGTGCGCGTTGAGGCCGAACACCGCCGCCGTACCGAGGAGCAGCAGGGCGAACAGGACCGTGATCGCGCGCTTGAGCTGTTTCTTGTTTCGCATCCGTTTTGCCTCCTTTCCTTTCTTCCATTTTACCACATCGCCCCCCGCCGCGCAAGAAGAAAAGCACTTGCAAAAAAGCAAGTGCTTCTGGCGCGCCTGAAGGAATTCGAATCCCCGACCTTCCGCTTAGGAGTTTGGGAGGTGGATGGCATTTTAAGCTCATAAAAGCCCTAAAAATCCCACTGTTTCTTGCTTCTTCTTTTATTATGCAGTTATTCTTTTACCAAGAAAAAGTATAAAATATCATTTGATTTTAACTGTTCATTTTAGCAAGCAATTAGCAAAGAACTGAAAAAAGGGAAACGACAGTATGTTATTGCAGTAACATACTGTCGTAAATATTCTAATAATTGATGTATCCGTCTTTGAAAAACATTTTTACAACTTTTTTGCTGAATTTTTGGGGATTTCTGCCAACAACAATTGAAGCGACAATAAACGCTACCCAAATTAACAACATAAACAAAAACAAAGCAACAATCGGCCAACTTTCTTGTCTATATAATTGACTTTCTTCTTCAAAGCTTAAAAGATAACTATCATTATACTTAATCGCTTTTATTGAATAAAAATCTTCCTCATCATCAGGTGTAACCTCTTTAGAATATGTTGTTACCTTTGATTTCCCGTTACAAATTGATTTGATTCCATTGATATTAATTTGTTCAGCGGCATATGAAATTTTATAAATATTATCATCCGTAGAAGTTAATATCACTTCATCTTCTTTTACATCATAAGCTTTGAAGGTTACTGTTTGTTCAACAGTATTATTCGCATTTTTAGGTATGTAAATATCACAAACCAAAAATACAATAAATCCCACTAATAGAACAGACACCATACCATATACAACATAAAACCCTGCTGCATCATTTACATGCCCATTAAAAATATCATTCTTGGTTTTCGTTATCTTGGGTAGGCTTTGTTCGTTATGAAGAGTTCTGTATTTCTTTTTAACAAGGTTGATAAAATCTTTTCCGCCTATAGAAAATTCATCAACCATAACTCTTCGTTTACCAATATAAATATAGGTTTCGTGCATATTTTCCTTTATAGCGGTAACTTGGTCATAAGACACTTTTCTTTTTATACCAAAGAAAGTTTTTGCAACGAAACCGTCTTCATCATAGGATATTCTGCAATTCACAAAAGCAACAATCAATGTGGCACCTAACAAGGAAAAAACAAGAAAACCAATAGGCACCCATATAGCTTCATCGGAAAACGCAGTAATAATAGCCGGCACCAAAAAGAGTGCAGATGTTATTGCTCCCAAAATTGCAAAGAATTTAGGCAAATGTACTTTCCCTTTTTCTGCTGTTTTTGGTTGACGCAAAAAAGCAAAAACACCGTTTACAATAATCGGTATAAGAGCGAAAGTTAATATACGAATTATGTGTTCCACAATAACACCGCCTTTACAAAACAAAATTTATTGAAAATATTATATCACATTTAAAATATTGAAATCAAGTAGTGTCACCTTGATGAATAGTATTTGATATATGGATAAAACAACCGCCTTTTTCATTAGCAGGATTTCATCAAAAATCCCATTAGCAGGAAATTAGCAAAACGCCATTTTTCGTGCTAATTTTCATTAGCAAACCGTCCGCCTTGAAGGAGGATGTGATTTTATAGTAATTTTAGTTAATTTTATTAGCAAAAAATTCTTGCTAATGGATTTTTGAACTTTTTTACGAGAATCACTAAAATGACAAAGAGCCGAAAACCCTTGTAAAATGAAGGCTTTTCGGCTTTTTTTATTTGTTTTCTTTTGCAGTTTTCAGTGTAGAAATGAGTATTCTTTTAATTTCAAGGCAGTCATCCAGCAAAGAATTACCTTCCTTAT
>JAZRZY010000184.1:0-3914 GCA_045601605.1 Eubacteriales bacterium
GGCTTTTCCAATAACTGCGACGCTCCTCGGCGTAGGAATAGGGGATGCCGAGCATTTTGTTGGTCCACGCGCTTTTGTTGTCACGGTTGACGGAGAAGACGCTTGTCATATAGCAGAATGCCGCTACCCACGTGACGGGGAAGAGGATACGCAACCACAGATCCCCCGAGGTGTGGTGCAGATAGAGATAGAAAAACTCCTCCAGAACGTTCATCTCTCCCTCGCGTGCAAAGAGCAGGCAGAAATAGCTTATGACGTAGGCAAACACGACGGAGAGAAAGAGGGAGATGAGTGAGCGGAAAAAGGATCTCATAAGCGCCTCGCGGAGAATTATAAAACGGACGCGTCTTTTTCTGTTTCTTTCGCGGAGTCGATCGAGCCGCGGAAGACGAAGAAGCGTTGGTAGAGGTATTCGGTGACGAAGTTGATCAGCAGCGTGCCGAGCTCCACGCCGTAGGCGAGGAGACTCTCGGTCTCGCCGCCCGTGAGCGCGGCGGTCCACCAAGTGGAAAGCGGCGTGAAGACGAGGTAGAAGAGTGCGACCTTTGCCATCGCAACGGGGATGTTCGCCGCCGATTGGAAGGTGAATTTGCGGTTTAGAGTGAAATTCCAGACGACGGAGAGCACGAGCGAGATGAGGTAGGCGATCCACTCCTCCCAGCCAAGTACCTCGCGGAAGAGGGCGTAGGTGCCGATCTGAATGACGCCTGCCGAGATGGAAAAGAGCGTGAATTTTACCGTGCGCCAAAACTCGGGATGTTTGTTTGCCATAGGGGGCCTCCGTATCCGTTTTCCACAGTATAACACAAAAATGCCGCGCGCGCAAATTTTGTGTTTTGTGTTGACAAGCGGGGGGCATTCCGTTATAATGGCACACAGCAAAAAGCGTAGAGGCGCAATGCACATCAGTCACCGGAACGCGGGCGCGCTGTCGTCCCCGGCAAAAGGGTGCTTTGCCGAAGTTCTCCGTCACGCAAGCGGTGCGGAGGACTGGTCCCCCGTTCAGAAGATGCTCGGGACTGTCACAGTTTTGTGGAGAGCTACCGTTGTGTGCGTTGTCGTTGCCGCAGAGGGTCTCTCTCTGCGGCAATTTTATATTTTACGGAAAGGAAACTGCAAAATGAACAAGAAACTCGCCTTAAAGCTCGCGGTCGTCGTGCTTCTTTTGGCGGCGGTCGTTCTGCTTGCCTGTACCGTGGGCGGAGAGCACATGAAAAAGTGCGACGTCTGCGAGGGCAAGACGGTCGAGTGTGACGCCTGCGGCGGCACCGCGATCTCTTCGACTCCTGCCGACAGCCGTTACTACAGCACGGTCGCCTCGCTCTTGCCTCCCATCATCGCCATCGTGCTGGCGCTCATCACCAAGGAGGTTTACAGCTCGCTGTTTATCGGTATCGTCTCCGGCGTGCTGTTTTATTCCAACTTTGACGTCGTCGGCGCGATCGATGCGCTCGTCGGGGACGGCCTGATCGCCAACGTTGCCGACAGCTACAACGCCGGCATCCTGATCTTCCTCGTTTTGCTCGGCATTATGGTTGCCCTCGTCAACGCCGCCGGCGGCTCTGCCGCCTTCGGTCGCTGGGCAAGAGCCCACGTTAAGACGCGCGCCGGTGCACAGCTTGCCACCTTCGCACTCGGCGTGCTGATCTTCATCGACGACTATTTCAACTGTCTGACCGTCGGCAGCGTGATGCGCCCCGTTACGGATTCCCACAAGATTTCGCGTGCGAAGTTTGCTTACATCATCGACGCGACTGCCGCGCCGATCTGCATGATCGCGCCGATCTCCTCCTGGGCGGCCGCCGTCACCAGCGTCGTCGGCGACGAGCAGGGTCTGGATTTCTTCATTCGTGCCATCCCCTACAACTTCTATTCGCTTCTGACCATCGTGATGGTGATCACGCTTGCCGTGATGAAATTCGATTACGGCCCCATGCTCCGTCACGAAAAGAACGCCCTCCTCGGCGATCTGTTCTCTGAGGGTGAACGCGTGGACAGCGAGGACGAAGTCGTTTCCGAAAAGGGGCGCGTCTTTGACCTGGTCGTTCCCGTGCTCCTTCTGGTTGTCTTCTGTGTGATCGGGATGATCTACTCCGGCGGCTTTTTCGATGCCGAGAGCGCAAACTATCTCAACGTTGCGCTTGCCTTTGCCGGCAGTGACGCCGCCGCAGGTCTTTCCTGGGGCGCGCTGATCGCCATCGTGATCACGATCCTGTATCTGCTTGCCCGTCGCGTCATCACCTTCAAGACCGCGATGGAAGCGATCCCGAAGGGCTTCCGCGCAATGGTCCCCGCGATCCTCATTCTCATTTTTGCCTGGACGCTCGGCGGCATCACCCGCGGTATGCTCGGCGCGGATCTCTTCGTGAAGATCGCGCTCGGTGAGTCTGCCGGAAGCCTTGCGGCGTTCTTGCCCGCCGTGATCTTCCTGATCGCCTTCGGGCTCGCCTTTGCGACCGGCACCTCCTGGGGCACCTTCGGCATCCTGCTCCCGATCGTGATGACCGTGTTCTCCGGCGGCGGGGAGATCCTCATCATTGCGATGAGCGCCTGCCTTGCCGGTGCCGTCTGCGGTGACCACTGCTCGCCGATCTCCGACACGACCATTATGGCGTCTGCCGGCGCGCAGTGCAACCACGTCAATCACGTCTCTACCCAGCTGCCCTACGCGCTGACCGTGGCAGGCGTCTCGTTCGTCTCCTATATCCTCGCCGGCTTCATCCAAAACTGGTTGATCGTCCTGCCGATCGCCATCGCTTTGATGCTCGGTACCCTCTTCGTCATCCGCGCCCTGTCGAAGAAACAGGCGTAAGAAAAAGACAGAAAAAAGCACCGCGAAACGGAGACACTTCGTAAAGAAGTTGTCTCCGTTTTTCTATACAAAAAGAAAACGACACTTTCGACTTGAAAGTGTCATAGTGGGTTACATACTTTGAGAAAGGCAAATTCACTTACCGAAAAACTTTTATCGGCGTGTAAAATGATATATGGGAAGATTATTTTTCTCATGATTTTTACTATAAAAAGTTTATAAGCAATTATTTAATCAACAAAAAGAAAGACGAAAAATATTTAATAAGTGAATCTGGCGAAAATTATCTAGAAGAAATTGAAAAAATTGTGTTATCAAGATATAAAAGTAAGCTCAGTTCTTCATAATTACAAGATCCTGTTTGGTAAAAATCCAAGCGGGATTCTTTTCTTTTTGTGTTTACAAATATTTACAATTGTGCTAAAATGCAAGTGCGACACATTTGAATATTACTCAGGCCGTATGAGTTTGTGTTTTTACCCTTGGTAAAAATGCATGCTCTTTTTTCGCATTCTCATACGGAATGAGTTAAAAATGTGTCGCAACATTTGGAGCTATGCATTTTACATAGTGCGTAGCTTCGGCTGCGCACTTTTTATTTTGTTTGGAGAATGCATTATGAAAAAACTTATCTCATTCGTTCTCACTATTTGCATGGTGATGGCGCTCCTCGCGCCGCTTTCGGTGTTGCCTGCGTTTGCGGCGACCTCCGGCACGACCGGCGACTGCACCTGGACGCTCGATGGTACCAAACTTACCATCTCCGGCAACGGTGCAATGGCGGATTATGATTATTGGTCTGATCTTTTTGCGCCGTGGGGAACTGATATCATGTCTGTTGTGATTGAAGATGGTGTAACGAGCATTGGGTGGGGCGCTTTCTATGATTGCACCGGTCTGACCTCCGTCACCATCGGCAACAGCGTGACGAGCATTGGGAGATATGCTTTCTATGATTGCACCGGTCTGACTTCCGTTACCATCGGCAACAGCGTGACGAGCATTGGGGAGGGCGCTTTCTCTGATTGCACCGGTCTGACCTCCGTCACCATCCCGAACAGCGTGACGAGCATCGGGTGGGGCGCTTTCTCTGGTTGCACCG